>NZ_CP036170.1:3286655-3658040 GCF_004295125.1 [Clostridium] scindens ATCC 35704 | reverse complement strand
TGAATGCGTTCCAGGTAATGATGCATTCACATCCGCTACGGAAATGCGCGTTTTAAGCGCGTGAGATACGGAGAGGAGGCCTCCACGAGCTGGATTCCAGAAGATTGAATTGTGTAACGGGCCAGGGCGTTAATAAATATGACGATATCACGACGCTTGGAAGGGGCGGCTCCGATACGACGGCGGTAGCGCTGGCAGCGGTGCTGCACGCGGATAAATGCGAGATCTATACAGACGTGGACGGCGTATATACGGCAGACCCAAGAATTGTGAAGGATGCAAAGAAGATAGACGTGATAACCTATGATGAGATGCTGGAACTGGCTAGCCTTGGCGCAAAGGTGCTTCACAACCGATCTGTGGAAATGGCGAAGAAATATAACGTAGAATTAGTGGTACGGTCCAGCCTGAACCGCTCAGAGGGAACCGTAGTCAAGGAGGCAAGCGAAATGGAAAACTATTAGTGACAGGCGTGGCGGCCGATAAGAATACTGCCAGAATCTCAGTCATAGGAGTGGAAGACAAGCCAGGAATCGCATTCCGTATCTTTGATACCCTTGCTGGCAACAATATCAATGTGGATATTATTCTTCAGTCAGTGGGAAGAGAAGGGACGAAAGACATCTCCTTTACGGTGGCATCCGATGACCTGGAGAATGCGATCAGGATTCTGGAGGAAAATAAAAAGAGACTTACGATCCAGGATATTACATGGAATGAGAAGGTGGCAAAACTTTCCATCGTAGGCGCCGGAATGATGAGCAATCCTGGCGTGGCGGCAAAGATGTTTGATTCTCTGTACAACTCAAGGGTCAACATCAACATGATCTCTACTTCCGAGATCCGGATTACCGTACTGGTTGCAGAGGATGACATCGAGCAGGCCATGATAGCTGTTCATGATGGATTTGCGTTGGCTGATTAATCTGGATGTTTGGAATTGGAATGTAGAAAGCCGGTAATAATCTGTTTATTCTCGTTGGAAAGGGTGCGGAAATTTAGAATCATATCTACTTCTTCATCCGTGAGATAGATGGAATTGCCGGTCTTTTTATCTGTTGCGAGAGCATAGGGAATCGTATCCTCGGATATGCCTGACGTGGTGACATGCTTGTCTTTCAGGCTTCCAAGGACAAGATCGTTGAGACTGACGTGGTAAAATCCGGCCAGGTGAAGCAGAGAATCCAGATCCGGGGTACGCTTGCTTGTCTCATAGTTAGAGTAAGCCTGTCTGGAAATGTTCAGCATATTGCTTAAGGTCGTTTGTGTCAGATTATGTTGTTTTCTTAGATATCTTAAGTTATTGGCCAGCTGTATATTAGGCATAATCGTTAACCCCCACAAGTCATTTCACTTGTTAGTATAGCAATTTACCTAATAAATAGATATCTATGCACCGAAACGTTTCTTTTTAAGAAAAAGAAACAAATCGTTGCTTTTACAGCGTGCTGAGATAACTGTTTGTGGAACTTTCCGGAAAAGGTTACGTCTTCCCCGAACCAGGCGGGAGGGATAAAGGTATTGGCATCTTCTTCCGTAGGAAATTCAACTTCCAGAAGGACCAGATGCGCAAGCCGCCCGCCAAATATATCCAGTTCAGCGGTCAATCCGCCGGAAAGAGGGATCATGTAACGCTTCTTTTGAATCAGATGTCCGTCTATTTTGGGCAAAAGGTGGTAATAGGCTTCCCGGGTCAAAGGGAGATTATATTCCTGCCTTGCCATGGAGCCTTTGGATTTGTAAGTGATTTCATACTTGTCGTTATCCCGCCGGATACGAATGACGGGTTCTGTATTCAGATATCCCTGCTCTATGACGCGGCAGGGGTAATCCTCTAGTTTGTCGGGCAGTATTGGTACAAGATACTTGCGTTCTATTTCCATAAGCTTCCAACTCCAGTCTGGATAATCGTACCATATTTATAGCAATCATAATATAGTTTTACACAAAATGTAAACGGTGTTAATATGTAAAATTAAGGAGGATGATTTCAATGAAAAAAGTAAGTGTGATTTTAGCAGACGGATTTGAAGAAATTGAAGCCTTGACAGCGGTAGATCTGCTCAGAAGAGCCCAGATCTATGTAGATACTGTTTCGATTACCGAAGAATACACGGTCCATGGGGCGCATGGAATCAATGTTCAGACAGAAGACCTGTTTGAAGAGGTGAATTTTGTGGAGTCAGACATGATCGTTCTTCCGGGCGGCATGCCGGGAACGCTGAATCTGGATGCCCACTCAGGCGTGCGCAGGGTCGTAAAAGACTTCTTTGAAGAAGGAAAGTATATCGGCGCGATCTGTGCGGGTCCTACGGTGCTGGCGAACCTTGGCCTTTTGAAGGGCAAGCGTATCACATGCCATCCTACTGTGGAGCAGGATATCCAGGGCGCGGTCATTACAAAGGTTCCGGTGACGGTGGATAACAATGTTATCACCGGACGAGGTGCAGGCGCGGCAGTCGATTTTGCCCTTAAGCTGATTGAGGTACTGGCGGGAAGCGACAAGGCAAAAAGAGATTGGCGAGATGATTGCGTATGAAAAGATATAAAAAGATATTCCGGATTATGGCGCTGGTTCTTATGCTGGCGCTCTTTGTCACGGGCTGCGGCAAGGATTTTGATGCCTCCGGATATACGCAGGCTTTGCTGGATCTGACTTTTCAGGGTGATACGTCAAGGGCCAGGACTTACATGGAGGATGCCACGGAAAATTCTCTGATGCGTCAGTATCAGCAGTCCATCGATAACTTTGTGGCAGCCAATATCACCAATGAGATTGAGATGAACGAGACCAAGACGGCGCAGTTTGCGGATCTGGTGTCCAAGATATTCGCTACCATGCGTTATGATGTAGGAAAGGCGGAAAAAACCGGAAAAAGGGAGTACGAAGTGCCGGTATCCATACAGCCTTCGGATGTATTCGTTAACTTCCAGCAGTCTCTTTCGCAAGATTCCATCAAGATTACCCAGAAGATCAAAGAGGGAGGCTATGAGGGAACCACGGAAGAGGTGACGCAGCAGGTATTGAATGATATTGTCAACCATGCTTACGAACTGCTGGACGCCGCCTATCAGGACACTGCATATGGAGAGGAAAAACGGTCATCCTGCATGTGCAGGCAGATAAGAATCATGAATATTCCGTTGATGAGGATGATATGAACAGCCTGGTCTTAAAAATACTTCGCTTAGATGAAATTCAAGGCTAGATATTTACAGATGTTTGTGTTATACTTCTGAGGTGAATGTAATGTAGTATGCCCATCTTTTCGACTACCGAAGGGCGGGATAGAAACAGGAGGAAATAGTAAATGAGTTTACAGGTAGAAAAGTTAGAGAAAAACATGGCAAAACTTACCATCGAAGTTCCTGCCGATGATTTAGAGAAAGCGCTTCAGAGTGCATATATGAAGCAAAAGAATAAGATTTCATTGCCAGGCTTCCGCAAAGGAAAGGTTCCGCGCCAGATGATCGAGAAGATGTATGGCGCAGAGATCTTTTATGATGACGCTGCAAATGAATTGATTCCAAAGGCATATGCAGAAGCTTATGATGAAGCGGAACTTGACATCGTATCAAGACCGCAGATCAATGTGGTACAGATCGAAAAAGGAAAGCCATTCATCTTCACGGCCGATGTTGCGACAAAGCCGGAAGTGACACTTGGCGAGTATAAAGGACTGGAGATAGAAAAGGTATCTACGCGCGTGACGCAGAAGGAAGTGGATGCCAAGATTCAGGAAGAAGCAGAGAAGAATGCAAGGACAATCACCGTAACAGACCGTCCGGTACAGGATGGGGACGAAGTGATCCTGGACTTCGAAGGCTTTGTCGACGGAGTAGCCTTCGAAGGCGGGAAAGGGGAGAACTATCCTCTGACCATCGGATCAGGCTCTTTCATTCCTGGATTCGAGGAACAGCTGGTAGGCGCAGAGGCCGAGAAGGAGATGGAAGTCAAGGTTACCTTCCCGGAAGATTACCATGCCGAGGATCTGAAAGGCAAAGAAGCAGTATTCAAATGCACGATTCATGAGATTAAGGCAAAGGAACTTCCGGAAATTGATGATGAATTCGCAGCAGAAGTTTCTGAATTTGATACATTAGAGGAATATAAGGCTGATATTAAGGCAAAGATTAAAGATCAGAAGGCTTCCGAAGGAAAGAGAAAGCAGGAAGACCAGGCTGTAGATGCTGTAGTCAAGAATGCGCAGTATGAGATCCCTCAGCCGATGATCGAGACTCAGGTTATGCAGATGGCCGATGATTTCGCACAGAGAATCCAGTCGCAGGGCATTTCCCTGGAGCAGTACTTCCAGTTTACGGGTATGACTGCCGACAAGATGATGGATGAACTGCGTCCGCAGGCGATCAAGCGCATTGAGACCCGCCTTGTGCTGGAAGCGATCGCAAAGGCAGAGAATATCGAGATCAGCGACGAAAAACTGGATGAAGAACTGGCTAAGATGGCGGAAAGTTATAAGATGGAAGTAGACAAACTGAAAGAATTCATGGATGAGAATGAAAAGAAGCAGATGAAGGAAGATATGGCAGTACAGGAGGCCATAACTTTCCTGATAGAGAATGCTGTTGAAAAATAAGTCTATACAAGTAACATGTAGTTAGGAGGCATATACATGAGTTTAGTACCTTATGTCATTGAACAGACAAGCCGCGGAGAGCGCTCCTACGACATCTATTCAAGATTATTAAAAGACAGAATCATTTCTGGGCGAGGAAGTGACGGATGTGTCTGCAAGCGTGATTGTAGCACAGCTGCTGTTTCTTGAGGCAGAGGATCCGGAAAAGGATATCCATCTGTATATCAACAGCCCGGGAGGATCTGTGACAGCCGGTCTGGCAATTTATGATACCATGCAGTATATCAAGTGCGATATTGAGACAATCTGTATCGGAATGGCTGCAAGCATGGGATCTTTCCTGCTGGCAGGGGGAACCAAAGGCAAGAGGTTGGCTCTTCCGAATGCAGAGATCATGATCCATCAGCCATCAGGCGGCGCACAGGGACAGGCAACGGAGATTCAGATTGCCGCTGAACATATATTAAAGACCCGTCAAAAATTAAATCAGATATTAGCAGAGAATACAGGACAGCCGCTTGACGTTATCCGGATCGGTACAGAGAGGGATAATTTCATGTCTGCGGAAGAAGCGAAAGCATATGGTTTAATTGACGAAGTAATCAAGAGCCGTTAGTCTTGCGCATCGGTCCTTATTATTATGAGGTGAGAGTATGGTAGGAAAGAACGACGATCAGGTGAGATGCTCGTTCTGCAATAAGACGCAGAACCAAGTGAGAAAACTGATTGCAGGCCCCAACGGGGCTTATATCTGTGACGAGTGCATCGATGTCTGCGCAGAGATTATAGAAGAGGAATTCGAATATGATGATGGAAGGCATTGGAATCCATTCGCTGACATCAATCTCCTGAAGCCAGAAGAAATCAAAGAATTTCTGGATGAGTATGTGATCGGCCAGGAAGAGGCAAAGAAAGTGCTCTCTGTGGCTGTCTATAATCATTATAAACGGATTATGGCCCAGAAGGATATGGGGGTAGAACTGAATAAGAGCAACATCCTGATGCTGGGGCCTACTGGCTGCGGGAAGACGCTGCTTGCCCAGTCCCTGGCCAAGATCCTGAATGTTCCGTTTGCCATTGCAGACGCGACTGCGCTGACGGAGGCAGGGTATGTAGGAGAAGATGTGGAGAATATCCTTCTTAAGATCATCCAGGCTGCGGACGGCGATATCGAGCGCGCGGAATACGGCATCATCTATATTGATGAGATTGATAAGATAACCAGAAAGTCCGAGAATCCCTCGATTACTAGGGACGTTTCCGGCGAAGGCGTGCAGCAGGCCCTGCTTAAGATCGTGGAGGGCACGGTTGCCAATGTTCCTCCGCAGGGAGGAAGGAAGCATCCTCATCAGGAACTGATCCAGATTGATACGACCAACATCCTGTTCATATGCGGTGGAGCGTTTGAAGGTATCGATAAGATTGTTGAAAAGCGTATTGACCAGAAATCCATTGGATTTAATGCCGATATTGCAAAGAAGCATGAGAATGATGTAGACAGGCTGCTTGCGCAGGTACTGCCTCAGGATCTGGTGAAATTCGGACTGATCCCTGAGTTGGTAGGCCGTATGCCGGTGACGGTCGCATTGGAGATGTTGGATAAGAAAGCGCTGATGCAGATTCTGTCAGAGCCAAAGAACGCGATTGTAAAGCAGTACCAGAAACTGTTGGAACTAGACGGCGTGGATCTGATCTTTGATCAAAAAGCGCTGGAAGCGATTGCGGAGACTTCCCTTAAGCGGAAGACTGGTGCAAGAGGGCTTCGAGCCATCATGGAGAATATCATGATGGATATCATGTACAAGGCTCCATCTGATGAGACCTTAAAATCATGCCGAATTACAGAAGATGTTGTAAAAGGAATCGGAGAACCGGAATGCGAGCACGCATCCGTCAGATCTGAGAGTGCATAAAATAGTATGCGGGGTGCAAGAAAGACATTTGTGCCCGCCAGTTTTTATAACTGGGAGAATAGTATATGAACAGAGAAACATTAAGCCTTCCTATGGTAGCATTAAGAGGACTGTCCATATTGCCGGAGATGGTGCGTCATTTTGACGTAAGCAGGCCCAAGTCTATCCAGGCAATAGAGGAAGCCATGCTGGGAGACCAGAAGATATTCCTGACAGCCCAAAAAGATGTAGAGACGGAGAGCCCGGGGTTACGGATGTGTACCAGACCGGCTGCGTCGCTGCCATCAGGCAGGTAGTCAAATTACCTAAGAAAATGCTTCGGGTGCTGATATCCGGAGAATCAAGGGCCTGCATCAATGTGATGGAATTCGAAGAGCCTTATATGAGGGCAAATATAACGGTGATTCCAGATACGGATACATCCATTGAAGATACGGGCGCTGAGAAGAATCCTATGAATCTGGACGCCATGATCCGGGGGATGAAGGACATTTTCAAGGAATATCTTTTAAAAGATCCGAAACTGTCCAAGGAACTGGCGGTTCAAATTGAAAATATCAACGAACTGAAAAAACTGGTAGACGTCATAGCCGCCAACATGCCATTTTCCTATACGGATGCCCAGCAGCTGCTGGAGGAGCCGGATCTGATGCGGCGCTATGAACTTCTGGCTTATAAGCTGGTGAGCGAGATACAGATCCTCAATGTAAAGGAAGAACTTCAGAAGAAAGTCAAGGAGCGAGTGGACAAGAACCAGCGGGAGTACATTCTCCGAGAAGAGATGAAGCTGATCCGCGAGGAATTGGGAGATGACAATACGCTTTCAGACGCGGAAGAATTCCAGCAGGAAGCAGATGCCTTAAAAGCCCCCAAGGAAGTCAAGGAGAAGCTTGGCAAGGAGATCAAGCGGTTTAAGAACTCCATGAACAGTCCTGCGGAGGTGGGAGTGATCCGCACTTACATTGAGACAATGCTGGAAATGCCCTGGGATAAAGTATGCAGGGATCACAAGGATATCGCCTATGCCAAGAAGGTATTGGACGAGGATCACTATGGCCTGGAGAAAGTCAAGGAACGGTGCTGGAATTTCTGGCGGTCAGGGCGCTGACGAAAAAGGGAGATTCCCCCATCCTGTGCCTGGTCGGACCTCCGGGTACCGGTAAGACTTCCATTGCCAAGTCTTTGGCCAGGGCGCTGAAAAAGCCTTATGTGCGTATTTCCCTGGGAGGCGTGCGGGACGAGGCGGAGATCCGGGGGCACAGGAAGACCTATGTGGGCGCCATGCCAGGAAGAATTGCCAGCGCGCTGAAGCAAGCGGGTGTCAAGAATCCTCTGATGCTGCTGGATGAGATTGACAAGGTGAGCAATGATTATAAAGGAGACACCTTCTCCGCGCTTTTGGAAGTGCTGGACAGTGAGCAGAACAGCAAGTTCCGGGATCATTATCTGGAAGTGCCGATGGATCTTTCCGAAGTGCTTTTTGTCACCACGGCTAACACGCTTCAGACCATCCCGCGTCCGCTTCTGGACCGGATGGAAGTCATCGAAGTCAGCAGCTATACGGAGAATGAGAAGATGCATATTGCCATCGAGCATCTGATACCAAAGCAGCTGGAGCGGCACGGCCTTGCGCCGGATCAGCTGACCATAAGCCGGAACGCGCTGTGGAAGATGGCCCGCAACTATACGAAGGAAGCCGGAGTCAGGCAGCTGGAGCGTAAGATCGGGGACATCTGCAGGAAGGCAGCCAGAGAGATCCTGGAGACAAAGAAGAAGGCGGTTCATGTGACCGAGCGCAACCTCCATCTCTATCTTGGCAAGGAACTGTATATCTACCAGATGGCCAATAAGGCGGATGAGATAGGGATCGTCCGCGGGCTGGCGTGGACCAGCGTAGGCGGGGACACGCTTCAGATTGAAGTGAATGTTATGCCAGGCGAGGGAGAGATCCTGCTGACCGGGCAATTGGGAGATGTGATGAAGGAATCCGCAAGGACCGGCATCAGTTACATCCGCTCTGTCAGCAGGGAGCATAAGATAGAGGAAAATTTCTTCAAGGAGCATGACGTACATATCCATATACCGGAGGGTGCCGTTCCGAAAGACGGCCCATCTGCCGGAATCACCATGGCTACGGCCATGATGTCGGCGATCACCGGAAGAAAAGTACGGGCAGATGTTGCCATGACCGGGGAGATCACCTTAAGAGGCCGCGTGCTTCCTATCGGCGGACTGAAGGAAAAACTGCTGGCAGCAAAGAACGCGGGCATCCGCACGGTGATCGTTCCGCAGGAGAATGAGCCGGATGTGGAGGAGATCTCTTCGGAGATTACCAGGGGGCTGGAGATTATTCCAGTATCCCATATGGATGCTGTATTGAAAATCGCTTTGGCAGAATAGGAAAGGGAAATAGAATGATTATCAGAAATATAAATCTGGAAACCGTGTGCGGGCTAACCAGCCAGCTGCCGGACAATCAGCTGCCGGAAATTGCTTTTGCGGGGAAATCAAATGTAGGGAAGTCATCACTGATCAATGCGCTGATGAACCGCAAGTCCTATGCCAGGATATCGGCTACGCCGGGAAAGACCCAGACCATCAATTTTTACAATATCAATGAAGAACTGTATCTGGTGGATCTTCCCGGGTATGGATACGCGAAGGTTTCCGAACAGGAGAAGGCAAAATGGGGGAAGTTGATCGAACGGTATCTGCACGGATCAGCCCAGTTAAAAGCGGTATTCCTGCTGATTGATATCCGCCATGATCCTTCTGCCAATGACAAGATGATGTACGACTGGATCGTGGCACAAGGGTACAATCCGATCATCATAGCTACGAAGCTGGATAAGATTAAAAGAAGCCAGGTTGACAAGCATCTGAAGGCAGTAAGGCAAGGGCTTAATCTTGTTCGGGGAACCAAGGTCCTCCCATTTTCCTCTGTGACCAAGCAGGGAAAAGACGATATCTGGGCGTTTGTAGAGACGGAATTGCTGGGCAAAGAAGAGGTGGAGTAGCCATATGGAGACGAACTTTAAGGAACAGTTGCATGATACCCGTCCCTATTGGAAGGTGATCGTGAGCCTGACTTTCAGCCTGATAGCGACGATCCTGTTCATCTATGTAGGCTTTCGGCTGCTGGGCTTCTTTATGCCATTCGTGATCGGATGGTTTATCTCCTATATTGCCAGCCCAATCGTCAATTGGCTGGAAAAGCGTGTTAAAATCGTTAAGAAACTGGGCTCCGCATTAATTATCATCGCAGTATTAGGGGCAGTCGGGATCCTGATCTATTTTATCGGAAGTAAGCTCTGGAAAGAGATCGCATCTTTGATCCAGAACATGCCAAAGATGTATCAGGACCTGGAGTCCGGATTTGGAGAGATTGGAAGCAGTTTAAACGGCGTGTTCAAAGTGCTTCCGGCGAGCCTTCAGGATGCATGGCATACCATGACCAGCAATCTGGATAAGACTATGGGCGACTGGATGGGAAGGATCAGCGAGCCTACGGTGGCGGCTGCCGGAAATGTCGCAAAACGGATTCCATCCGTCCTGATAGCAACTATCGTTACATTCATCTCAGCCTATTTCTTCATTGCGGAGAGGGATGAGGTGATAGAGTGGGCGAAGAAGGTATCGCCGGAACCGATAGTGCGCCGCATGAGCATGGTGATCGACAATCTGAAGTTTGCGGTAGGCGGATATTTTAAAGCCCAATTTAAGATTATGGGGGTCGTATGCCTGATTCTGGTGATTGGCTTTGTAATTCTGAAGGTACACTTCTATTTTTTACTGGCGCTGCTCATCGCATTCCTGGATTTTCTCCCTTTTTTCGGGACAGGAACCGCGCTGATACCGTGGGCGCTTTATAAACTTCTGGTGAAAGACTACAGGATGTCGGTGGGCCTGATCATCCTCTATGGAGTCACCCAGCTGGTACGGCAGCTGATCCAGCCGAAACTGGTGGGGGACAGCATGGGAATGCAGCCGCTTCCTACCCTTCTGTTCTTATATATTGGATACAAGGCAGGCGGTATTTTTGGAATGATCTTCGCGGTCCCGATCGGGATGATCGTAATAAATCTGTATAAGGCAGGCGCATTCGACTATATTTTGGAAGATGTGAAGATTCTTATGGAAGGGATCTTAAGCCTGCGGGAATAAAAGGAAGGGGCTATCGGGAAATAGATAGTTCCAAATAGGGGCAGATGTGACTCATACCAGGTCACATCTGCCCCTGAAATTTTTCCATAAAAGAGAAAAAGATGGCTAACGACAACCATCTCTTCTCCGTTACATGTTATAATGTAACTATGCTAAACAATAAGTATTATAACGAATTTTTTGAATTAGGGCAACAGAAAATTAACTTCAGTTTCTTCGAATTGTGTTTACCTGACGACGATCCAGTCTATACCCTGAAAAAAGTGATGGAGGAATTAGATTTTTCTGGCTTGTTGGCCAATTGTTCAGATAAGGGAAGAACCGGGTATAACCCAATTATGATGTATGCCGTAGTTACTTACGCAAACATGCGTGGGATTAGAGCTGTTGACCGTATTGTGGAATTATGCGAAAGAGACCTTGCATTTATCTGGCTTACCAAAGGTCAGAAACCAAAAAGGGATGCTTTTTATGAGTTCAAGAATAAAAGACTGACTGCAGATGTATTGGATGAGTTGAATTACCAGTTTCTCCGCCGCCTGCAAAAAGAAGGACTGATCACATTGAAATCCCTTTTTATTGATGGAACAAAAATAGAGGCCAATGCAAACCGCTATACATTTGTGTGGAGAGGGACGATCAATTATCATCTCGCAGGCTTACTCGATATGATTGATTCACTGTATCAGAAGTATAATGCATGGATAGATGAAAATGAGTATGGCATAAAATATGACATTCCCCATGCACATATGTTTGTGATCGAAGGAATGGATAAGGTAAGAGATGTCATTGAAAAGAACCGGAAGCGAAAACTGACAAAACATAAAAAGTTGTCCAATAATACGATCATCGAGATTGACAACTGTTCCCCATTGGAGATTTTGAAACTTCAGAAAAATCTGACTCAGATCGCAGAGAAGGAACAGATTGCGTTTGTTTACGGAAAAGGGAAGAGGAAATCGGAGCTCCAGCAGCTTTATGAGGAATTAGAAACCTGCGGCGAACGCCTTATGGGATACAAAGAATGTTTTGAGATCATGGGAAAGGACAGGAACAGCTATTCCAAAACAGATTTAGAAGCCACCTTTATGAGAATGAAAGAAGATCACATGCTGAACGGACAGTTAAAAGCCGCATATAATGTTCAGATCGCAGTAGAGAATTATTTCATTGTCCATGCTTATGTAAGCAATGACCGGACAGACTATAACACACTGATTCCGGTTTTAGAAAAGCATAAAAATGCATTTGGGGAGATTTTGGAAGAAGTAACCGCAGATAGCGGTTATTGTAGCGAGAAAAATCTTCTGTATTTAAAGAAAAATAAGATATCCAGTTACATCAAGCTGCAGGATCATGAAAAACGGAAAACACGCGCTTACAGAGAAGATATTGGAAAATATTACAACATGAAAACACAGATATTTGAGGATGAACGGTATTATGTTTGTCATGACGGAAGAGGATTGCATCATATCCGCACAGAGACCAAAAAACAGCCGGGTTATACCCAGACTTTTGAGGTATACGGATGTGCAGACTGTAGTGGTTGTGAACACAAAGCGAAATGCTTATATAAATATAACGCAGAAAAAGATGCTGAGAAAAACAAAGTTATGAAGATCAATGAACAATGGGAAACATTGAAAGAGGAATCCCATGCAAACATCCAAAGTGAGAAAGGGATTCTAAATCGTCAGATCCGTTCCATCCAGACAGAAGGACATTTTGGAGATATCAAGGAAAATGATAGTTTCCGAAGATTCAACTACCGAACGTCAGAGAAGGTGTATAAAGAATTCATGCTGTATGCCATTGGTCGGAACATGAATAAATATCATCGTTTTCTTCATGAAGAGATTAAAAAATTCGAAGGAAAAACCGAGGAAAAGACGGCTTAAAAAATGTGCATGTTCAAAAATGCAGTTATGGGTGTTTTGCGCCCTAAAATATATACAGAAAAAGAACAATAAGAATCTCCCAAAGAATATCAAGTATGAAAAACACTGATTTTTATGGGAGATTCTTATTTTAGGATTTAGAGTTTAAAAATCGGTATTAACCGACATCCCCTTCCTTTGTAAAATAATGGAAATGTTTTTTGTATGCTGACAGTTATACAAAACAGAAACAATCTATGATATACTATCTATAATTAGGCATACAAAAGGTAAAGGGGTAGAGAGCATGAGCGTAAAAGAGTATAAGTGTCCTTGCTGCGGCGGAAACCTGGTGTTCAACAGCGACACCCAGAAGCTTCATTGCCCGAACTGCGACAACGAGATGGATATGGAGACCTACCAGGAATATGCAAAGGTAGTCGAGTCCACGGAGCAGAAAAAAGACACCTACGACTGGGGAACCACCGACTTTGGAAGAACAGGTGAATGGGTGGTCAAGGAAGATGGAAGCAGGGTATATAAATGCCCGTCCTGTGGCGGAGAGATTGAAGCCCGGGAGACGACGGCTGCAACCAAGTGCCCATACTGCGACAGCCCGGTCATTCTTCCGAAACAGGTATCAGGGGGATTTAAGCCGGATCTTATCGTGCCGTTTCAACTGGATGCGAAAGCCGCAAAAGAAGCATATAAGGGATTCTGCAAAAAGAAGGCCCTGCTTCCAAGATCCTTCCAAAGCGACCAGAAGATCAAGGAGATCACGGGAATCTATGTCCCATTCTGGCTGTTCAGCTGTCAGGCAGAGGGAACCATCAATTATAATGGACAGAGGATCAAAAAATGGAAGGACCAGCAGTATGAATACATACAGACAGACTATTATCTGGTATCCAGGGAAGGCCGCGTAAGTTTTGACTATGTGCCGGTGGATGGATCTGTGGAAATGGATGACGCCTATATGGAATCTATCGAGCCATATGACATGTCAAAGGCCGTTTCGTTTGACGAGGCATACCTGTCCGGCTATGAAGCGATCAAGTATGACGTTTCCAAAGATGAGAGCCGCGGCAGGGCGCAGGAGAGGATTAAGACCAGTTTTCAGGACATTTTAAAGCAGTCCGTTGACAAGAAGGAATATGACATCCTGATGCTGAAGAATTCACAGATTGGCTGCACCAATGGATCAGTCCATTATGCGCTGCTGCCCGTCTGGGTGGTGAAAGTTGAATATAAAGACAAGATTTACCGGTTTGCCATGAATGGGCAGACGGGAAAGCTGGTAGGCGAGCTGCCGGTGGATTCGGGACTATTCTGGAAGAATGCCTTGGGCTTCTTTGCTGGAAGCAGTATTGCGGTTTACATGCTGATCATGCTTGTCCGTTTATTTTTATAATTGTAGGAAAGGGTAGAAGATGATGAAGAGATTACGATTGATTGCGGCGGCCTTATGCCTGCTAGCTGCAAACGTCATTCCGGTGGCAGCCAGCGAGGGGACGGATCTGCCCAAAGTCATAGATGATGCAGGGATACTGTCGGATTATGATGAGACCCGGCTGTCAAGCCAGATTGATGAGATGACCCAGCAATACCAGATAGACATTGTGCTGATGACGGAGAATCGGAGGCAGGAAGGCACAGCCCAGGCAGAGGCTGACATGCAGTATGTGAACAGAGGATATGGGATAGGAGAGGGCAAGGACGGAATCCTGTTTCTGCTGGATATGGGAAGCAGGGAATGGGCAATCTCCACCAACGGTGCAGCCATGACCATGTTTTCCGATTACGACTTGTCCGCATTGGGAGATCATGCGGCATCCGGATATTTTTCCTCTGACCAGTACTATCAGGGGTTTCAATCTTATTTGAAGGAACTGGACAAGACGCTGGAGCGTAATTTGAATCCACAAAAAGAAGAAAATGAACTTGGCAATGCCCTGGCTTCTGCTATTGCCGATGGGCAGAAAGAGGCAGAGAGCAAGGAGGAAGAAAAGGCAGAAGAAAAGGCGGAAGAAACGGACGCAAAGCCCAAGGAGCCGAAAGGCCCGGAGGATTATATCATACCGGCACTTGTCTGCGGACTGATTCTGACCATACTTTATATGGCATCCTTGAAGTCCGGGATGAAGACGGCAAATATGCAGAAAGATGCCCAGGACTACCAGAGAGGAGATGCTGCGACCCAGATACGCAAGAGGGATATATTTCTTACCAGCAGCATCACGAAGAAGCCGATCGAGCAAAAGCAGGACAACAGACAGCATTATGGCAGTCATAACAGGACAACGCTGCATAAGGATAAGCATGGGAATATGCATGGCGGCGCCAGCGGTAAATTTTAGAGCAGGAGGATACAGATATGGGATTGATTAAAGCGGCATTAGGATCAGTTGGAGGAGTGCTGGCAGACCAGTGGAGGGAATACTTCTATTGCGATTCCCTGGAGGACGGAGTGATCGTGACCAAGGGAGTCAAACGTACGACTAGAAGGGGCTCCAATAAAAAGGGAAGCGACAATATTATCAGCAATGGCTCTGTCGTTGCAGTCAACGAGGGGCAGTGCATGATGATCGTAGAACAGGGCAAGGTGGTAGAATTTTCATCTGAGCCGGGCGAGTTCATCTGGGATAGTTCTACAGAGCCTACCATATTCTACGGAGGTTTCGGAAAAGGGCTTCTGGATTCCTGGAATACCCTTAAGAAACGTTTTACGATGGGCGGAGAGACTGGAAACGACCAGAGGGTCTATTTCTTTAACACAAAGGAAATGATGGGAAATAAGTATGGCACGCCGAATCCGGTGCCATTCAGAGTCGTTGACTATAATATCGGGCTGGACATGGATATTGCCATCCGGTGTTTTGGACAATATTCCTATCAGCTGAACAATCCGATCCTATTCTATAAGAATGTATGCGGCAATGTGGACGATGAATTTACAACAAAGGATCTGGACAGCCAGCTCAAAAGCGAACTTTTGACAGCGCTCCAGCCCGCATTTGCCAAAATATCCGAGATGGGCGTCCGCTACAGCGCACTGCCGGGCCATACGATGGAACTGGCAGATGCCCTGAAGGAAGTCCTATCCGATAAATGGGAGGACATCCGAGGAATTGAGATCGTATCCATAGGCGTGAACAGCGTGACCGCATCCGAGGAGGATGAGGCATATATTAAGGAACTGCAGCGGACGGCGGTGATGAAGGATCCGACCATGGCAGCGGCCCACCTGGCGCAGGCGCAGGCAGCGGCCATGCAGGCGGCGGCGAAGAATGAGAATGCAGGTCCGGCCATGGCTTTCATGGGCATGGGAATGGCAGGAACGCTGGGAGGCATGAATGCGCAGAATCTTTACCAGATGGGGCAGCAGACGGGGCAAGGACCGCAGAATGTCAGGCCTCAGGCAGCTGCTTATCAGCCCGGAACCCCCGCGATGGATGGGTGGATCTGTGCCTGCGGCATGGCAGGAAATACTGGAAAGTTCTGCCAGGAATGCGGCGCGCCCAAGCCAATACCTGAGGAGGGCTGGACGTGTTCCTGCGGGGTGGTGAACAAAGGAAAATTCTGTACAGAATGCGGAGCGAAGAAGCCGGCGGGAGTTCCCCAATACCGCTGCGATAAATGCGGCTGGGAACCGAAAGATATGAAGAATCCGCCTAAGTTCTGCCCGGAATGTGGAGATCCATTTGATGATGGGGATATAATTTAAGACAGTTGAAAATGTATAATGTCTTTTAGACGAAGAGTAGTTTTGTGAATTTTATTAGAGGAGGACCAGATTATGTATGAATTATGGGAAAAGTTGGAAGAATTGAAGAAGTATCGCTGGATAGAATTATCACATCCACTGAACAATCACAGCCCCTATTGGGCGGGGATACCGGAAGGCGCGGTAGAACTTGGGAAAACGGTCTATGACTGGGGAAATGAACTGGAATGCCTGATCCAGACCTTCAAGTTTCCGGGGCAGTTTGGAACACATATTGATTTTCCGGGACACTTTGTGAAGGGGGAGCCGCTCAGCGAGCAGTATACCGTGCGGAACATGGCATATCCTCTCGTGGTGATCGATGTGTCCGAGAAGGTGAAGGAAGATGTGCACTATGCAGTTACCGTGGAGGATATTAAGGCGTATGAAGAAGCGTATGGAGATATTCCGGATGGGGCGTTTGTAGCGCTGCGCACAGGATGGAGCGAGCGGTGGCCGGATATGGATGCGATCTCCAATGTGGATGAGAATGGCGGGGAACATTTCCCGGGCTGGTCCATGGAAGCGCTGCAGTATATCTATGAAGTCAGGAATGCGGCGGCCAACGGGCATGAGACGCTGGATACGGATGCCTCCGCTCTGGCAGAGAAGGCGGGGGATCTGGCATGCGAAAGATACCTGCTGGGGAAGGGAAAATTGCAGGTCGAGGTCATGTGCAATCTGGATCAGGTGCCTCCGGCAGGCGCCATCGTATTTGCAGCGTTTCTTCCAATTGAAGGAGCCACAGGGCTCCCGGTCCGCATGTGGGCAATTGCGAAGTAGCATCGCTTAACCTGGGAAAGGAATGGAAATAGCCCCTTGGTACTGGTAGTTTTGCGTTTTGGGAATGTGCAATAAACTTGTAAAATCCATTCTAGCATAGCGGGAAAATGACCGCAATGGAGAACATCAAATTTATGGTGGGCGACTTTTCTTGTGATTGACACCAGCCATATAATAGGATAAAATGAAAAAGAACATTTGTTCCCGAAATTGTCTATCGGAGATATGGATTAAGAGAGAATGGAGAAAAACGGATGCGGTTAATGTTGAAAGATAGCCCTTTACTGGAAATCGATGAAAATGGAGCATGCCAAATCTTAGATTTTGAACGTCTTCCGTTTGCGCTCAGAAAACAGAGGATCACTCTGGTGGATTTTGTTGAATGGGCATCCGGCAGAACGCTTTCGATTGGCAGAAGTTATGCAAAAGAAATATTAAACAGCTTAAGGCTGTCTCAAAAGAACCGATATGCTGTATGCAAGGCATGCAGGGGACTGAGTCTAGAGGATTCTTACTGGATCCTGCAAGAGGGTGATGATAAGAAGTGGGCAGAGGTTAATTTGTTTGAGAATCCGTTTTCTTTATTTATCACAGAGATTTCTTTATCAGGAAGAAATGTTACCTATACGGCTGATGCGCAAATAAAAAATGCGATTCATACTCCAGAATTAACGACGCTGGGGGCAAGCGCGAAAGGCTGGATCCGGCAGGCGGATGGCTTGTATCTTCATAAAGTTGGAAAGTATGAGATTCCGGCAGATGAAATTTTAAATGTGATAGATATTGAACATATACCATATAAAAGATCCGAAGAGTCTGAGATTCATTCTTACTTATCTAAAGAAAGAATGGAATGGATAGAGGGAGTAGGAGAAGTTATCGTTAATTCCAGACTGTTTACGACCGAAGATATTGCCATGGTGACCTTTGAAGAATTTCGTGTATTTTGCGAAGCCTATGGTTTGAATCCATATGTAGAGGCAATAAAAATAGACAGAACGGCTTATTTAAAAATGCAGATTGCAGATTACATTTTGAATAATAATGACAGGCATGAGCAGAATTGGGGATTTTTAATGGAGAATGCAAGCGGAAGGCTTATCGGATACTGTCCGCTTTTCGATCATGATCATGCTTTTTCTAGCAATCCAGATGTAGTATCCCAGACCACAGAGACTGAGATGACTTTATTCGAGGCTGCCTGTCTGGCTCAGTCTGAACTTAGACTTGATTTGAACGGGCTGGAAGATATGCGGCGCCCTGATTTTCTGACAGAAGAGCAATGGCAGTCGGCGCTGGAGAGAAAAAGAAAATTGGATTATGCTATTACCATATCAGAAAAAATTAGGATTAAGTGATGCGTTTTTTGAACTATGTAAAGAAAAAATAGGGTTGAGTAACAGATATTTAACAAAGGAAGATACAAGTGGACGCTATGATGGTATATGGAAATTAGTTATTCCTGCTAATAGGTACGGTTTGATAAATGGAGGAGTTTCTAATGACAGAATACAACAGAACTGAACTTGGAAAAAAGGCAACAGAACGAGGATTTGTCATACGAACTGGAACAGCAGAAGTACAGCAAATGGCAACAAAAATAAAGTACAGAACAAACATTCGATTTGGCTCTGTACTTTATTTTTATATTCTGATATGATAGCGGGAGAAGCATTTTTTCTAAAATTGGTTTACTGGGCTTATCCGAAGTGAATAACAGGCGATACGAACAATATGAATGTGGATAAAGTTTAGAAATTGAAAAATCAAGGATTTGGTGAAGAAACCAATAAATTTATTCCTCACCGCTGTTGTGGTGAAATAAAGGTTTACTTTCACACAATAATAAAGCATAATAAATGTGTAAGGGTAAATAAAATTTGAATATGAAAAAAGAAATGATTTTTTAAAGGTTTAATGTTAGAATGATAAGAGAAGAAGTAAATGAGTTATCGTTTCAGTGAATTGAAAGGGTGAATGTAATGTATAAAGTAGAGATAAAATTTGATTCTAGTAAGCTGACACAAAGTGATATGGATAGAATTTGTGAGCAGACAGACCAGATTTTTGAAAAAGAGGATTTGAACTGTGCAGATAGACAGCCGGGACGTAGAGTGTACCTTGATAGAGGACGCAAGCAAGACTACGGAAGATTTTGGGCAGCTATATTCGCATTGAAAAGTGCAGCAGGAATTTCAATGCATTTACAGGAATGCTTTTGGTATAATGGCAGTGAAAAAGAAAATTTGATTACAGAATTTATGAGGAACTAATCAATGGATAGTACACAGAGAAAAGGTATCAATTTTGATTTAGATACAGAGGCACTGAAAGAACACTATCCGAAAGGTGATTGGCATAACGCTTATTATGATGTGAGGACATATTTTGAAAAGAATGGTTTTGAACATATTCAAGGATCAGGCTACCATTCTATTGAAGTAGTGTCAGAAGCAAAAGCAATGGCGGTCATCTATCAAATGACAAAAGAAATTCCGTGGTTGAATTATTGTGTAAGTGTTTGTACGATTTCTGATGTTCCGGAACTCTATGACATCTCTCATGTATTTGAAAGAGAAGCACAGCAATTATCTGGAGAGAAGTAAAAATGTGGTAAGAATTAACATGGCTGATTGGTTTGAAAATGTAAAAAACTAGTCGGCTATTTTAATATCTCAATATGTTAATTCAATTCATGGGAGAGTATAAAATAGGAATACTTTCTTGTTGTTATTATCCCAAAATGATATAATGGTGAAATACTTTCCCTTGTTATGAGAGATAACATGAAGAAAGAATTATGTATAGATACTTTTAATGCCGTAACGAAGAGATATCAGCTTGATGGCTGTATTCTTCATTCTGACAGAGGCAGCCAGTACACAAGTGAATCTTTCCGCGAAACATTATCCAAGGCAGGCGTTGATCAAAGTTTAAGTGGAGTAGATCACTGCTATGATAACTCTCGGATGGAGAGTTTCTTTGCCACATTGAAAAAGGAATTACTCTATCGAATACCTACATATAGGATGAAAAGAGAAAACGTGAAGTCAATAATTTTCCGATATGTCTTCACTTATTACAATCAAAAAAGAATCTATACGGCTAATCCAGGAGGTTATCCTCCGGCCGTATATAGATTGTTGCAGGAAGAGACACTTCTTGCAGCGTAGGAGCAAATGGAATTTAGTGAGTTTATACGACTACACTTTTCTTGACAATTCCACCTGCAGAGTTTACAGAGAATACCACACTGTTCATCACAAAGGCAAACTATTTTACAAGTTTTACGATGAATACACGGCGGGTTTGTATATCCTGCATCGGGACGTTCTTTTGTATGTGCATGAAGTCTTATTTCTTTTGATATAGTAGAGGGGTCCTTTCCGATAATTCTTCCAATTTCTGCGAAACTCTTATTCTCGGTGAGTCCTTTCTCGATATCAATACGCTGTTCAAATGTTAAATGTTTTTGATTGCCTTTATTATTCATAATTATCTCCGATCTGCACAGGCAGGCAATCAGCTGCGAGTACATTATACGGAGTTATGAATATCAAGGGCAATAGGACAAATATATGTGCAAGAGTAACTTCCATGACGCTGGAATTTACTCTTGCCAACTGGAATTTAAAAATGCATTTAAGTGTTGAATATGGAAATATGGAAAGTACAAATGAAAAATCGAACATTTGTACTTTTCTTTGCTTTGGGATATATACTTTTAGAAAGATGTTTGATATAATGTGCGTTAAGGCAGAGTCAGGCGGCTGGAAAATATTTGCCATGCTTGCATGGGTAAATATTATTTCAGACATCTGACGAGCGAGGCGACTGAGGAAAACCGCAGGTTTTGCGAGGTACTCTGCCTATATATTTGATTTAGTGTTATTTAATGATGTTTAATCCCCGAAAATCGGTTTTGTGACTTTTGCTTTCTAAAATTCGTAAAAGTGATTTATAAGTCGGGGATTTTAAGTTTTCGTTACGAATTTCATTACGAATGGTTTTTAAAATGTGGCTGATATTGAACGTATCAAAAGTCACAAATGGAGGTTTTAATATGCCAGAATTTAAATTACAAGCCCCATATCAGCCTACCGGAGATCAGCCGCAGGCTATCGCAGAACTGGTAAAAGGATTCAAGGAAGGCAACCAATGCCAGACTTTACTAGGGGTTACGGGTTCCGGTAAGACATTCACGATGGCGAACGTGATTCAGGAACTGCAAAAACCGACGCTCGTTATCGCACACAATAAAACACTTGCTGCTCAGTTGTACGGAGAATTCAAGGAGATGTTCCCTAACAACGCAGTGGAGTATTTTGTATCCTACTAATGACAAGTTGGAAAAATAATGGAATTATACGCTTTTTGGGACGATTTTATGCTGTTTGCGCGGACTGTACGGACAGAATATCACTAGATGAAAATAGACGGACAGGTGACCTAATTCGTACATAGAGGTTGCTTTTTTTGTATTCTCCAGAGGGGATAAGAGATAAATGATGGGGCATTTCATGAATGCGTTGTTGAAAATTAGAGTCAAAAGAGCTGATTTTAAGAAGTGAGTATATTTATACAAAGAAAAATTGACATGGATAGTATAAAAATATAATTCTTTTAGAGTATATAGTTCTTGAAATAAGCTTTTTTCAAAGTTAAAAAGATAGATTTTCATGATAAAGAGAAAAAATATTTTAAAAGCAAAAGATGTAGCTAATCCAGATTACTTGACAGAGTTATTGATGAAAGGTATGCTGTTTGTTAAATTATAAACATAATTTAGGAGAGAACATGAAAGAATTTAATGGAGAAAAATTTTGTAAGGATCTTATTGAATTAAGAGGAACAGATTCACAATCTGCATTTGCAGAAAAATTAGGGATTAACAGATCAACATTGTCTTTGCTGGAAAATGGCAAACAGACTCCGGCACTTGAACTTTTTAATAAAGTGTGTAATTTAGTGCCCAAAAGTACAGAGGAATATTTTAAAGAAACGACAGAAGAAGATTCTTTGGTGTATTTGAAGGGAAGTCTTGAAGATGCCGATAAGGTTAAAATTGAAGAAATGGCTGAGCGTATCCGTATTAAAGAAAAATACGAATACCTAGAAAAAAGGAGTAGCTATTTCAAACATTGATTATAAAGAATCATTTGAACACTATTTTCAGGAGGAATATGATTTTAATACTTCTTCTTTGTCACCAGTACAAATCAAGGAAATCAAGCAGAGAGAAAAGCAAATGAGGGTGGATTATGCACTGGCACTAATGGGGATCGGTATATATTTAATTGGATAATAAATCGGAACAGGAATATAAGATTTGAGATGGTGACGTTTAATTCAGAGAATATTGATGGTATGCTGTATGTGCTTAGAATTAAAAGGAAGAGAAGTTGTGCGTGTAATGTTACAGAATAAATATCTGCTTTCTGAGATTTATAAAATTTCAGGTGTAACAGAGGAAGAAGTGTTGGTTATCAAAGAAAGTATGTAGATAGTTTCCTAGAAATATTGAAAATAATTATCTGTATTTGGGGATTCATGGATATAATGAAAGGGGAAGGAGGTACATCATATGAAACAAATGCTATTTAAAGAACTTGTGGGCGGGATTTTATCTATATTTGGATATCAGGTTATCCGTATTGTCTTATATGGTTCTGTTGCAAGAGGGACGAATACGGTGGAATCAGATATTGCTTTACTTTTGAATGGCGGTCTGAGCAAAGAAATAGAAGATAGATTATCTGATTTAGTAGTAGATTTGAATTTAAAATATGATACAGTCCTTTCCGTTATTGACATTGATTATGAAATGTTCAGAAAGTGGGAAAAGGTAATCCCATTTTATAAAAATGTGAATGAGGAAGGGAGTGCAGCATAGTGGATTAATCAAAAAGAGCTGTGCTGATTGCAACAAGTCGCATATTATTTCGATTTTCTATCGTAAAAAGGGCTCACCTTGCGGCAAGCCCTAAACATGTAATCGATATTCTACACTTTTCAGCACCCCGTCGCTTGCGGAAGCTAAACATACACGTTCATGATATTCTAACTGTCATGACTAGCAAACATTTTGCTTACTGTTATTATATATAAAAAAATTAAAATATCAACATAAATCTTAGTATTTTATGGAACTATGATAAATGAAATAGAAACAATATTAATTTAGAGAAGAAAACCAAGGAGTATATAAATTTGCGGAATGGTTTTGTACAGTTTTGAAAAGGAATATTTTATGCTATACTGAAGTATAAAATTACGCGTCATACGTGTATCGTGAATTAGGAAATAGTGGTTTAGGCGAACAAATTCGTACATAGAGGTCACTGTTTTGTATTCTCCAAAGAAGGTTGCAGAAAATGTGGTTGAAAGGAAGAGGAGAATGGGGCGCTATTTAAATCTAGGAAATGCAAGTTTTCAATCTATGAGAAAAGGGCTGTATGTTGATAAGAGTAAGCTGATTGGTTACATTAATGATACATTAGGAACAAAAGATAAATTTACTTGTGTCATTCGTCCGAGACGGTTTGGAAAATCTTATGCTGCCCAAATGCTTTGTGCTTATTATGATAAAAGTTGTGACTCGAGACTATTGTTTGAGAACCTTTCTATAACAAAATCAAAAAATTTTTCTATGTACTTAAATAAATATCCTGTCATTTATCTGGATATGGTATGGTTTATATCTACAGTAAAAGAAATAAGAGAGTGTGTCAGGTATCTTCAAAGAGAAGTAATCCGTGAATTACGTGAGACATATCCATTTGCTACCATAGAAGAAGAAAATCTTCCAGTTGCTTTGCGAGATATCAGCAGCACAATTGGTGAGAAATTTATCATTATTATTGATGAGTGGGACGTTTTGTTTCGGGAAGTAAAACAAGATAAGAAGATTCAGAAAGAATATTTAAGATTACTTCAAGCGTTGTTTGAGAGTAACAGTACAGATAAAATGATAGAAGCGGCATATATCACAGGAATCCTTCCAATCAAAAAATATGGTACTCCATCTGCATTGCCAGATTTTCGTGAGTACACTATGATACAGCCACAGTTTCAGGCAGAGTATGTGGGATTTACAAATAAAGAAGTACATGAACTGTGTCGGGAGTATGGTTTGGAGTATGCGGAAGTTAAAAAAAGGTATGACGGATATTCATTTAGTAAGACTTTTTCGATATACAATCCCAATTCTATTATACAGGCAATACGGAATAAAGAATTTGGAGATTATTGGATAGAAACAGAAACTTATGAGGGTTTAAAATACTATATCAATATGGATAAAGAGGGGCTTAAAGAAGCAATTCTTTCGCTGCTGAATGGCAACAGAAGCAAAATCAGTATAAAGACCTTCCAAAACGATATGCTGGAAATGAAGAGTAAAGATGACGTGCTTACATTACTAATTCATTTGGGATATCTTGCCTATGATGGAGAAAGAGAAGAAGTTTTTATTCCTAACCAGGAAGTGACTGATGAATTTAAAAATGCTGTGGAAATTAGCAGTTGGTAAGATATTTTCGTTATAGTGCATACAGGGATAGCAGGACAGTCAGAAAGGCTGTCTTTTTTCTATACCTAAATTTACAAAATAGTAACTATTCACGACCAAGGAGGGAACTTATGGTGCAGAAGAGTAAGAATGGGAATGCATTTTTTGAAAGGGGATCATGGTATCATAGGATAAAATGGTATGATGAAGATTATCTTGTGAGATATGGGAAAAAAGGGGGATTTAAAACAGAAGAGGAAGCAGAGAAGAGTTATAGAAAATATCTTAAAGCATTTGAGGATCAGAAAAGAACTCTAATGCGAAGAAAAGATACAAGATTAGAATTTAAGCAGTATTTGCAGGAGTGGCTGCAATGTCAAACCTGTTTTCAATCAACGACGAAAAAAGTATATCAATATGTATTGGGACAAGCTTTGCCGTATATGCATACAATGAAGTTATGTGCAGTTAATGAAAGATATCTTGAGACGGCGATTCAAAAGGTTTCAGAAAGAACAGAATCATATGGTTTGAAACTCTATGAATTATTTAGTATGGCCTTATCAGACGCATTTTCAGAGAGCCTGATTGAATACAATCCCATGCAAGAGTGCAAAAGACCAAAAAGAAAAAAGATAGAACTTCATATTTTGAATGAGCAGCAGAAATCACTTTTTATGAGATCAGCAAAATGTAGCTCATGGTATCTGGAAATTCTCCTGTGTATGTTTTGCGGAATGAAGAGGGGAGAAATCTATGCGTTGAGATTTGATGATTTTCATGTGGAAGAACGGACTGTAACCATAACCCATCAGGTCAGTGCGGAATACGTGAAAAAGGAAGATGGAAATTATATTTGTGTTCCGACAGAAAAAGAAATTGAGATGGAAAATGCCAGAAGAATATTAAGAGTTCCGGAAATTATTATGGAAGAGTTAGAAAAAAGAAGAACGAAGAATGAAGATAAAAGAATTTTATATGGGAATAGATATAAAGAACATCATCTGATATCTTGTCAAAAAAATGGGGATTACAGGAGCCTGGGATCTATGAATGCGGCTTTGAAGAGATTATGCAAACAAGCAGGGATTCCCAATATGACCACACAAGATTTGAGAGATATGTATGCAGAAATGATGTTGAAATCAGAAAATGTTTCTTTTTTAAAGTTAACTGCGCTTATGGGATATGGAACGATAGAAGAAACATATGAAAGATATTCGGATTTGTTAGTACGGAATGAAGATCAAAATAAATATATCAACCAGATTTTGGGGGAGGAAGGTATGTTTTGATGTTTGGAATTATAGAATGGAGTGTAGGGGATATCCAATTAAATCGAGGAAAATTCTGCTTTTCTGTAGAGATAGAATTGTGTGATTCTGTTATAAAACAGCAAAAAGGTGGTTACTTAAAGGAAAGTGAGGCAAAAGAGGAGAGGGAAAGAGTAATAGGAGCTTTGTATAGTAATCATTATGCGGTTTATGCAAATACAAGTGTTCAGGACTTTTATGAGTTTTGGCTAGAGGAAGTCAAAAAGAAGTCGCTTTCTTATAATTCATATTATTCTTTTAAAAAAACGGTTCAAAATTATATTTTGCCGTTGTATGGGCGCTTATCTATGGGGAAACTGCGGAAAAATCATGTAAAGAGAATTTATAAAAAAACATATGAGACATCTCCATCAGTAGCGAAGATTGTGAAGACTGTGCTTACAACTTCTTTCAAGTATGCATTGCGCTATGGATATGTGGAAGAAGATTATGTAACAGGATTAAAATGGAACAGAGTTATAAAGAAATCATCAAAAAGCGGACAGAAGAAAGCGCTGACAATACAGGAAATACAGCATCTGCTTAGTGAATCAAGAGATACCCCAATTGGTCTGCCGATCATGTTTGCTGTTTTGATGGGAATGAGGAGAGGAGAAATTGTAGGACTAAAATATACAGATATAAATTACGAATTGAAAACCATCTATATTCAGCGACAATTGGGAAGGAATCCTAATATGAAAGAAACAAATATGAAATTAAAAACTTATACAAAACAGGAAATTGATTTAAAAACACCTGCAAGTAGAAGAAAGATAAAGATACCGGATATGGTATTTGAAATGATCATGGAAGAGAGAACCAGATATGAACGCCATAAAAATAGAAGAAAAGGAGAATTTCAGGACTTGGATTTTATTTATTGTTCTACCTACGGCCGCCCCAGAACGGGCAATTATTTAGGAAAGCAGTTACACGATTTTATTTTGAACCATGATGTACCATATATAAATTGGAGAATCCTAAGATATACATATGCAACAACGATTTTAAAAGCGGGATATTCCTTAAAAGCAGTTTCAAAAACTCTAGGACATACAAAAAAAGAATTTACTGCGGATCATTATGTAGATATGAAAGAACTGATTCGGGATTTTCAGCCTTCTGTTGAAATGACAACAGGAAATGAGGAGAAAACTATGTGGGAATGGAGTTTGACGGAAGAAATGGAGAGATTATTAGAGTAGATATTGTAGAAAAAAGGAATCAAGAATAGAGTAGTAGCGTCATGGGAAAAATGATATAATTAGCGAAAGACTAGAGAAAATAAGTAGAACGAAGAGATAAGATTTTGGAATTTGTCAGACACTGCCTGACAAATTCAGGAAAGGAAATATATGCAAGAAATTACAAGAAATGATAAGATGGATTATTTGATCTCTGAAATTGAAAAAACGGTAGCGGTTGCCAAAGAACACCTCACAGGTGCTGTTAATCAGACAATGACAGAAACATATTGGAGAATAGGACGATATATTGTTGAATTTGAGCAGTTTGGAAATGAAAAGGCAATTTATGGAAAAAATTTGTTGTCAACACTTTCGAAAGAATTGACATTGCGTTTAGGGAAAGGTTATAGCAGACCAAATTTGAATAATATGAGGAAGTTCTATTTGAAGTATCCAAATTGTCAGACAGTGTCTGACAAATTGAGCTGGTCACATATTTGTGAGTTGATTAAGATTGACGATGATTTAGAGCGTAGTTTTTACGAAAAACAATGTGTGAAAGAAAGATGGGGGATTCGGACTTTAAAAAGACAGATGGATTCAGCTCTGTTTCTCAGACTTGCAGCGAGTCGGGACAAGGAGGGGATTTTGGAGCTGGCAAATAAAGGCGTTGAAATCAACAAGCCAGAAGATGTTATAAAAGATACCTATACATTGGAATTTTTGAATATACCAGAGTTGGAACAATATAGTGAAAGTGATCTTGAACAGCGAATTATTGATAACCTTCAGAAATTTTTATTAGAATTAGGAAAGGGTTTTACTTATGTAGGAAGACAGTATGGTATTACTATCAATAATGTCCATTACCGTGTAGATTTAGTTTTTTATCATCGGATTTTAAAATGTTTTGTGCTGATTGATTTGAAGAAAAACTCCGTACAACATGAAGACATTGGTCAAATGAATATGTACATGGGATATTTTGCAACTGAAGAAAATATGGAAGATGATAACCCTCCAATAGGGATTATTTTGAGTAAGAATAAAGATGAATTATTAGTTGAATATGCTACTTATGGAATGGATAGTAATTTGTTTGTTTCTAAATATGAGTTGTATTTACCGAATCGGAAAGAACTGGAAAAGTTAGTAAATCGTATTTTGGAGGATGATGATAAAGGAGAAGTAATCACATGAATATACTAAGTGGTGTATTTATGCGTGAAAATCCAGAAAAACTGTAAAAAGTAGAATCGAATTTCTGAGAATGGGCGATGCTTTGTCGCCTGTTTTGACTTTCTAGCTTTAACCAGTCGAGTGCGATTGGGAGGTCAGCAAGAACGTGGAGGATTTATACAATATGCTTATGAACAGGGAATAACTGCAGATGATACAGAAGCAAGTAATCAAATGATAAGAGATAATTGTTTTGCTAAAATTATGAAAACAATTATTATAGTAGGAGAAGATTCAAAGTGAAAAGTGTTACAAGATATTTCAGAAATGCTGTGGCAGCAAATATGCAAGGGACAATAGACTATAAAAAAGAGCATTTTTTTGTAGTTGCAGAAGAGGAATTACTATCTGGAAAGTTAAGTGAAGAGAATAATTTTAATATATGGAAGATGGACTATGATTCAGAGGGCAATATTGATGAAGAAAAGTTAAAGATAAAAAATGTAATTATTGCATTGAAGACATTAGCAACGGAATTCCAAGATGGTGGAAAGACTGAAGATAATATAGAAGAGATGACATCATTTTTCTTTTTGCCGTTATGTGTAAACCGCGACGGAGAGTTATGTAAGCCGAATGAGGGAAAAATACCTTGGATACCACGTGAGTATTTAAGACCTATGGAGGAGCCTTTGCTTGCTGTAGGAGATGTCGAAAAATATGATGAATTTTTGGAGGATACTACGAACGAAAGATATCAATTGAATTCGTGGCAGGATTATTTAGCATATGCGATAAAACTCTATGAATTTGTTACACAGACGCCATTCGAAAATAACTATATTAGAAATGGAAATGAATTATTTAAATTAGATGGCAGATATTACTTGTTTCAGGATTCGACAGTCAATGCTTCTTTTTATATTCTGCAGTTGTATAATGCTTTGGTAAAGGAAAGAGCTAATTCCTTGTACGATAGAATAACGAATGGAAAGATAGAGCCGTCAAAACCATTGATAAAAAATACTGATATAAGTAAAATGAAAGCTCACGCTGGACAAATGGGAGGGGCATATCCACTGTCGCCATCTCAGCGTGAGGCGATGAATCATTTTGGAGAAATAAATGAAGGAAATCTTTTGGCAGTCAGCGGACCTCCGGGAACAGGAAAGACTACTTTTTTGCAGTCTGTAGTGGCAGACATGTATGTAAAATCTGCTTTGCAGAAGGAAAAGGCGCCAATTATTGTTGCAGTATCCACTAATAATCAAGCGGTTACAAATATTATTGATTCTTTTGGACAGATTTCAGAGATTGGAATTTCTAATTTAGAACATAAGTGGATTACCGGAACGAATAGCTTTGCAGTTTATTTTCCTTCCAATGGGAAAGTAAAGGAAGCTATAAAAAAACGATATCAATATACGACGGTACGTGGAGGTGGATTTGCAGAGGAACTTGAGTCAGCAGAAAACAGACGTTCCTCAGGAAGATTATTTAAACAAGAATTTCATCAATATTTTCGAAGCGAAATAGAAAATATCGATTTTGCAGTATGCGAAGAAATATTGTGGAAGGAATTGAAGAAAGTAAATAAAGATAGAATAAACTGTCTCTCTATGTTGGACAATATGAAAAGTGTTCTCGGCAAGGAATCGTATGGAGAATATGTAGAAAGGATAATGCGAAATATATGGGAAGAAGAAGCAATTAGAAATGATTTGCAAAATCAAATAGAAAATATTCAGGAAACTATACAATGTTTTTTAAATAGAATGCAGGAATGGCGAACAGCTTATCAGCAATTGCCATGGTATGTACGATTATTAAAAAAGCTTTTCTGTTTTAAAAGCAGGATACAAAGATGGTCATTTTCCTTTGTAAATGAAGCGGAATTATTATTTTTAAGACGTGATATGTCAATAGATGAGATAGAAAAAGTTTATATGCAGAAAATATGTGATAATGATTTGAAAAAGAGTCAATTGCAGGAACAGAAACTTTGTATAGACGATAAAATAGAAAAATTAAAAAGTCAAAAAAAAGAAATAGATATAAGAATGGATCATTTAAAAGAGGGGTATCGAAGCTTCGAAAAATATAATGTTGCAGTTCCGGAAGATAGTGTGTTGAATGAATTCGACTTATGCAAATTGAACGATGTATTGGATCGGGTAAGATATGCGGAATTTTGGTTGGCAGTACATTATTATGAGAGCCGATGGCTGAAGAAAGAGAATCCGATTAGTGAGAAGCAAAAAGGGAAAACGTTTAAAAATATACTGGATGATATGTATCATCGGATTGCTATGATATCACCGTGTATGGTTATGACATTTTTTATGCTTCCGAAACAGTTTTTGGCATATGATGGAAATGAGAAAAAAAATCATTTTATGTATAACTATATAGATGTATTGGTTGTAGATGAAGCAGGACAGACATCTCCGGAGATTGCTGCCGCATCGTTTTCCTTAGCGAAAAAAGCAATTGTTGTAGGGGATGAGGAACAAATACCGCCCGTATGGGGAACTGCAAGAACTCTTGATATTGCAATGGCAATTAGTAATGAGGTAATTGCAAATAAAAGCGAATACAGTATGCTTGAAGAAAATGGTTTAAATTGTTCTCAATCCAGTATTATGAAATTAGCCGCAGTATCCTGTGCATTTAATAAATATAAAAGAGGGTTATTTTTAAGTGAACATCGCCGGTGTTATAATGAAATAATCGCATATTGTAACAAACTGGTATATGAGGGGAAATTGGAACCTAAGAGGGGCTCCTTTTATGCAGCTGAGCGCAATGAAGTAAGAGGGGTTCTTCCGGTAATGGGATTCAGACAGGTTACCACTGCAAAATCACAGAAATACGGAGGAAGCAGACGAAATATAGAAGAAGCGGAAGCTATTATAATGTGGCTGCAGAAAAAATATGAAACAATTTTGTCATGCTACAGAGACAAAGATGGATTTGATGAGAGAGGGGTATTGGGGATTATCACACCTTTTAAGAGCCAAAGTTTTTTGATAAAGAATCTTATAAAACATAGACTTCCGGAGTATTCAAAGTTTATTGATGTTGGGACGGTACATACGTTTCAAGGGGCGGAGCGAAAGGTCATTTTGTTTTCCTGTGTGTATGGAAGCGAAGATGGGTGCTATTTTATCAACAGAGCACCGAATCTTATGAATGTTGCGGTGTCTCGGGCAAAAGATTCATTTTTAGTTTTTGGAGATAAAGAGTGCCTCACAGGAGGGGAGAAAACTGCAGCCGGACTATTGAAAAAAATGGTGTTTGTGGAAGGTGAGGAACTACGTTAAGGGATATGATTAACAACGTAGAAGCGTCCGTATGTAAAGTAAATCAGGGCTATATTCATAAATTTTATCATGAGGTAGAGAATAGACAGAGTTTATTGTCCAACTGACGAATACAGTTATAAAGACGGTTTTAGAACATGAAAAATTAAAAATGTTAAAAATAATAACGAATATTGGATAAGAATTGACTCAAAGGGAAACATAACATATAATATAAAAAAGGAGGGCAGTTTATTATGCAGCAGATAGTAAGGTTGACAAGATTAACAATTGATAATATAAAAAATGTGCAGCATGGGGAACTTGAATTTGCACAAGGTGATAATAAAGGTGGTGTCCTTGGAATCTATGGACAGAATGGATCTGGCAAAACAGTTGTAATAGACTGCATGGTATTATTAAAGTGCTTGTTTAGCGGAAGAGAAATTCCTCCTCATTTTTATTACTATATCAATTGTTTATCAGATACAGCACATGTGAAATATGGATTTATGGTCCAGACAGATGCGGGTAAAGTAGAAGCAGAATACGAAGTTGAACTGTTAAAAAACGGGCGATCCAGTTTTTGTATCAGTTATGAAAAACTGAGTATGAAAGAATGCATAGAAGGGAAACGGCTGACACCTGTTTTTGAATATCGTAAGGGGAGCCAGGAACTGTTCCGACCATTAAAAAATCTGGAACATTTTCGGAAAAACCTGGAAAGTATGGTTGCTTTGGGAATGGCTCAACAGATTACCGAGGGATTTGATGAGGAACGGCAGATGCCGCAGGTTGGTTCTTTCCTGTTCTCGAAAAAAGCACAGGAGACATTCAGTAAGGAAAAAGGAGAGATTGAGAAACTTGCGAATCTATGCAGTATCCTGCAAAATTATGGATTGTATGATCTGGCAGTTATTGAGAATGCACATTATGGTCTCTTGGCACTAAATTTGGATACCATACCAGTTAATATAGACTGGCCAAATCCTATGAAAGCGAAAGGACCTGGAGTTATGCTGCATTTGACAGATATTAATGTAGTTCCAAAAGAAATTTACCCGTATGTATCTAGTACGATACAGCAGATTAATGTAGTGATGGCAGCATTGATTCCAGAAATTCAGATTGAAATCTATAACGCTTTTGATAAGTTGATGGAAAATGGAAAAGATGGCGTTCAATTTGAAATTATAACCATACGTGCGGGGGCACGTGTTCCTTTACTATATGAGTCGGCCGGAATAAAAAAACTGATTTCCATATGCAGTAATTTGGTAGCCTGCTATAACAGGAGATCTTACTGTCTTGTAGTAGATGAACTGGATTCCGGAATTTATGAGTATCTGCTTGGAGAGTGTATAGAGGTCATGCAGGAAAAAGCAAAAGGACAGTTGATCTTTACTTCTCATAATCTGCGGCCATTGGAAGTCCTAAAAAATGAATCTTTGATTTATACAACGGTTAATCCTCAGAACCGTTATATCAAATCTGTAAATATTAAAAATACACAAAATAAACGGTTATCTTATCTGCGTAGTATTAAGCTGGGCGGACAGAAAGAAAAACTTTATAATGAAACAAACATTTATAAAATGGAACTGGCTATGAAGCGCGCGGGGAAGGTGGGATTACATGACTAAAAAGATTATCCTGCTTCTTGTAGAAGGACCAACAGATGAGGACGCATTGGCACTGGTGTTTTCTAATCTTGTGAATGACCATGATATTGAGTTTGAAGTTTTGCATACAGACATTACTGCAGATGAAGCTATGACGGTAAAATATATTGAAAATAGGATTGAAGATGAAATTAATTATTATTTGAAGAAAAATCCATTTATTGAACGAGAAGATATCTTGAAAGTGGTTCAAATGATTGATACAGACGGAGCTTTTATTCCCAGTACCATGATACAGCAATCAGAAACCGGAAAAACGGAATATTTTGAAACGTATATAGCAGCAAAGAATAAAGATCGTCTTATCAGAAGAAATATCAGTAAAAGAAAGATTGTATATTACTTAGTAAAAGCAGACAATATAGCCGGATTTCCATATGAAATATATTTTTTCTCCAGGAATATGGAACATGTATTGCATGGTATTTCTGAAGATTTGTCAGATGATGAAAAAGAAGATTTGGCATTTGAAATAGCGGACCGATATAGCGATAGACCTATGGAGTTTTTGAAATCATTATATGATATTTCATTTCATGTACCGGGAACTTATGCGGAGACATGGAAATTTATCATGGAAAATGGAAATTCTTTAAAGCGCTATTGTAACGTGTCTTTGTTTTTTGAAAAATTAGGAATTATGATTGAAGAATAGTCTGTTGTTATATAGCTATTTGACGTATATCATTGCAGAAACATACCTGTTATGACAGGGATTTTAAATTATATGATTAAAAGCACGCATAAAATCAATTGTAAAAAAATACGATTGATTTTATGCTGTTTTTGTGGACTGTGCGGGCAGAATATCACTAGATGAAAATAGACGGACAGGTAACCTGATTCGTACATAGAGGTCACTTTTTGTATTCTCCAAAGGGGATAAGAGACAAATGATAGGAGATTGGTATCTTTCGGACTTTTGTATTATTCCGATAAGTGAAAAGTATTGTTCCGATAACAGGGGATACTACTGTTTGAAGAGAGGTGTAGATTTATGTACATGACAGTGAAGCAGGCTACAGAGAAATGGGGCGTTTCAGATAGGAGAGTTCGTATATTATGTTCAGAGGGGAAAATTTCGGGTGTTACCCACGAAGGGCGCAGTTGGAAAATTTCTGTAGATGCGAAGAAACCGGAAGACGATAGGTATAAAACAGCAGAGAGTTTGCTGGCGGCAATTGACAGGAAAATGTAGTTGAATACACTTACAATTCCAATGCGATAGAGGGAAACACGCTGACTTTGCGAGAGACGGATAGTATGTGATAAAGTAATCATCATGACAAAGAGTAATGATGCAAGCTTGGGTTATATTGTCTATTCTTCATTTCTCGCAGTTGCAAGTGAATAAAAAGAGCTTTGATCTATATATAAAAATTTATACTATGAAGAAGCCAGAACAGACTATCGTAAACTATCTTATTAGCGTTGATTGTGAAGAATTTGATATTATTCAGTATGAGAAGTCAATTAAGGAGTTTCAACTGTCGGCTAAAAGGAATGGACAGACTATATAGAAATTATAATTTACTTACTGCATATGAAAATGAATCGGGAGGACTGTATATGAAAGATAATATGTTTTGTCTTGCAGGAAAGGTAAGTATTCCAGTAGAAAAAAGGAATGAGATGAATAAATATGTCCTTGAAATCATGGACAAATGTGGTATAAGAAAGACAGTAGAAATGACGGTTGCAGGAAAGAAAGTGACTGTGGCTGCCCCTGCACGACCAAATACAGATGGGATTGTTTTATTTGATTATTCAATTTTTGAAAAGAAAAAGAGAAAAATTTCCCAATACGACCTGAATACTTGCGAACTGTATGTGGAAGATCCGGGCTATAATGAATTTGGTGTTGTAATGAATATGATAATGGTCTTGCAGGAAGCATTTACGAATGGCGGCTGCTATTTTATAAAATCTGGCAAGCTGTATGATGTAGAAATATACCTGCTTTTGATTCAGGGGGTATTAGGAGAGAAGGTAACGTTGCCTGGGCGAATTAGAATGTCGGAAGTGTATCTTTTTTTCAGAAATTCTGAAGAATATAAGGATATTACATATACAGATTTATTAGAGGATTATTCGGACAAGTATGGCAGATTGGATATAGAGCAGTTGCTGGCGGTTTTTGAAATCGAAAATAAAAAAATAATTATCCCTGAAGAGGGAAAGATATCTTGTAGAAACGAAATAAAATCTGCAAATTCATGCAGCCGGATAGAATATGCATACAGAGTTTTTCGAGGTATAAAAGAGACTGAAAAAACAGCAATGAAAAGTTTCCTTGCAGAACTGCTAAATGCTGATTTCGCCAAAAGAAAAGAACTGTCCGCACGTCAGGATGAAAAGGGGATTATTGCAGAACTCTCCTTATATGTTTTGCCTGTGCGTCTTGTGTTTGCCTATACGCAGGATGTCGACTTGGATTTCTGGGAAACATGGGACTCTCTGGGGACAAAAGGATATTCTGATATCACATGGGAAGCTGATTCAAAAGATGACGAAAGTGATTTCCAGAAGTTTCCTTTTTATAAGGCAATACAGAGAAAAAATGAAGATGAATTTTTAGAGTTTTGGGATGGAGGTAATCTGCTTTTATCACAAAATATGAAGGAGTGTATCCGATATTGGGAAGAGCAAATGAATGATATTTGCGTACCCTCTGTTATTTCAGTAGAAAATCTTTTGACAAATATTATAACTAGATTGGAACGTAGTTATTGCAGGTATGTGGATGAGAAGTTTGTTGCAGAGTTTATGGAGCATGGAAGTGAAATAAATTACCAAAAGGCACTTATACTTATTCAGCGGCTTTTGGACAAGGAGCAGGAGTATTTTCCAGAATTGACGGGTGAGCAGGCAGAAGAGTGGATCATTAAAGATTCCAGGGATAACTTTGATTATATTGAGATAAGCGCATTGGTGTCTTTGATGACAAACAAGAAACAAAGAAATATTATATTTGGATTTTAGGATGGTGTAGTATGGGTACATTTGCAGGATATACAGGAAAAATGGATATACCAGAAGAAAAGAGGGAATGCTTTGGCAAGCAAATGATGAAAATTCTGAACTATGGCGGAATGATGCAGTTTGAAAAGGTTTCATTGTTTGGTCACGAGCTGCTTCTTATAAGCCCAGTGGAATTGTCGAGTGAAGGTAAGGTGGATTTCTGGTATAATTATTTTGAAGAAAGCAGCTGGGAAAATGCAGGATTTTATGTGAATGATTCCATTTTCTATTCTAATAAGATAGGAAGCTGTGAGTTTTGTGACGTTATTCTTGCTGCATATGTGTTATATGAAATGTATGATAGAAGTCCTGGGTTTGTAGATTGCAATGGAGAAATAATTGATCCTCAATTTTATGGTGGATGGCTCAATCATATTCTCGGAACAACATTTTCTATGAAAAAGAGATATAATCTATGGGAAGCAGCAGAACATATTGCTTCTTTTAGAAGTGATTACGATAAGCCGTTTTCGAGAGATGAGTTAAGACAGTTGGTCCCTGATAAATTACTTAAAGCTGCTGGAGGAACAGAACTATCAGATCTGTTATATATCATATATGGTACTGAAAGTTTAAACTTAGATAATATAGTACCAGCATCCTATCCGGAGGATATATACAGGTGCAAAATGGCCTTATTGCATTTACAGGAGTGTTATGGAGATAAGTTTTATGACCATCTTTTACGATTTCTTCAATTGGACAGGAAGAGGAGAGAGAAAAGTAGGAACGAAAATTTAAAGGCACTTGCAGAATTATCGTTGTTCCTTCCGGCACGAGTATTTGTTTATCTTGCAGCAGAAATAAAACAGGAGTCATTTTGGAAATTGTGGGAAGAATGGAAAGATAAAGTATATTATGACGAGCAGATGAAACAGTACGCTTCTGGAAAGCTGCAGGAACAGCGGAGAAAATGGAAAGAAGAGATAATTCCGGAGATAAAAACAGCTGAATTTCTTCGGCAGGATAATTGGTTCACATTTTATGATACACCAGAAGAATTAGAAGGAAAAAGTAATTATTATCTGACGGATGATGACCGGATTTTCTGGTGGGACGGTACGGACGAAGTTGTTATATCAGAAGAGATGATCACATGGTTGAAAGAACTTGCTGATAGACATCGTAAACTAATGGAACTACCGGATGCAGGTTGTGGGGATATATTTGACAGCAGTAATTTTATAGAGAATTTTATGATTCTTCTGGAAAAAATATGTAGCTATTATAAGCGTATTTATCCTTTCAAAACAATGTTTTATGATTTTTATCAAAATTCAGAAAAGAAAGAGTACAGGGTTGCTGTAGTGCTGCTTAAAATGCTTTACGAGGAAAATAAAGAGGAAGGGAAAATTATCGAATACGCAAGAGGGAGTTGGGATATGGTCAGCAAAAACGTGACACAGAATATAGCCCGTTTACGGTTGAAAAGGTATCTGAGCGTTATGGCAAATACAAAAGTAAGAAAAAAATATTTTGGTTTTTAAGAGAACTTAAGTGCAAACGGCTCTGTTTAATAGAATACGAAAATCAACCGTTAAAGAATAAGCTGAATTGAAAAAGTAAATTTTGATGTGGAAAAATGGAATTTAATAGTCCGTTTTAGCTAGATATATATTACGTCTACTGCTTGTTATAGCCGATATTCTTTAGAGAGATAGTGTTTTCTTATATATGAGCAGACATTTGTGCTGTCGGATGGATATAAAATAAAAATAGTAAGTAAGTAGGAGGAACTATACATTGAAAGAAGATAGGATACCAAAGATATTTATATCATATTCTTGGAGTAGTGATGCGATAGTGCTAGAATTGGCACAGAGACTGGTTTCGCATGGGGTTGATGTTGTCCTTGATAAGTGGGATTTGAAAGAAGGTCAGGATAAATATGCGTTTATGGAACGTTGTGTTAATGATACTGAGATAACAAAAGTTCTAATTGTTTGTGATAAAGTATATGCACAGAAGGCGAATGATCGTACTGGAGGAGTAGGAGATGAAACTGTGATTATTTCCAGTGAAATCTATGGAAATACGAAACAAGAAAAATTCATTCCTGTTATAGCAGAAAAAAGCGAAGATGGGAAAGCATATGTTCCTACATATATAAAAACACGAATATATATTGATTTGTCTGATCCGGAGACATATGAGATAGAGTACGAGAAACTTCTTCGTAATATTTATGAAAAACCGCAATTTACAAAACCGAAGTTAGGAAAAATGCCTGAATGGCTTGACGAAGAGAAAACAGATTTTTTTCAACTAAAGGATTTAATTCGTCAAATCCATGGAAGTAATACAGATAACAAAAGAAAAAGCTGTATATCCCGATTCCAAATAACACACATCGAAGTTTTAAAGGGATATATTGAAAAGAATGCTAGTCCAGAACGAGTATACGAAATATTTTTAAATACCAAGCCAGTGAGAGATTTCTATTTAAAGTTTGTAGAAACCATTGCAGAGACAGAAACAGATTATGCAGAGATAATAGCTGAGGGTTTTGAAACAATGTATAACCAGCTGACTTGTATCAAAGCATTTGTGCCAAATGCGAATTCAGTTTCTCAAAATGACTTGGATATATTTAAAATCTATATATGGGAATTATTTATATGTGTTATTGCATTCATGCGTCATATTAAAGATTATGCAGCAATAAACGAAATGCTTACATATACATATTTTTTAGAAACAAGCATATTTGGAGGATCTATTAAGCCAAACAATTATACAGCTTTTAGACATCATAGTTGTGTCATTGAGGAGTATTATAAGCCAAAAACAGAGATGAAAAATAAATATACTCTTATGGGTGATGTTATTTGTAATCAGAGAGAAAAACTTCCAATTTACACAGGAGAAGCCATTGCTGAAGCGGATTTATTCCTTTATCAAGTATGCAATGCTTATGAATTATCAGAAAAGGAACAGAGCTGGCATAAAGTGTATTGGTTTCCAACTTGTTATGTTTATGTTAAGAACATGCCTATTGAATGGGAAAAAATGAAATCTCGAAGATACTGTGATAAGATGATGGTGTTGTTTGGTGTGGACAGTTTAGAGGACTTAAAGACGGTTATCAGTAGATGTACATTTGATAGTGGAATGAAGTACCCTGGGAGTTGGGATGCAGCACCAGCAATATTAAATTGCATTCAAATTGAAGATATAGGTATGTTGAGTTAATATTTTTAATGTTGATGATAAATATTAGTCTTTTTACAAGTTTGCTTTTTATTCTACTGAATGGATTCTAGGGAAGAAAATGAGAGAGGGATTGTCTATGGAATATAAATATCTATCATCTATACCAAAGCCGTTGTTAAATGATTTTGTGAATAATAGAGTGATTCCTTTTGTAGGAGCAGGATTTTCAAAGAATGCTGATATTCCTGCCGGACGCTCTATGCATGATTGGAATGAAATAGGTAAACTTGTTGCTGCTGAAATCACTGGTTATGATTATGGTAATACATGGATGACAGGAATTGTTTCTTTATGGAAGAGCTTCTTCCATGGTCAGAAAAACTTCCAGCGGAAATCCGTAAAGCTTAAATACTGGTGGCTGCAAAGCAGCCGCCTAAAAATGTCAAGGTACTCGCTATTTTGCGTTTACGAAATGAATCAGAAATGAAGCAGAAATGAAACAAAAATGAATCAGAAATGCATCAAAAATGCACCAGATTTGGTCTTGACATAGGCTTTTAAACTTTATAAAATGATAGAGTAGTATTTATGTGTAACAAAGAAATCTTTCAACATAATATATGCAGGTATAGAGGACAGTCGAAAAGGCTGTCCTTTTTCTATGCCTAAAAACAAAGAAATTTTATAAAAAAGGAGGAGGCTTATGGCACAGAAAAGCAAAAATGGATTTGCGTTTTTTGAAAGAGGATCATGGTATCACAGAATGCGTTGGTATGATGAAGAGTATCTTGTGAGATATGGTAAAAAAGGCGGGTTTAAAACAGAAGAGGAAGCTGAAAAAAGCTATATGAAATATCTTGAAGAATTTGAAGAACAGAAAAGAAATCTGATGAGAAAAAAGGATGCAAGTATAGAATTTACATATTATTTGCAAAAATGGCTTCAGCAGCAAAACTATTTTCAATCGAATACCAAAAAGGTATATCAATATGTATTGGGGCAGGCCTTACCATATATGCCAAAAATCAAGATGTGTGCTGTCAACGAGATTTATCTGTTTATTGTAAAATAGAATTACCGAAAGTTGCAAACGGGAATTGGAGAATGTTGCATCTCCAAATTGGAGAAAGTTGCAAGGCATTCGCTAGAAGCGCTCAGGAACGGTGTAGCGCTTGAGTGGCAGCCACCAAGTATGAGCATTCCCATGAAAAGATCCATTGCAGGTATATCCAAAAACCATTAACCTTATCTTTATTGTAGTCCAAACAATAAAGACAAGGAGGAAAGGAGAATGTCAACTACAATGGATCAGATACATCATATCAGAGATATGTTCTACCGGCAAGATAAGAACATTTCTGAAATCGCATCTGAGACCGGCCTTAACTGGAAAACGGTCAAAAAATATGTGGATATGGAGGACTTTAACAATCCATCTCCCAAACCTGCATCATCAGAGGTTCACGAATCCAAGCTTGACCCATTCAAACCTTTGATTGATGAATGGCTGCAGGCAGACAAGCTTGCACCAAGAAAGCAACGGCATACAGCCAAAAGAGTATTTAAACGCCTCAAGGATGAAGCAGATGGTTTCGGCTGCAGTTATCGGCTTGTTGCCTTATACGTCAAACAGAAGAAAGAGGAACTACGGCTAAAAAGAACCGATGGCTATATCCCTCTTAATCATCATCCCGGCGAAGCCCAGTCAGACTTTGGAACAGCCGATTTTTATGAAAATGACAGGCTTCATCACGAGGCTAAGTACCTTGTGCTCAGTTTTCCCTACAGTAACGGAGGTTTCCTCCAGCTTAATTATGGCGAAAACATGGAATGTCTTCTGGAAGGACTGGTTGCCATATTTGAGCACATCGGTGGTGTTCCCACGGAAATCTGGTTTGACAATACCAGAACCATTGTTACCGAAATCATCAAAGGTGGCGGGCGTAATGTAACAGAGCGGTTTCAACGCTTTTGTGAACACTACCGCATTAAGCCGGTTTTTATGAATCCTGAATCCGGATGGGAAAAAGGAAACGTGGAAAACAAGGTTGGCTACCTGCGCCGCAACGAACTTGTACCGGTACCCCGCTTTGATGATCTTGTGAAAGAAAACAAGCATCTTCTGGATCGTTGTGAAATCGATATGCAGCGTGAGCACTATGATGACGATGATGACCGCTTTATCAGTAAACTGTTTGAAGAAGATAAGGCTCGTTTACTGCCGCTTCCTTCCGTTCCGTTTGATACGGCACTTTACACAACGGCAACAACGGATAAATATGGAAAGTTTACTCTTGACGCAGGAAAGCACCGTTATTCTGCTTCACCGGCTTTCTGTGAGTCCATTGTAAATCTCAAGATTACATCCTCTGATGTGATTGTCATGGACAAAGATATGCACGAAGTGGTGCGTCATAAGCGCCTTTACGGCAATGAACATGAAAGAATGGACTGGCTGCCATACCTTACATATATCGCCAGGAAACCCCGTTCTCTTCGAAACAGCGGCATATATGACATGATGCCACAAACCATGCAGATATACATGGATAACTGCGAAAGCAAGGAACGCGGACGTGTCCTGAAGGTGCTTGCAGAACTTACGGAAAGAACCGGGTTTGCTAGTGCTGTCAGAACAGTTGACGAAGCAGTCCGGCTGAATGCCACAGATCCGGACAGTCTGCAGAGCCTTTACAGGCGAACCTATGCAGATGTACCGCTTCTGCCTCCGCTTGAAAACAAAGTTTTACTGCCACAGCAGAAGGTCATTCCGTTCAGAAATGATCTGAAAATGCTGGATGCCGCCCTTAAGAAGGGAGGTGTCTCAAATGGCTGATATAGAAAAATCCATTGCAGCATGCTGCAAACAGCTCAAGCTGTCCACGAACTTTGCAGGACAGGCTTTCGAGCAGAAAGGAGACACACCGCAGGAATACCTTTTAAACCTCCTGACAAACGAAATTGAATACCGTACAGCAAAAAGGAAGAGCAAGTTCCTCAATACCGCCGGCTTCCCACGTAGATACCGCGTGGAGGAATTCAGGGCAGATGAGATAGATTTCCCGGAAGACGTCAGCTTCCAAAGCCTGTTAGACCTGGAGTTTTATCATACAGGAAAAAATGTCATCATGTATGGAGGAACAGGAACCGGTAAAACAATGCTTTCCATTCTGATTGGAATGTCTGCATGTAATCAGGAAATTCCGGTAAGATTCTACCGCACTGCCGGACTTATCAATCTCTTTTCCGAGAGTCAGAGCAGCGGAAAGCTTACTGCACTGAAAAAGAAGCTTAACAGTGCCCGGATACTGATTCTGGATGAATTCGGATATGTTCCGTATGACCGCACCGGTTCACAGCTTCTGTTTGATTATCTTTCTGAGATACACGAGCAGAAATCGGTGATTTTAAACACGAATCTTGAATTCTCACAGTGGGTGAACGTTCTTTATGACCAACGGATGACAACAGCACTGATTGGCAGGCTCACCCACCATGTGGAACTGATTCTGTTCCCGGGGATCAATAATCGGTTACGTGAATCAAGCATCAATGCAACTCTTTCAAGAATCAGCAGTCAGGAGGCAGGTAACAATGGCTAAAAATAAAAAAGTTATCAAAGAACAGAAAAAATATCAAAACCTTCAGGAACGCTATGAGGAGATGAATGATTATCTTCTTGATCTCATAGAAGATCACCGATGCGCAGAAGAAGATCTGAGATATCTAAATGATTTTATCCATTATAAAGAGCTGGATGAGGAGTTCCGCTATTTCAGGGAACATGCACATGAAGATGAAAACTCGGAACTTCCGTTTCCATATCTCACGCTATAACAACTAAATATGGTCTGCAATGGCTATGTAGCTGGCAGAATAGCTGCCAGCCGAGGCCTTGCAACTTTCTCCAATTTGGAGATGCAACATTCTCCAAAAATATTTTGCATTTTTCTCCAAAAAGTGCTTGCAAAAAACAGATTTATCTTGAGACAGTTATCCATAAAGTATCAGCCAGAACAGAATCCTATGGGCTGAAATTGTATGAACTATTTAGTATGGCATTAGCAGATGCGTTTTCAGATAGTCTGATAGAATACAACCCGTTAAAAGATTGTAAAAGACCCAAGAGGAAAAAGGTGGAACTTTATATTTTGAATGAACAGGAGAAAGTGATGTTTATAAAATATGTAAAGTATAGTGCGTGGTATTTAGAAGTGCTTTTAAGTATGTTTTGTGGGTTGAAAAGGGGAGAAATCTATGCGTTAAAATTTAAGGATTTTAATATCGAAGAACGGACAGTAACTATTAGCCGGCAGGTGGTGGCAGAATATGTCAAGAAAGAAAATGGAAAGTACACCTGTATTCCGGTCGAAAAAGAGGTTGAAACAGAAAGTGCAAAAAGGATATTAAAGGTTCCGTCAATTATCATAGAAGAGTTGGAAAAACGAAAAATTCGGAATGAGGGGGAAAAGGTTTTATTTGGGAATGATTATAAAGACAATGATTTAGTATCTTGCCAAAACAATGGAGGATACAGAAGTTTGTCCTCTATGAATGCCGCATTGAAAAGAATCTGCAAAAAAGCAGACATTTCTACTGTGACGACGCAGGACTTAAGGGATATGTATGCGGAAAGGATGTTAAAGTCAGAGCAGGTTTCATTTTCGATGCTGACAGCACTTATGGGATACGGATCTGTAGAAGAGACTTATGAAAGATATTCAGACTTACTGCTACAGAAGACAGAGTAAAGGGAAGATGCTAAACAAATCGTTTCAGACGAAAAAAGGAAATCAAACGTTAAATTAGTAAGGTGAATGGAAAAGTGATATAATAGATAGGAAACTGACAAAGGTAAAGCAATCATGGGAATGTTGTAAATATTACACATTTTGTATATTTATGCGCGGGGTTAATGAAAAACGTAAAAGCATAATAGAATTTTCTTGAAATATCCATTGCTTTGCCTTCTGTTTTCGTACAATAAAAACCCTGACAAGGCAATACAAGAAATTACTAAAAAGAAAAGTTGACACTAAATAGTACATCATATAGAATGAAATAAGAACGTTTGTTCTTTGGAAAGTAATAAAATTGATACCGAAAAACAACAAAATTCGTGTTTTACGATTTATATAAGAAAAATAATATCCTGATTACACGAAAAATTCGTGTAATCACTAATCAAGTATTCAAAAATAATAAAGGGAGAAGCAGATATGAGTGAAGAAAAAATCTTTAAATTAGAGTCCCCCTATAAGCCTACCGGCGACCAGCCACAGGCAATCGAACAGCTCGTAAAAGGTTTCAGGGAAGGCAACCAATGCCAGACTTTACTAGGGGTTACAGGCTCCGGGAAGACGTTTACAATGGCGAATATCATCGCACAATTAAACAAGCCGACACTGATCATCGCACACAATAAAACCTTGGCAGCACAGCTTTATGGCGAGTTTAAGGAGTTCTTTCCATCGAATTCAGTGGAATATTTCGTTAGTTACTATGATTATTACCAGCCGGAGGCCTATGTACCGTCTTCCGATACCTATATAGCTAAAGATTCTTCCATCAATGACGAGATAGACAAGCTCCGCCATTCCGCTACGGCGGCGCTGTCTGAGCGCAGGGATGTCATTATCGTGGCCAGCGTGTCCTGCATCTATGGACTCGGCTCTCCAATCGATTACCAGAATATGGTCATCTCCCTTCGCCCTGGCATGGAAAAGGACCGGGACGAGGTCATCCATAAATTGATCGAGATTCAGTACGAACGCAATGAGATGGACTTTAAAAGAGGAACCTTCCGGGTGCGGGGCGATGTGTTGGAAATCATCCCTGCGCTTACAGAAGGGATGGCCTACCGGATCGAGTTCTTTGGGGACGAGGTGGACCGGATCACGGAGGTGGACGTGCTGACAGGGGAGATTAAGAACGAGCTGAACCATGTGGCCATCTTCCCGGCATCCCATTATGTGGTGTCAAAAGAGAGCATGGAGCGGGCGATCCGTGGTATTGAGGAGGAATTGGAGGATCAGATCCACTACTTTAAGAGCGAGGGGAAACTTCTGGAGGCCCAGAGAATCTCCGAGCGTACCAATTTTGACATTGAGATGATGCGGGAGACTGGCTTCTGTTCTGGAATCGAAAACTATTCCCGGCATCTGACCGGCCTGGAGCCAGGACAGCCGCCGCATACTTTGATCGATTATTTCCCGGATGACTTTATTATGATGATTGACGAGTCCCATAAGACGGTGCCCCAGATTGGCGGCATGTATCATGGGGATCAGTCCAGAAAGTCCACGCTGGTGGAATATGGATTCCGTCTGCCATCTGCCAAGGATAACCGGCCGTTAAGTTTTGAGGAATTCGAGAGCAAGATTGATCAGGTCATGTTCGTATCCGCGACTCCGGGTCCCTATGAAGAACAGCACGAACTGCTGCGGGCGGAACAAGTCATCCGTCCAACCGGCCTGCTTGATCCGGAAGTAGAGGTTCGTCCGGTGGAAGGCCAGATTGATGACCTTGTTGGAGAAGTGAATAAGGAAATCGCGAAGAAGAATAAGATATTGATTACCACTTTGACAAAGCGGATGGCGGAAGATCTGACAGATTACATGAGGGAACTGGGCATCCGGGTCAGATACCTTCACTCGGATATTGATACCCTTGAACGTACCGAGATTGTACGGGATATGCGCCTGGACGTGTTCGACGTGCTGGTAGGTATCAACCTTTTAAGAGAGGGACTGGATATTCCAGAGATTACTTTGGTAGCAATCCTGGATGCGGACAAAGAAGGGTTCCTGCGTTCTGAGACATCTCTGATACAGACGATTGGCCGAGCGGCGCGTAATGCCGAGGGCCATGTCATCATGTATGCAGACACGATCACAGATTCCATGCGGCTTGCTTTAGATGAGACCGAGCGGCGCAGGAAGGTACAGATGGAATATAATGAAGCCCATGGAATCACGCCGCAGACCATACAAAAGAGTGTCCGTGACCTGATCGCCGTATCTAAGAAGGTGGCAGCTGAAGAACTGCGTCTGGAGAAGGATCCGGAATCCATGAGCGAGAAGGAACTGGAGAAACTGACAAAAGAACTGACGAAACAGATGAAGAAGGCAGCCGCGGAATTGAACTTCGAGGCAGCTGCAGAATTGCGTGATAAATTAGTAGAATTGAAGAAACTATTGAAAGGATAAAGTAATGACCGAAAAGAATTCAAATAGACAGTTTATTAAGATCAGGGGAGCCAACGAACACAACCTGAAGAATATTGATCTGGATATCCCCAGAAATGAATTAGTGGTATTGACGGGCCTAAGCGGTTCAGGCAAGTCCTCCCTGGCCTTTGATACGATCTATGCGGAGGGGCAGAGAAGGTACATGGAGTCCTTGTCATCCTATGCAAGACAGTTCCTGGGACAGATGGAGAAGCCGGACGTGGAGAGCATCGAGGGACTTTCACCGGCCATATCTATTGACCAGAAGTCCACCAACCGGAATCCCCGCTCCACGGTAGGGACGGTGACGGAGATCTATGACTATTTCCGGCTGCTCTATGCAAGAATCGGAATTCCTCACTGTCCGCAGTGTGGGAAAGAGATCAAGAAACAGACGGTGGACCAGATGGTGGATCAGATCATGGAACTTCCAGAGAAGACGAAGATCCAGCTCCTTGCCCCGGTAGTGCGGGGAAGGAAGGGAACCCATGCAAAGTTGTTTGAACGGGCTAAAAAGAGCGGTTATGTCCGTGTGCGGGTGGATGGGAACTTGTACGAATTATCAGAAGAGATCGCGCTGGATAAAAATATCAAGCATAACATAGAGATCATCGTAGACCGTCTGGTGGTTAAGGAGGGCATTGAGCAGAGGCTGACGGATTCCATCGAGGATGTGCTGGCCTTGGCAGAAGGGCTATTGATTGTGGATGTCATTGGCGGGGAGCCGATTAACTTCAGCCAGAGTTTTGCCTGCCCGGACTGCGGGATCAGCATTGATGAGATCGAGCCGAGAAGTTTCTCTTTTAACAATCCCTTTGGCGCCTGCCCAGAATGTTTCGGACTGGGCTATAAGATGGAGTTTGATGAGGACTTGATCATCCCGGATAAGAATCTGAGCATCAGCGAGGGCGCTATCACCGTCATGGGATGGCAGTCCTGCACGGATAAGAAGAGTTTTACCTATGCAATCCTGGACGCGCTCAGCAAAGAGTATAAGTTCTCTCTGGACACTCCTTTTAAAAAGTATCCGAAGAAAATTCATGACATTATCATCAACGGAACCGGCGGCAAGGAAGTGAAGGTGCATTACCGGGGCCAGCGGGGAGAAGGCGTCTATGACGTTGCCTTTGAAGGCTTAATCCGTAATGTGGAGCGCAGATACCGGGAGACGTCTTCCGTGACGTCCAAGACAGAATACGAAGAATTCATGCGTATCACGCCCTGCCATGAGTGCGGCGGCCAGAGGCTGAAGCCGGGAGCGCTGGCAGTTACGGTGGGCGGGAAGAATATTGCGGAGGTTACGGCGCTTTCGATCGAGCGTCTCCAGAAGTTCCTGAACCGCCTGAAGCTGAACAAGCATCAGATGATGATCGGAGGGCAGATACTGAAGGAGATTAATGCGAGGATCCAATTCCTGATGGATGTGGGCCTGAACTATCTGACGCTGTCACGGGCAACCGGAAGCCTGTCGGGCGGAGAAGCGCAGAGGATCCGTCTCGCTACCCAGATCGGCTCCGGCCTGGTGGGAGTGGCATATATTCTGGATGAGCCAAGCATCGGCCTGCACCAGAGGGATAATGACAAGCTGCTGGGAACATTGAAGCATCTGAGGGATCTGGGCAATACGGTGGTAGTCGTGGAACACGACGAGGACACTATGCGCGAAGCCGATTATATTGTGGATATCGGACCAGGAGCCGGAGAACACGGAGGAGAAGTCGTCGCCCAAGGGAATGCAGAAGAGATTATGGCGAATAAGAATTCCATAACTGGCGCATACCTAAGTGGGAGAATTCAGATACCGGTGCCCAAGGAGCGGGCAAAACCTACCGGATGGCTGAAGGTGATCGGAGCCAGGCAGAACAATCTGAAGAATATAGATGTGCAGTTCCCGCTGGGAGTGATGACTTGCGTGACAGGCGTTTCCGGCTCCGGGAAAAGTTCGCTGGTCAACGAAATCCTGTACAAGCGTCTGGCAAAAGAACTGAACAGGGCCAGGACCATTCCTGGCAAGCACAAGGATATCAAAGGAATCGAGCAGCTGGATAAAGTCATTGACATCGACCAGTCTCCCATCGGGCGCACGCCCCGCTCGAATCCGGCCACGTATACCGGGGTATTTGACTTGATTCGGGACCTGTTCGCCGCTACGGCAGATGCCAAGGCGAGAGGCTATAAGAAGGGACGCTTCAGCTTTAATGTCAAAGGCGGCAGGTGCGAAGCCTGCAGCGGAGACGGGATTCTGAAGATCGAGATGCATTTCCTGCCGGATGTCTATGTCCCTTGCGAAGTCTGCAAAGGCAAGCGTTATAACAGGGAGACGCTGGAGGTCAAGTATAAAGGAAAAAGCATCTATGACGTGCTAAATATGACGGTGGAGGAAGCGCTCCATTTCTTTGAGAATGTTCCCAGCATTCGCAGGAAGATGGAGACGCTCAATGATGTGGGGCTGTCATACATCCGCCTGGGGCAGCCGTCCACAACCCTGTCGGGAGGGGAGGCGCAGCGGATCAAGCTGGCAACAGAGTTGAGCAAGAGAAGCACGGGAAAGACTATATACATCCTGGATGAACCTACGACAGGACTGCATTTTGCAGATGTGCATAAATTGACGGAGATTCTGCGCAGGCTGTCTTCCGACGGCAACACAGTCATCGTCATCGAGCACAATCTGGATGTAATTAAGACCGCGGACTATATCATCGACATCGGTCCGGAAGGCGGAGATAAGGGAGGCACCGTTATTGCCCAGGGAACACCAGAAGAAGTGGCTGCAAATCCTGCATCCTATACAGGAAAATATATCGACGCTATGCTGCGGCGATAAAGGCGGTTCACAAAGAATTAAGGAAAAAGGGGGTTTCCATTTTTCGGAAATTTGATTATAATGAAACGTGCACATAAGATGCGTTTAATTGGAGAAACAAATGATAATCAAATAGATAGCATAATGAAAGGGGAATAAGGATGTCAATAGATATTGGAATTGATTTGGGTACCGCCAGCGTTCTGGTATATGTCAAGGGCAAGGGCGTGATCTTAAAAGAGCCGTCCGTGGTAGCATTTGACAGGGATACCAATGCAATTAAGGCAATCGGCGAGGAAGCACGCCTGATGCTTGGAAGGACGCCGGGCAACATCGTGGCCATCCGGCCGCTGCGCCAGGGCGTGATCTCAGATTATACGGTTACGGAGAAAATGATAAAGTACTTTGTGCAGAAAGCCATGGGCAAGCGTACATTCAAGAAGCCGCGGATCAGCATCTGTGTGCCAAGCGGCGTGACGGAAGTGGAGAAGAAAGCGGTGGAAGAGGCGACCTATGCAGCCGGAGCCAGGGAAGTCAATCTGATCGAGGAGCCGGTGGCTGCCGCGATCGGTGCGGGAATCGACATCTCTAAGCCCTGTGGAAATATGATCGTTGACGTTGGCGGAGGAACTTCCGATATCGCAGTCATTTCCCTTGGAGGAACGGTGGTAAATACTTCCATCAAGCTGGCGGGGGATGATTTTGACGAGGCCATCGTGCGCTATATGCGTAAGAAGCATAATCTTCTGATTGGAGAGCGTACGGCTGAAGATATCAAGATTAAGATCGGCACGACCTATCCCCTGATCGAGGATGAAGCCATGGAAGTAAGAGGCAGGAATCTGGTCACGGGACTTCCAAAGACCGTTACAGTTACTTCATCCGAGACGGAAGAAGCGCTTAGGGAGACCACGGGACAGATCGTGGAAGCTGTGATCAGCGTGCTGGAGCGGACGCCGCCGGAACTGTCTGCCGATATCCTTGACCGTGGAATCATGCTGACCGGCGGAGGAGCGATGTTAAGAGGTCTGGAAGAACTAATCGAAGAGAAGACCGGAATCAATACAATGACTGCCGAAGATCCGATGAAGGTGGTAGCCATCGGAACCGGCCAGTTTGTAGAATTCATGGGTGGGCGAAAAGATTTTTAATGGATAGTATAAAAGGATATGTAGAACACATCGTATACCGTAATGAAGATAATGGGTATACGGTATTTAATTTGAATAATGATGACGGCGAGATGACCTGCGTCGGAAACTTCCACTATATTGAGGAAGGCGAACTCTTAAAATTACAGGGAGAGTATACGACCCATAAACTGTACGGACTGCAGTTTAAGGCAGAGGCATCCGAAGTCTGCGAGCCGGAGGACTTGGTTTCCATTGAGCGGTACCTGGGATCCGGAGCGGTGAAAGGGATTGGCGCAGCCCTGGCTGGAAGGATTGTAAAAAAGTTTAAGCAGGATACTTTCCGCATCATCGAGGAAGAGCCGGAACGCCTGGCTGAGATCAAAGGAATCAGCGAGCGCAAGGCCCGGGAGATTGCCACTCAAGTAGAAGAAAAGAAGGACATGCGCCAGGCAATGATCTATTTGCAGAAATACGGAATATCGACGACTCTGGCAGCAAGGATATACCAGCATTACGGGCGGAGCGTGTACCGTGTCATAGAACAGAATCCTTACCAGATAGCCGACCATGTGCCTGGCGTGGGGTTTAAAACCGCTGATGAGATTGCATCCAAGGTCGGAATCCATACCGATTCCGACTATCGCATCCGCAGCGGTATTTTCTATACCCTTTTACAGAGTGTGAACGAAGGTCATGTATATCTGAGAAAAGAAGCGCTGACCTACCGCGCCAGCCAGCTTCTGGAAGTGGAAATAAAGGATATCGAGAAGTATCTGATGGATCTGGCCATCGAGAAAAAGATTGTGATGCAGGAATCCAAAGAAGGCATGAGAGTCTATGCTTCTCACTATTATTATATGGAAATGAATGTGGCGAAGATGCTCCATGATCTGGATGTCGCCTGCGAAGTGGCGGAGGCCAGCATGATGAAAAGGCTTCAGGCTATTGAAGAGAACACCGGCCTATACCTGGACGACATGCAGCGCACAGCGGTAATGGAGGCTGCCAGAAGAGGCATCGTGGTACTTACTGGAGGCCCGGGAACGGGAAAGACTACAACCATCAATGCCATGATACATTTTTTTGAGAGCGAGGGGCTGGATATCCGTCTTGCGGCTCCCACGGGCCGGGCAGCCAAGCGGATGACCGAGGCCACCGGATATGAGTCCCAGACCATCCACCGTCTTCTGGAAGTCAGCGGAAATCCAGAAGATGAGACGGTCAATGGATTCGGGCGCAATGAAGAGAATCCGCTGGAAGCGGATGTGATCATTATCGACGAGATGTCCATGGTGGATCTTCCGCTTATGCATGCCCTGCTGGGAGCCATCGCCCCGGGAACGCGGCTGATTCTGGTGGGGGACAGGAACCAGCTTCCAAGCGTGGGGCCGGGAAGCGTGCTGAAAGACATTATTGATTCTCAATGCTTTCCGGTGGTGATGCTGACCAAGATCTTTCGCCAGGCAGGAGAAAGCGACATCGTGGTGAATGCCCATAAGATCAACCGTGGGGAAGAAGTCGTGCTGGATAATAAGAGCAGGGATTTCTTTTTCCTGAAGCGGCAGGATGCCAATGTCATCATCAGCGTGGTTATCACTCTAATTCAGAAGAAACTGCCCAAGTATGTCAATGCCCAGCCATACGATATCCAGGTGCTGACCCCAATGCGCAAAGGCCTGCTGGGAGTGGAGCGGATGAACCGTATCCTGCAGGAGTATCTCAATCCAGCGGAGGCGGGGAAGACAGAAAAAGAATATGGAGACCGCCTGTTCAGAGAAGGGGATAAGGTCATGCAGATTAAGAACAATTACCAGCTGGAATGGGAAGTAGCCACCAAATATGGCATGACCATTGACAAAGGCATGGGAATCTTTAACGGGGATATGGGAATCATCCGGGAGATCAATACCTATGAAGAGACGGTGATTGTGGAATATGATGAAAAAAGAATGGTAAAGTATCCCTATGCTTTACTGGATGAGCTGGAACTGGCATATGCCATTACCATACATAAATCACAGGGGAGTGAATATCCTGCGGTGGTCATACCACTTCTGCAGGGACCTAGGCAGCTGTACCACAGGAATCTTCTGTATACGGCTGTTACAAGAGCAAGGCAGTGCGTGACTCTGGTGGGAAGCGATTCGGTATTCCAGGAGATGATACGCAATACCAATGAGCAGGACCGCAATACCAGCCTTGCACAGCGAATCCAAGAATTACAATGACAATCTTACGAAAAATCTATGAAACTGCCCTCCGCTGGCTCTGGCCTGAAATATGCCCATTCTGTGGCAAGGCAAGCAGCCGGGGAATCTGCGGTGTCTGCCGGAAAGAACTGGAAAAACTGAAGATCCAAGAGCCAAGATGCAAAAGATGCGGCAAGCCGATTGCCCGTATGGAGAAGGAATATTGTCATGACTGCTCGCATACACATCATCATTATGACAGCGGTCTTGCGCTCTGGCTTCATGGAAAGCCGGTCAGCACGTCTATCTATCAGTTCAAGTATCACAATCAGAGAAATTTTGGAATCTGGTATGCCAGGGAAATGGCGGAGCAATTCGCTCTATCCATCAGAAGATGGGATCCGGACCTGATCATTCCGATTCCACTGCACAGTACTCGAAAAAGAAAAAGAGGCTACAATCAGGCACAGATCGTTGCCTGCGAACTTGGCAGGAGGATGGGGATGCCGGTAGACGCAACCAGTCTTTGCCGGAGGATACCTACAAGCCCGCAGAAGACGCTGGGCCATAGGGAGAGAAAAGCAAACTTAAGGAAGGCCTTCGCACTGGGACGCGGGTTTGTTCCGGTGCCAACCGTACTGCTGGTTGACGATATCTATACCACTGGAAATACTATGGATGCGGCGGCAGATATTTTGAAGAGGGCGGGGGTTGAAAAAGTCTATTTTTTGACTATAAGTATTGGACAAGGGTACTAATATTTGTTATACTGAAAATGATGTTTAAATGACAGTGACAACATTTTGAGGTGGATTATGTTAGACGAAAAAAAAGTGAAGCTTATGACCCGTCTTGCTTTCTATGAACAGACGCAGGGAAAGGAAGATTTCAAGGTCAGCGCATATTACAGAAAAGATTACGCAAGCATGCATGGCATATGCTCTTTCCTCTGGGTGACGTTTGGCTATGCGTGCGTGGTAGGGCTGGCTATGCTGGCAGGAATGGAGCAGTTGCTTTCGAAGATGTCAAACGGGCTTGTCGTAATGCTCGCGGTGATTATTCTGGCTGGCTATGTATTCCTGGTGGTTCTGTATACCGTGATATCCAGCCATATCTATAATCAAAAGCACAGGGATGCCAGACAAAGGGTGAAGAAGTATAACCATGATCTGACAAGACTGCTAAAGATGTATGAAAAGGAGAATAGATAGATGGATAGTATTTATGTGCTTCGTGGACGCCTGCAGGAGATATATGGGAGAAATTCCAAGATATTCGATAAGGCGCTCCAGTTTATCCTGGCTGTAGTAACATTTTCAGTAATTAACCATAATGTAGGTTTTATGAAGGCCGCGGCATCGCCGGTTGCATCCCTTGCCCTGGCAGTCATCTGTACCTTCCTGCCGCTGATGGTTACCGTCGTAATGGCAACGGTTCTGATACTGGCCCATATGTTTGCCGTATCCTTAGGAACCTTGGCGGTTACGGCAATCGTATTTTTGATCATGTATATCTTCTATTTAAGGCTGACGCCGAAGATGGCCCTGATTGTGCTGCTGACGCCACTGGCTTTTGTGCTGAAGATTCCATACGTCATTCCCATTGCGTGCGGTCTGGTGGCAGCTCCGGTCAGCCTGGTTGCCATTGCATGTGGAACGATCGTATTCTATATGATGGAGTATGTGAAGAAGTCGGCTGCTGCCATTGAGGGGGCAGGCGCAAAAGGAATGCTGACCCAGGTTGCCAATTATGCCAAGCAGGTTTTCCAGAATAAAGAGATGTGGGTTATCATCGTGGCATTCATCATCTGCTTCTTTGTGGTATATACTTTACGCAGACAGTCAATGGATCATGCCTGGAAGATTGCCATCATCGCGGGGGCAATAGCCAGCATCATCGTAATCGCGGTCGGCGACATCGCGCTTGGCGTACATACTTCCTATGGAGCCTTGATCGGAGGAAGTATTGCGGCCGTTGGGATCGGGCTTGTGCTGGAATTGTTCTTCTTTACGGTGGATTATGCAAGAAGCGAGAATCTCCAGTTCGAGGATGATGAATATTATTATTATGTAAAAGCAATCCCTAAGGTCTCCATCTCCACGCCGGAGAAGACGGTGAAGAGAATCAATGAAAGGCAGGAGACTGAGATCATCAATACCGAAGAGGTGCGCAGAAAATCAGGGAAAGGGCAGGGCAGGAATGCAGCAGCGCCGTCCCAGAAGAAAGCGAAAGCGCCAAGGAGGCCTTCCGCAAAGAAGGGACCGTCAGCAAAGAAGCATGATATGAGGGAAGTAGATAAGATGCTTCTGACCCAGAGTCTTCGAAAAGACCTGGATTTAAAAGATTAGAAGCATAGAAAGAAGGAGGTGAAAGAATGGAACAGCAGATCACCAGATTTGCGGGAAAATATGTCACAGGGTTTTATTTCCCGGAGATTCACCTGACCGATGTGATTGAAGTATTGATCCTTACCTTCCTGATATATCAGATCATGGTCTGGATTAAAAACACGAAGGCGTGGATGCTTCTCAAGGGAATCATCGTGCTTGCTGCATTCATTCTTTTAGCCGCCATATTCAAGATGCATACCATATTGTATCTTGCCAAGAATGCCGTAACGGTTATGGCGACGGCAGCAATCGTGGTATTCCAGCCGGAACTAAGGAGGGCCCTGGAGAAACTTGGTGAAAAGAAGTTTCTCAGTTCCGTGGTGCCTTTTGAGACTAACAGGGAGAAGGTGCGTTTCAGCGAGGAGACAAGAGAGAGTATCGTAGAAGCAGCCTTTGTGATGGGTAAGGCTAAGACCGGCGCGCTGATCGTCGTTGAGCAGGCGATCCGGCTGACAGAGTATGAAAGTACAGGAATCCAGATGGACTGTCTTGTTTCCAGCCAGGTTCTGATCAATATATTTGAGCACAATACGCCGCTGCATGATGGAGCAATCATTATCCGGGGAGACCGGATCGTATCGGCTACCTGCTATCTGCCGTTGTCGGATAACATGGGCATCAGCAAGGACCTGGGCACCAGGCACCGGGCTGCAGTGGGAATGAGCGAGGTAAGCGACGCGCTGGTAATCGTGGCGTCGGAGGAGACGGGCAAAGTGTCCGTGGCACAGGGAGGCCAGTTGTTGCGCAATATCAGCCAGAAAGATTTGAGGGAAAAATTAGCGAGCATTCAGGATAAAAAGACGGAAGTCAATAAAATAGCGGCATTATGGAAAGGAAGGCATAATCATGAAAAAAAGACTAATGGATAATCTTGGTCTTAAGATATTAGCCTTTCTGATTGCCGCTTTTATGTGGCTTATCGTGGTTAATATCGACAATCCGGTGACGGATAAGACCTTTTCCGGCATTCCTGTCACGGTAATGAATGAAGAGATTGTAACGGACAACAACAGAACCTACCAGATTATAGACAATACCCAGGAAGTAAGCGTTACCGTAACTGCCAAACGTTCTGTTCTCAATAATATCAAGGCAGATGATATTAGGGCAGTTGCAGATATGAAGGAACTGACTTTGGGAACCCAGGTTCCCATTGAAGTGACGATACCGGGCTACAAATATGAAAAGGCCTACTCGACGCCGCGGAATCTGCAAGTACAGATCGATGATGAGGCAAAGAATAATTTCCCTATCACTCCGACTACCACCGGTACGGTGAGGGAAGGATATATGGTAGGAGAGATGACGGCGAATCCGGAGAAGGTTACCTTAAGAGGACCTAAGAAGGTGATCAACAGCATCAATAAGGTAGTGGCTGAAGTAGATGTCTCAGGATTATCCGAGAATTCGACCCTTGAGGCAAAACTTGTACTGTATGACGCGAATAATAATGTGATTGACCAGACGCTGCTGGCGAATAATCTGGGCAAGGATGGCGTCAGCGTAGAAGTAACTCTTTATCAGATCAAGAGCATACCTGTTAAACTGGATACTTCCCAGGTAACTGCAGCGGAAGGCTATAAAGTAAGCGGAATTACCGTTGAGCCTCAGGAAGTCCGGGTATCCGGGGAGAAGAAGGATCTGGCGGGACTGACCGAGATTGATGTCCCGGCGGAGGCGCTTAAGGTATCCGAACTGACCCAGAGGACGGAAAAGACGGTAGATATCTCATCCTATCTGCCAGAAGGAGTCACCCTGGCAGATGAGAATGCCAGCAATGTGGTGGTATCCATTTCGATCGAGCAGCCGGGAGCGAGGATATTTGAAGTCTCGACCAGTTCCATCATGGTCAACAACCTTGCCGATGAGCTGCAGATAAGTTATGACAGCACAGTAGATCTGGAGATACAGATCAAAGGTCCCAGCGCGGTTCTGGATGTGTTCTCCATAGCAAAGAAGGTGAGCATAGACTTGAAGGATTATACGACGCCTGGGACTTATCGGGTACCGGTAACCGTGGAACTTCCGGATGGGTGCTCCCTGGTAAATGAAGTCAGCGTAGAGGTGGTTTTGGAAGAAGCGGATTCCAATGCTCCTGCTGGTGAATAGTATAGCAAGAAGGATAAACGGAGGAGATTATGGTTAGGCAGAAAGTTACAATTATTAACCCCACCGGACTACATCTTAGGCCTGCTGGAATATTTTGCAATATAGCCAGCAGTTTTAAATGCAAGGTGACGTTCGAGTATGACAATACGGCTGCAAACGCGAAGAGCGTTCTAAGCGTGCTTGGCGCCTGTATCAAAAAGGGCGACGAGATCGAACTGGTATGTGAAGGGGAAGATGAAGAAGCGGCGTTAAAGGCAATGGTGGAAGCCATTGAGAGCGGATTGGGCGAATAGGGAAGACTGTCGGAAGGCGGCCTGTGCATATGCATAGGCCGCCTATTATGATGTTTTCATACTACAAAATGCGACAAAATTTTACATAATATGAAAAGTCGACCTGTTTTAGGGAGATGTATAGTATTTTATATATGGTATACTAATAAGGTTTCTTAGTGTAGGGCAGCTAAAGGAGTGAGCAGCAACGGAAGAGTACAAGCACATGTATATTATGAGCGAGGATTATTTATGGATGAAAGTATCGCTGAAAGATATCTACTATTTTGAAACCATTAAATCCTCCCACTATTGCAAGGTCGTCCATAAAGAAGGCACAGGCAAGATCCATGCGGATGTAAAGCCTTTGTATGAGAAGGTCGCGCCCTATTTTTTTCAGACAAAATCATCTACGCTGGCGAATCTGGATCTGGTCCGGAAAGTAGATACCAGAAACCGGATTCTTTATTTTGAAGAAAACATATTCTGTACTTACGCGCAGCGTTTGGGCAGGGAACTGAAAGAAAAACTGGAACTCTATAATTACAGAAGTTATAGGAAAAAGGCCAATGAATAAGGCCTTTTCCGCCGGATAATTATTAAGATTTTATGGATGTAATAGACATTTTCTCCAGTATCGTATAAACTAGATAGCATATCAAGAATGTTATATAATCAGGGGGAAAATATGATTCGAAATATATTAGAGTATCTGGAACGATCTGAAAGCAGGTATCCTGACAAGACAGCTTTTGCGGATGAAGGGGCATCTTGCACCTATGCGGAACTTAAGATGAGGGCAAGGGCCGTGGGAACCTGTCTTGCACAGAAGGTAAGCCCCAGGATGCCGGTTCCCGTATTGATGGAGAAGAGCGTAAATGCGATCTATTCCTTTATGGGCGCGGTATATGGTGGCTGTTTTTATGTGCTCCTGGATCCGAAACTGCCGTCCCAACGGCTGAGGCAGATCCTGGACACACTAAAGGCCAGGGTATTGGTGGCTGATTTAAAGTATAAAAAGCAGTTGGATGGCTTGGGCTTTGAAGGAGTGGTCATAGATATAGAAGAGGCATTAAAGACGCAAGAAGCCCCCGTACTTTTGGAGCAAATCAGAAGCCAGAGGCTTGACATCGACCCGCTTTATGCCAACTTCACTTCCGGTTCTACAGGCATTCCAAAAGGCGTGGTGGTAAGCCACCGGTCAGTCATTGACTTTATGGAAGATTTTACGCAGATCTTTGGAATTACCGACAGAGATGTGATCGGAAATCAGGCGCCATTTGATTTTGACGTATCGGTAAAGGATATCTATTCCACCCTAAAGACAGGCGCTGCCATGCAGATCATTCCCAAGAAACTCTTTTCGTTTCCCACGAAACTGCTGGACTATCTGGTGGAACGGGAAGTGACTACCTTGATCTGGGCCGTCTCCGCGCTGTGTATCATTACGACGCTGAAAGGGTTCGAGTACAAGGTGCCCTCCAAGGTAGACAAGGTAATCTTCTCCGGCGAGGTAATGCCCGTAAAGCATCTGAACGAGTGGAGGCGGTACCTGCCGGATGCCAGGTATGCCAACGTTTACGGTCCTACGGAGATTACCTGCAACTGTACGTATTATAAGATTGACCGGGAGTTTCAGCCAGGCGAGAACCTGCCGATCGGCCAGCCGTTTCCCAATGAGAAGGTGTTTCTTCTGGATGAGGAAGACCGTCTGGTTACAGAGCCTTCCAAGAAAGGGGAGATCTGCGTATCCGGCACGGCGCTCTCGCTGGGGTACTATAATGATCCCAGGCAGACGAAGGCTGCGTTTATGCAGAATCCTCTGAATGGGCAGTATCTGGAGCCAATCTACCGGACGGGAGATCTGGGCTACTATGGGGAAGACGGGTATCTGTATTTTGCATCCAGGAAAGACTACCAGATTAAGCACATGGGCCACAGGATCGAACTGGGAGAGATCGAGACTGCCTTGGAGCGGGTGGAAGGAATGAGGCGCGGGTGCTGCATCTATGATGAAGAGAAGAACAAAATCGTGGCATTCTATGAAGGAGAACTGGAAAAGCGCCAGATTGTCAAAAGCCTGGGGACAGCTTTGCCGGCATTCATGGTGCCGAATGTATTCATAAAGATGGATCGGCTTCCGATTACAAATAATGGGAAGATCGACCGTAAAGGGCTGAAAACGCAGTATAAGGAGGGATTGCATGGATAGAGATATATTAAGGCAGATTGCCGGAAAATATGAGACGCCGTCCTATGTATTCCATATCGATGAGTTGAAAAAAAGAATCGCCATGATCCGGGAAATTCTTGGAGGAAAGGCAAGCCTCTGCTATGCCATGAAGGCCAATCCGTTTCTGGTAAAGCCTTTAAAGGACGTGGTTGACAAATATGAAGTCTGCTCTCCGGGGGAGTTTGGCATATGCGAGACTTGCCAGATTCCTATGGAACGGATCGTGCTCTCCGGCGTATATAAGGAGGAGAAGGACATTGCCCATGTTATGTGTAATTATAGGGATAAGGGAACCTATACCATAGAGTCTGCCAGTCATCTGGAACTTCTGGAACAATGCGCCTGCAAGGAAGGCATCCGTATCCGGGCCCTGATCCGCGTGACCAGCGGCAACCAGTTCGGGATGGATGAGGCAGAGATCTGTCGGATCATAGAGCGGCGAAACGAGTATTCCCATGTAAATATCATAGGCTTGCAGCATTATTCCGGAACCCAGAAAAAGAAACTGGCAAAAATTAAGAAGGAACTGGAGCATCTGGATGAATTGATAACAATGCTGAAAGAATCCTATGGATACGAAGCAGAAGAATTGGAGTATGGTCCCGGATTCTATGTGCCGTATTTTTCTACAGACGAAGAGGCTGATGATGAAGCCATGCTGAAGGAGTTTGCAGGATTTCTTTCAGAACTTCGATTCCAGGGAAAGATTACTTTGGAAATGGGCCGGTATCTGGCTGCTTATTGCGGCTGCTACCTGACCGCCATCGTGGATCAGAAGGAAAATATGGGACAGAAGTACTGTATCGTGGATGGAGGCATCCATCACCTGACCTATTTTGGACAGGCTATGGCAATGAAGCGTCCTCATTATCGCCAGTATCACGAGGAAGAGGGCAGATATGAAGAAGTATCTGTGGACAAAGAGCAAAAAGGCATTAAGCAGGAGGATTTTAGTCAAAAGGATGTAACGGAGTGGAACGTATGCGGCTCGCTGTGTACCGTCAATGACGTGATTGTGAAGAATCTGCCCTTGCAGCAGGCGAAGATTGGAGATATACTGGTATTTGAGCGTACGGGGGCCTATTCTGTGACGGAAGGCATGTATCTGTTCCTGAGCAGGGATCTGCCGCAGGTCCTGTTCTATTCAAAAAGCGAAGGCATCAAAGTGGCAAGAAGACGCCGAAGTACGGACGAGATCAATTGTATAGAGGCAGAACAATAGACATGAAAAGTAAAAAAAGATGTAAAATTATAAGGATCATCCTGTTCCTGGCTATCTGCGCGGTACTGTCCGGATGCCTGAACTGGATTACCATGCCGCCTAACGTGGTGTGGATGAATCTGCACAAAGTGAAAGAGGAAGGGCCTTTTGATTATCTATTCATCGGCACCTCCCATGGACAGTATGGGATCAGCCCCGGGAAAGTCGACGAGGTGACAGGAAAGAAGAGTTTCAACCTGTGCATGGCAGACGAGTATCCGGTGGATACTTATTATCTGATGAAGGAAGCCTGCAGAAAGCATAAGCCGGAGAAAATCATCTATGAACTGGATCCATCTTACTGGATTCTGGACCAGAGACTTGGCTCTACGTCCATTTTCTTTTATAAGGAGTTCCCATGGTCGCTAAATAAGGCAGAATACTTTGTAAATAAGATCATGGAACTGGAATTCAGGGGAACGCTCTTTCCCTGGAGTTACTATAAGAATAACCTGATGCAGGCCAAAGAGACGGCTAAGAAGAAGCTTAGCTCCGCATATCAGTCGCATGACCCGAAGATCCTGGACGTGCCTGGCGGCCATTATGCGGACAGAGGATTCCTCTATCAGGACAAAGCCGAAGGGGCGGATAAGGGAACTTTCAATAATGTCCCTTGGGATGAAGGACAGATACGTCCGGCAGCGCTTGCGTATTTCAGAAAAATGGTTAGATTCTGCAAGGAAGAGGGAATCGAGCTGGAAGTGATTACTCTGCCGGTCCCTGCGGACACGATAGCGAATATGCCGGATAGCTTCCGGCAGTCGGATGCATATTTTAAAGCCCTGACCAAGAAATATCAAGTCCCGTACAAGAACTTTAATTTTGACGATGGACTGAACATCGATCGGAGCATGGAAGGCTACTGGGATTATGACGGCCATATGTATGGCGAAGAGGCAGAAAAATTCAGCGCAGAGCTGGGAAAATATCTGTCTGAGAAAGAGACAAAAAAAGAAAACTAAAAGGAAACGATAAAATAGGAGAGAAAGAATATGGAAAAATTATTGGAAATCTTAAATGACATCCAGCCGGATGCAGACTATGAGACCTGTACCACATTGATTGATGACGAAGTGCTGGACTCATTTGCGATCCTGTCTATTGTGGGAGAATTGGAAGAAGCATTTGACATCGAGATCACGCCTGTGGATATCGTGCCTGAGAATTTTAACTCGGCACAGGCGCTGTGGGATATGGTACAGCGTCTTCAGGAAGCCTAAATAGCGGAGGAGAAACATGTCCCTTATATCAATGGAATTCCTGATATTTGTGGGAATCGCGGTAATCGGTTACTATCTGATTCCGAAAAGATTCCAGTGGATATGGCTGCTGATCTTCAGTTATATCTACTATGCATCATCGGGAATCAAGATTCTGTTCTTCCTGCTCTATACCACCATCACCACTTACGGGACGGGAAGACTCTTAGATCGGGTGAACCACAAAGAACTGCCCAGGAATGAGGCGAAGTCGAGAAAGCGGAGAATCCTGATCGGGTGCCTGCTGCTGAACTTCGGCATGCTGGCGGTCTTAAAATATACCAACTTTGCGATTGAGAATGTAAACGCTATATTCCATGCAGGAATCTCGTTCCAGAAGTTGATCCTGCCGCTTGGAATCTCGTTCTATACATTCCAGTCCATGGGATATATCATCGACGTATACTGGGGAAAATACGAAGCCGAGAAGAATCCGTTCCGATTTGCCTTGTTTGTATCTTTTTTCCCCCAGCTGCTGCAGGGGCCCATCGGCAGATTCGACAGGCTGGCCAGGCAGCTGTATGAACAGCATTCCTTTGATCTGTTGAAGGCCCAGTACGCGCTTCAACTGATGTTATGGGGATTCTTCAAGAAACTGGTGCTGGCAGACCGGGCAGCAGTGGTGGTAAATCAGGTATTCCAGAATTATACCCAGTATTCCGGCGTGACGAATATCGTTGCCGTCCTGATGTATTCCATCCAGCTGTATATGGACTTTTCCGGCGGCATGGATGTAGTCATGGGTGTTGCCGCGCTCTTTGGCGTAGAACTGGATCAGAACTTTAAGCGGCCTTACTTTGCAACGTCCATCACAGACTTCTGGCATCGCTGGCACATTACGCTGGGGACCTGGATGAAGGACTATATCTTTTATCCGGTGTCTCTGTCTAAATGGATGGGCAAGTTCGGCAAATGGTCCAAAAAGGCCTTTGGCAAGAAGACCGGGCGGGTGGTTCCCATCTGCGTTGCTAATATTATCGTCTTTCTGGTCGTTGGCATCTGGCACGGCGCCGCATGGAAATACATTGCCTATGGCCTGTATAACGGCCTGATCATCGCGATCAGCAGCCTGCTGGCCCCACTTTACCGCAAAGGTTTCGAGAAGTTCCATATCAATCCCAAGTCCGGGGCCTGGCATGTCGTACAGATCCTTCGGACCTTCCTGCTGGTGAATATCAGCTGGTACTTTGACATGGCTGTCAGCCTGTCGGCCGCATTTGCCATGATGAAGAGCACGGTGACAGGGTTCAGCCTTGCCACGCTTACGGACGGCTCTCTGATGATGCTGGGACTGGACAAACTGGATTATATGATCCTGGCGATGGGCTGCCTGGTGGTATTCCTGATCAGCTTCTTAAAGGAGAGGGGAATTCAGATCCGGGAAAGTCTGGGAAGGAAGCCTTTGGTGATTCGGTGGGCCGTGTATGGGATGCTGGTGTTCGGGATTCCCATGTTTGGGTATGTGATGACCACCACGGGCGGATTCATCTATGCGCAGTTTTAGATTTCGAATATTTGCAAGGAGCAGGTGCTTAAAACCTGCTCTTTTTGATGCTACAAAATGTTGTAAACTTTGCTGATATGTTGAAATGTTCTGCTGGTCATATTCACCAGGCTTGTCAGGCATACCAGGAAAAAGGATTGCCTATATTAGAGAAATATGCTACAGTAATCTCACAAATCTTATTTCTAAAATATCTATATAATCCTATCTGACGTTCGTCAGGATTATCCGATTTGTAATTCAGACAGAAATGTGGTGATGCCTATGAATGAATCCGACCAATAACCTTGCAAGAGAAGATAAAATTAAATATAATGGAGGTACCAGATGACAGATAAGGTTTTACAATGGCATCCGGGATTCTGCGCAGCATTGCAGATTGAATTACAGGAAGAATCCGGGAATCTGGAGTTCTATCCGGAGTACGAATTAAGCAAGAAGCCGATGCGTATAGACACATTGATTGTAAAGAAAATGACCGATTCCCCGGTACGCAAGAATATTGGGAGAATTTTTCGGAAGCATAACCTGATTGAATATAAAAGTCCGGGGGATTATCTGAGCATCAACGACTTTTATAAAGTTTACGGATACGCTTGTTTTTATCAGTCAGATACGGAGAAAGTTGGAGATATTCGGATGGAGGAGATTACCATAACCTTTGTGTGCAGCCACTATCCAAGGGAGATGCTAAGAATCTTAGAAGAGGAGCGGAAGATTGCCATAAGAAAGGTCGAGAATGGAATCTATTGGCTGGAAAATGAGTTCCTGCCGATTCAGATTATATTAAACCATGAACTTTCCAGTGATGAGAACAGATGGCTTAATAGCCTCAGGACGGATATAAGGGCAGATCAGGAGACAGACCGGCTGATTAGGGACTATAAAGCGCATAAGGATTCGAAACTATACCAGGCGGTAATGGATCTGGTAGTCCGGGCAAACCAGAAGGCGATGAAGGAGGCGAGAGATATGTTGTGCGATGCATTAAAGGAGTTATTTGCCGAAGAATTAGAGGAAGAAGCCAAAAAAAGAGAACAAAAAAGTGAGAGAATAGGTGAAAGGAGGGGTGAGAGAATAGGTGAGTTACGTCTTTCAGAATTAATCCATAGGCTACTTAATGAGAATCGTTTAGAGGATATAAGAAGGGTCAGTGAAGACGAGTCATACCGGGCTTCGATGTATCAGAAATATGGATTATAAAACAAACGGCTTTTCCACAATTCAAAGTGTGGAAAAGCCGTTTTCTATTCCCCATACAGCCAGCGGTTCAAGGCTCCTTTAAACTGCCGATCGCTATCTCTGTCCCAGGCATCTTCCGTTCCGAAAGCAGGAATATATTCTGGTAAAGCAGTCAACTGGCATCCGCATTCCTGACGATTGTATAGTATTCTGCCGCAGGAGGGGCATCTACGGATATTCCAGACGAACCGTCTTGCGGATGAATGGTAAAAGTGCTGGTACATCTGCTGGTCCAGCGTGGTCATGGAATAGCGGGCAACCCTTGCGTGCCATTTCTGATAGTCGGCAAATGCATTGGAAGCGGCCTCGTAGGAAAGTTCAAAAATATGTGCCACATCGGAAGCAGAATGGCAATGGGCGTAGTGAATTGCAATGCGCGGAGCCAGAAGATTGCTGGCAAAGGCATTGGCTTCCCGCTCATTCCGGGAAGAATTCCCTACATGTGCAAAGACATGGTGGCCCAGTTCATGCATCAAGGAAAAACGGCTTCTTCCGGCAGGCTTGTCCTGATTGTAGGCAATGATGCCGGTGCATCCATCTTGAAATGCATCGTCGGAATAGCCCATGCACATCTCATACAATTCATTATTTTTCATTTTTAATTCCTTATAGGTGTATACCTTATATCCATAGTGCCTGAGCAGACTGCAGCAGTCCACCGGAAAAGAGCGCACTTTGCACTCCTGAAACACTTCTAAAGTTGCGGCGATAATCTTTGTATCAGCCAATAAAACCAGTCCTTTATGAATCAATTTCGGACAGCAGTTTGATCAGGCGCATCTTCTGTTCTGTGGAAAATTCCTTTCCATTCCTTGCGATCAGATGTTCCACATCTTCATAAGTAGGCTCGTATTCTTTGACAGGGGTACCCTTTGCCATTGCCTCCAAGTCTTTCATCTCGATTCCCAGATTCCGGCATATTAGGTTGACATTGTTGACGCTGGCGCGTCCTACGCCGTTCTTAATGATTCCATATAAGGTTGTATAGGGCATGCCACACTTGGCAGCGAAAGACTTCAGATTATAGCCCTGTTCCTTGATCAACTGTTCCAGGATTCTTGCTTTATCCATAATTCCACCTCATTTTATACTCTTTCCAAGGTATATAGATTCATTATATACTCTTGAACATATTTTGTAAATGATAAAATTCGGAAAACCGAATAAATACGGAAATCAAAATTTATCGTATTGACATAATACGAAATAAAGAATATAATCAGGTTAACAAATTCGGAATTACGAATTTGAATAATCTTGGAAAGGAGTAAAAAATGCTGGTTTATCAAAATCTGCTTGAGGCAATGAAAACAGAAAAAGTTACATTTCTGCAGATGGGAAAACTTCTGGACTGTCAATATCAGACGGTCAGCAGCATCGTGAACGGTTCTACCAAAAAGGGATTCTATTATGAGGATGCATATAAGATCCACAAGACCCTGTTTAAAAAGTACAACTTCCGATGGCTGTTTACAAGATATGACCCATCACCTGATCAGAACTGATGTTCGATAAAAACAATATAGCATTATGTAACTGGAGAGTCAATTAGCAATATTGCCAAAAGTAAAAAGCATGATACGGAGGTGGTGAGTTGGCGCAGGAAAAGACGATTTTGGAAAGCATACGGGAATATCTGACGACCTGTCCGGTGTTTAGCGGAAGCGTTATCCATAAGGATTATCTTCCCGATGGAGAAGGCTATTCCGTTAATACGGCAAAAGGAGAGCCAGTTTATAAGAAGTATGCGGATGGAAAGGTACTGAAACAGTACTGGTTTACCGTAACTATGAAAGCGTTGGATACAGAAGACGCAAGCCGTACGGTTGACGGCATCGGGAACTGCCAGTATCTGGAGGAATGGCTCGAGAAGCAGAGCCTGGATGGAAGCCTTCCGGAAATGGAAGGAGTCACGCCGGTCAGAATCGACACGGTAAAAAGCGGATACCTGGATTCCAGGGAAGCCGGATACGTGAAGTATCTGATGGAATGCAGGATGGTCTATCTTGACAACAGATAGGCGTATGTAAAAATGGCGGACAGCCGAAAGACAGCAAAAATATTTTAAAAGTAGAAGGAGAGAGAATTATGACAAACAATCAGAAATTAGTAGGAAGACACAAGAGACTGGCCTTTATGAAGGTAGGAACAGAAGGAACTTATGACAGGATTACCGGATTCACCTCATTGATCGAGGGCAAAGAGGCAAAGGAATACGCACGCCAGTATATCGATGAGGCAACGGAGAGGACTGACGTAGTCGGTTATGCTACCGGAATCGAGTATGCATTTGACCGCTATACCAACAATGCAGTACATGAAAAGATCGCCAATATTACAGACGACGAGCTTCTGGGTGTAGACGCGCAGGTAGAGATCGTAAGCGTGGATGTATTCGAGGAAAAGGCAGGAGGCAAATATCCGGCCAGAAAGCGTACATACAGCGTAGTTCCTGATACGACAGGAGACGGCACGGATGCCCTGATCTACAGCGGAAACTTTAAGGCTGTATCTGAAATCGTAAAAGGATACTGCACAACGACAGATAAATGGCAGACATGCACATTCGTAGAGGGTGAGATCCCGGCAGAAGCCTAAGAGAAAGAGAGGAATCAGTTAGATGAGTTTGTGGAAATTCGGAACATTTGAACAAGAGATTGACTTTACAGATGCGGACTTCATGGACGCCCTGGAGGAAGCCCAGGAGCAGTTGGTCATCCAGAGCAAGGAAACCCCAAAGGTGGGAAAGAAAAGCGACATTATCCGCGCGCAGGTAGACTGTTTTGCCCAGTTCTTTGACCATATATTTGGCCCGGAAACCAGTGAAAAGATGTATGAAGGAAGAGTCAGCCTGGAACTGGCGATCCAGTCAGCAGAATCATTTTCCAGGTTTGGAGAACAGGAAGGCAGACGGATGGATCAAAACTATAGCAAATATTATGTAAATGCGAACCGTAATACGCAGCAGAGGCAAGGCGGCCAGAAAGGGCAGCATCATAACAGGTGATTCCTATGAACCCTTTATATGAAAGGTTTCCTGACTATGTGGAAGTCAGAGGCAAGCGGTGCCGCATTGTGACAGATTTCCGGGAATGGATCAAACTGGTAGAACTTCTGGATGACGAGGGAGTTCCCGGCAGAAAGAAGGCAGAACTCTTATTGCAGTGGTATATCGACTGTCCGGAAGATACGGAAGAAGCAATATATAAACTAGGAGAGTTCCTGGCAGGCAATGTGCTTTACCCTGAGCCAAAGAAGACTGATTCCTCAAAAAGCGAAAGCGAGCCGGTGTTTTCATACACCGAAGATGCCGGCTGCATCTTCGCTGCTTTCCTGGAGTACTATGGCATTGACCTTGAACGGGTGAGGTACATGCACTGGTGGAAATTCCTGATTCTATTCGAAGGCCTGCCGGAGCAGGCGGAGATCAAGCAAAGAATGATGTACCGCAAAGCAGATCTGAATTCGATTAAAGACAAGGAAGAAAGAAAGCGGGTAAAAGAAATCAAGAAACGGGTCGCGCTCCACAGAAAACAGGGCAACGTATCCGATTATGAGATAGGAGAATTATTCTCATGACAAAGCAGATTGAAAAGGTGCTGAAGATTCCGGTTGTGCGGAAATGGTACCGCTGCCCCAATCAAGAATGCGGGCAGAAACTATTGATATATGACAACACCGCACAGTGCAGCGGAGTGTATATCCGATGCAAGAAGTGCGGAAGAGAGGTAGAAATCAGAATAAAAAATTAGAAGAAGACATATGTGAGCCAGTGAGCCGTGTTAATCAAGAAAGGATGATAACATGGCAGAAGAAAAGACAAACAAAGCGTTAGATGACATTACCGGCATAGTGGATAATATGGGAAAGATTGTAACAAACGCAAATACCATATTTGCCCAATTGGCAGAGTCATTGTCAAAAACCGGAGTATCATTTGATACGCTCAGTTCAGACATGGCAGGCGTAATGCCGAATATTCTAGAGGTAATCACAGCGTATGATAGTGTTAAAGGCGCGGTAGGGCTGGTGACAGGCGGCATCGGAAAGGCAGTGGAAACAGTTGGAAAATTAGGGCAGGGAATGTCAAAAGTGCCGGAAATTTTTTCGGGTATTGGAAGCAAGATAGGTCCTTTAAAAGAGAGTTTTTCAAATTTTGCTTCGGCACTGATTATTCCGATCGAGGATATGATTCCTAAATTGGCAAATTTGGCTAAAAAAATCGTCTCTACAGCCCTATCTATGGGAGAAAAGATTATATCTTTCGTAGGAGGCACCGTGACAAAGATTGTGACAAAGGTTGGAGAACTTGGGAAAAAATTGATTGAAAAGATACCAACCGAAAAAATCATGGAAAAATTAAAAGAAATGTCCGGGAAAATCGGCGAAATATGGTCTAAGACGGGAGCAAAATTAGTAGGACCTATTTCCGACAGTGTTTCCACAATCATGACAAAGTTCAGTGATATGGGAAAAAATCTATTATCTAAACTTCCCACAGAAGAAGTGGTCAATAAAATGAAGGAAATATCCGGAAAAATGAAGGACGTATGGTCTGAAACTGGTGGGAAGCTGAAAGACGTACTTTCCGAGCCTTTAAAAAAAGCAGGGGAAAAGGTAGGAGAAGTAGGAGCAAAAATTGGAGAAAAGGCAGGAGAAGTAGGGACAAAAATCGGAGAAAAGTTCCAGACTGCTTCAGGGAAATTAGGAGAATTCGGATCCTATATGGGTACATGGGGGTCAATGGTTGGAGAATCCTTTGATGACGTACTTAAAAAGGCAGCTAGTTTCGGACTAGGATTTCTCAAATTCATGGGGATAGGCGCAGGTATCGGACTGGTTGTCGCTGGTTTAGGCCTGTTGCACCAGGCATATGGTGATGAGATAGATGGATTGCTGGAGATGATGATGACAAAAGGCCCTGAGATTATTACCAATCTGTGCAATGGAATTGTGGAAGCATTACCCGCATTGATGGAAGAAGGAGCACTACTTCTTAATAGTCTGATGTTGGCTATAACAGCCAATCTTCCAGCACTTTTGGCAGGAGGATTCAGTATACTATCCGGGCTGATTGAAGGAATTGCGGCACAACTCCCTATGCTGGTACCGACAGCGATTACATTGATACTAACATTGATCCAAGGACTGCTTGATAATATCCCGCAGTTGATCAGTTCGGGCCTAACTTTACTTATGGGATTGGCGCAAGGACTGATTAACGCAATACCAATATTGATTGCAATGGCTCCGGGCATAATTCAGAGCCTGCTGACGGGATTATTGACGATGATACCTCAGATAATCCTGACAGGTATAGAACTGATCGGCCAGCTGGCGCTTGGCCTGGTAGAGGCAATACCGAAGATTATTGACGCGATACCGCAGATTATTGATTCAATTAAATCTTCCTTCAGCAGCGTTGACTGGGGAGCGGTAGGACACGACATCATCGAAGGTATAAAAAATGGCATTGGCAAAGCAGCGAAGATGCTGGCAGATGCGGCGTCAAAAGCGGCAGAAGATGCTCTGAACTGGGTCAAAGATAAACTTGGCATCCATTCCCCATCCCGCGTTTTCCGTGACGAAGTAGGAAAAATGATGGCACTGGGCATGGGAATCGGATTTGAATCCAATGTTCCTTTGGGAGAGATGAAGAAAGGACTGGGGCAGGCTCTAAAGACGCTGGAAGGCCAGGCAAGCGTGGCTATGTCCACCTTTGGAGGAGGAATCTCCTATCAGAATTCCATCCTGTCCGGCGGCAGCGCAATGCAGGGATTCGACTTTGATGAGTTCGAACGCCGGCAGAGAAAGATCAACAATGAAAGAACAGACAGGCCTGTATTCCTGAATGGACGTCAGGTAAACAGAGCATTAAAGAAAGGAGTGCCAGTGACAGTATGATGAATGTGTATTATAAGAATCATTTTGGCGAGGTGGTGGATCTAAAGAGCGGGCCCTATCATTTGCTGGCGGGAGATCTGCTGGATTATAAGTGGAACGCCCTGTCAACAGCAAACCAGATTACCGGGTTTGAAAAGGAGATCCATGAGAAAAGTGTTACCTTTGAGATATTTGCGTCAAAAGCGGAATATCACAGAGCACTGGACTTGGTGACAGAGATATTTGAGAAAGACATACTGGCCGGCGTGCCAGGAAAGCTGTACTTCAACCAGCAGTATCTAAAATGTTACATTACTGAGTCCAAAAAGACGGAGTGGGAGTCGGATGTGCTTGCGGTGACAGAACTTGCGGTGACCACGGACTATCCTTATTGGATAGAGGAAAAAGAGATGCATTATGAGCCGACAGATACCATGTCAAGGGATAACAAGAGATATCCACTGCGTTATCCATACCGCTACTCTAACGGTCTGTCAGATATGACAATACTAAATGAACATTATACGGAAACGGATTTCCGCATGGTGATATTCGGACCTGCCATAAGCCCAGCGGTTTTCATAGGAGACCAGTTATATCAGGTGAATATGAAGATCGAGGCAGGAGAGTACGTGACAATAGATAGTTCCCAGGGAACAATCATACTTACGAAGACAGACGGCAGCAGGGAAAATGCATTTAACAGCAGAGAGAAAGAACAGAATATCTTTGCCAGAATTCCACAGGGCATGAGCCGGGTAAAATGGAACGGGGATTTTGGATTTGACATTATCCTGTTCCAGGAAAGGAGCCAGCCAAGATGTGCATAAAAGATATGATTATTGCCAACAGCAGAGGGCAGGAAAAAGGATTTCTGACGGAATCTGCACAGTTGGACATTGATCTGGGAGATACCAATGATTTTGAACTCCAGATGGCGCTTTCCGAATATATGAATCTAGGATATCAGCTGGGGGATCGGATCTACCTGCCAGGCACCGAATACGGAGGCCTGATCGAAGATAAAGAGACCTCGACTTATGAAGACTCCGTATTCTTAAGAGGCTACACCTGGAGAGGCCTGCTGCAGCAGAAAATCATTTGCCCGGAAAATGGGCAGGAAAAACTAACCATATCCGGAGAAGCCAATGAAATTCTGGCAGTCCTGACAGAAGGATGGTTTGACGGCCTGATGCAGGTAGATGATGTTGACAGCGGCATCCAGATACAAGGCTATGAGATGGATGGCTACGTAGATGGCCTGGAAGGATTGACCGGGATGCTGAAGTCCGCAGGAGCAAAACTGGAACTTGTCTATGAACAGCAGAAGTTTTCCGGATGCGTAGTGATCCGGGCGGTGCCCATCGTGGATTATTCAGAAAATATAGAATATAGCAATGACAATAAAGTGCATTTTACCACACGGGATTATCAGATGGGGACCAATCATCTGGTCTGCTATGGTAAGGATAAGGAAGAAAAATTAATCACAGTCCATCTGTATGCGGATGAAGAAGGAAATGTCAGCGAAAAGCAGTCCTTCTTCGGAGCAGACGAAAGGGCGGCAGTGTATGAGGCAACAAGCCAATCCGACCGGGCAAAGATGATTGAAGACGGTACGGAAAAACTGAAAGATGCAGGAAACTATAAGGAATTAAGTATGACAATCCAGGATATCGAAGTGGCAGTCGGAGATATCGTGGGCGGCCGCGAGAGAATCACCGGATTGTACATGAAACAGCCTGTAACAGGCAAAATATTGAAACTCGATGTTAACAATAAAACTATAGAATATAAGGTTGGTGAATAATATGGGATTAAAAGGAATTACAATTGAAACGCCGCCTCAGGCGGAAGCACACATTAACGCAGCAGACGACAGAGCCATATGGGAAGCAGTTATCGGTATGGATGGAGTCGTAAATGTAGGACAGAAGTTAAAAGCAACTTTGATCTCCAATAACCTGCTTCGTATATATGACGGAGCACTGGTAGTAGGAGGAGCAGTCGGACGCATTCCGTTTGGGGAATATGAGGACATTACGATTAATAATGGCACGCAGAATCAGTTGCGGAATGATCTGGTAGTTGCGCAGATTGAAGCAAATGGAGCCATTGAGAACATGAAACTCCATTATATCCAGGGAGTACCAGGAGATGTGGCAAAAGACCCGGATTATACCGCAGGAAATGTGTATGAAGGAGAGACGCTCAGGCAGTATCCGCTGTATCGGGTGAAACTGAATGGACTGAATGTGGAAGCGGTGGAACCGCTGTTTGAAGTGCTGCCGAATTTGGGGAAGGTGAAGGATGAAGTTGGTGAATTAAATAGAAAATTAGTGTTTTTAGATCAAAACGCCCAAAATTCATCTGTTAATGGCTGGACACTTATCAGAAATGGAAATATTGTTACATTTAAACATAATAAAGTGCTTTCAGGTGTAATAGCAGGACATAGTTACAGCAATCAAGGAAAGATACCGGAGGGATATCGCCCAGCAATTGATATAACTTTGCCGGGCGATCGGATAATTGGAGCGACCATTACAGGATCTTTTTATGTGAGCATAGGGCCTGCGGGCAATACTAATTTCGTTAGTGATGGAAACCATAATGAAAATCAAAGTTATGTAGCATCCGGCGCCTATATAACATCGGATTTATTTCCTCTTAATGACATCCCCAAAGTCGAGATATAGGTCAACTTACTGAGAGCATAATGTTTATATATACCTGTTGGTTCTGGTTAAGATTGCTGGCAAAGAATATAAGAAGGGTATTTTCTTGCCACGCCGTCCCTGCAACACGTATTTGGCGATAATTCCAGTTTCCATTCATTGCACTAACTGATATATCATTAGTCGTAAGTGTATCATTGCCAAACATTGTTTTTATATCTCCTAATGTAGATAAAATAGCGTAATCGTATCCGATACCACTAACAATCTTTGTGGATTGTAATGTTTTAGGAGCGGCTAATTTTCTATTTAGTTCAGGAATAGCCCGCATTATTTGCTACAATGGAAAGCAAAAAGGAGTTGGAATGATGGAGCAGAAGATTATGGAGGTGCTGCGGAGGATGCAGGCCATTCTGGACGAGGCATGCCTGAGAGACCTTAAGACGGTCCTTCAGGTGGTGTTCGAGGGGTGCGAGATCTCGCAGGAGAAGCGGGAACTGAGGGTTCCCGACAGGAGCTGGGCCATAGACCTGGAGGAATACCTGATGTCGAAGGCCCTGGAGGGAAAGTCCCCCGGGACGGTGGATAGGTACCGTTACGAGCTGCAGAGGCTGCTGTCCTATGTGAACAAGGCAGTCCGGGACATTACGGAGGGGGACATCTCCGGGTACATGCGGGCCTACAAGGCGATCCGCCAGGTGTCCAACCAGACGCTCAAGAACGTCCGGGCGGTCTACAGCAGCTTCTTCGCATGGCTGCGGGACAGGGACCGGATCCGGAGGAATCCCATGGCCCTGGTGGAGGCGATCAAGGTGGAGCAGAAGATCCGCAAGCCCTACACGGACGAGGAGAGGGAGATGCTGCTGCGGAACTGCAGCACGCTCCGGGACAAGGCGATGATGGAGTTCTTCTACAGCACGGCGGTGAGGGTCTCGGAACTGGTGACCCTGAACCGCGACGACATCCGCTTCACCAGCAAGGACCTGATCGTATTCGGGAAGGGGAGCAAGGAGAGGCGTGTCTACCTGAACGACAGGACGAACCTGTACATGAAGGAGTATCTGGACAGCCGGACGGATGGGAGCCCGGCGCTGATTGTATCCATCAGGAGGCCGCATAGCCGACTGTCAAAGACGGGGATCGAGGACATCATCCGGCGGACGGGCCAGCGGGCGGGGGTCGAGAAGGCCCACCCGCACCGGTTCCGCAGGACGTCCCTGACCAACGCCCTGAACCGGGGGATGCCGCTGCAGGAGGCCATGGTCATGGCGGGCCATGCGAAGCCGGAGACGACGATGGGCTACTGCACGGTGGACCAGGAAGGCGTCAAGTATCATCATCAGAAGTATTTAAGCGCATAGCAAGAGGGGAATAAGGGCATTTTTACATCCGGCGGGGATCGGGTGTTTTTGTTGTACGCTTTTATAGACGTAAATAATAACAAGTTTCAAGGAGGGATACTGAATTAATTAGAAAATTACCATATAGAATTGAATGTGGAATGGCAACGCCACCAAATGCAAACGGATATATACGAATGCAGGATATAGTATTTAAAAAGGCATTTTCTAATCCACCTATTGTAATAGGCTCGGTTAGAAAAGGAAGCGAGTCCCGTGATCCTTGGATAACTGTTGGAACATATAAAGTTACAACGAGTGGTTTTATTATAAGTGTCCAATCACCTAATGGTGATATTGGAAGCACACAATATACCGTGGATTGGATTGCTATCGGAAATTAATCTATAGTTTATTTGATTCCTATCAGCATCCAACTGCTAAACGTCCAGCCATTTACAGTCCAGTTACCCATAACAAACGATGTAGTAGATGCAAACCGTACGCTTCCACCAATACTATAACCTGTATTTGTTCCTACTCTCCCAAATTCAAGGTTTTTACCGATAAAAGAATCATTAAACAGCATAATATGTGGGTTGAGTTCGGTAAGAAAGTAGGTGCCAGAATAAAAAAATGCTAGATACATTGTTTTAAACTGTGTGATATCTTTGATTGGAAATGTACCGCTTGTTACAGCGTGTGCCAATATCTCAATGCTTTTAAAACTACTTTCTAATTTTCTATTTAATTCAGGTTTTCAGTGTAATCCGTGATTTGGCTATATATTTAGATGTTTACAAAAGTTTTTAAATCATAAAAAATAGGATTGTCTATAAAAAGTAAATATAAAAATGCTAATAGAGTATATTTATATTGACTAATAGAGTATATTTGCTTATAATGATGAAGAAAATGAATAATTAAACGTTAAATACATAGGGGAAAGAGAGGAAGAAAAATGATTTGTCCAAAATGCGGAAGCAATAACGTAGCAAGCCATGCTGTTACGGAACAAACAACTGAGGGGAAGACGAAAGGATTCGGCTGGATTAAGGCATGCTTAGGAACTTTGATTGCAGGACCATTTGGCTTTTTATGTGGCTTGTGTGGCATGGGAAAAGGAAAAAGCAAGACGACTTCGGAAACTAAGGTGATAAATGTATGTCAGGATTGCGGCAATCAGTTTTAGAAACGATTAGAATGATCGGAAATCATTCCGGTTGTCATCAAATGCCAGAACGAAGTTTTTTTTATAAAGGCAAGCAATTTCCAGTGTGTGCAAGATGCACTGGAGTGTTTATTGGTCAAAGTGTGGCTTTGATTATAGGAATATTTAAAGATATATCGTTTAAGAAAGCATTTTTATGTTTGGCGGTTATGGGAAGTGATTGGGGGCTTCAGGAGAGTCGGATTAAAGAATCAACAAATTTTAGGCGTTTGATAACAGGATTTTTAGGAGGTTTTGGTTTTTACTCCATTTTAGTGGGAATTTTAAAAAATGTATTAATTCTTAAAAATGAAGAAAAACTAAAGATGGAACGATAGCACTATACAAGGAAGATGCGCATCGTTCCACCATTACAGTTGTATTATAAATTATAAAGATATATTTTCGTGAAGTGTTAAATAATGGTATAATATGTCAATAAATTCACCGTTTGTTGGTTTTTGAGTCATATTATAGCCGGATATTTTGATTAAAAATTTTCGGTCTCCTTTATCCCAGCATGTAGATACGACTGTACGCAGACAGTGCTCAACGTTATCTTTACTAACGTTGTAATGTTTTCCTACATCAGCGTATAAACGAGTATATATAGATAAAAGATAACTTTCATCTTGTATACAAAGAGTGAGAGCATAGGCAAGATAAAGGAATCCTTTGTAAGTAGAACGTATGCCGAGACGTAAAATTAATTGTTTGATTTTATCCATAAAATCTCCTCCTAAAAAGTATTAGATTGAGATATTGTAAACATAAATCTTAATAAATGGAAAAAAATAGAAGAAATTCGACAAAATTATGTATTATTCGATATTAAATTGAAAAAGAATGTATTAGAATATGTAGGGTTTGGTTATAAATGGAGGACTATTTATAAACGTAGGTTATAAAATGGCGGTTATGAATGGTTCTTTATTTTTAATATTATGCAAGAAAAGAATCACCGCGCTTAATTTGTGAATGACTTATCGGGTTATTGTTCCAACCTAGACTAAATAATGTGGATACAGAATTTAAACTTTAATTTTAGAAGTTTCAAACTATCTAAATGATTTTGATGAAGCATTTTATGATGTAAGAGAAGTGTGCAGGAATATGGCAACTTGGCAAATGCAAAGGCTACAATAAGCACTCAAAATGCTGATGCATCAGTATTGCTGCTGGAAGCAAAAAACAGTTTGCTCAATTGATAATAAAGTAATGTTAAAACACTATTTATAAACGAAGGATATGTAAGATTCGTTTATAGATGGTGTTTTATTTTGCTTAAGTGAATGAGGATTTGGTACGGATTAATGGTGAATTGGGAATATCAGTTTTCCTTGGGTTAAATAAACTACACAGAATTGTTGAATTCATTTAAAACCATGGGTATAATAAGAGAAACGTCAAGAAATTAAGAGGTTTGATTTGGTTGAATGTTTATAACAGGCATATATGTTTTGAAAAAAAGATTAAACTTATAGATAAGGTTACCATGAAAATGTAATAAAGGGGAGAATCATGTGGAGATATAAGATTATAAAAACTTTGGGATTTATAGTTGTATGTTGTGTATTAACAGGATTATTGAATTTTGGATTGCTACAGTATAATATTGCCAGAGTAAATGTTCATAGGATTACGACACAGAATTATGATGATATCTTTGTAGGCACGTCGCATGGCCTTAGCGCTATTAATCCGGAAATTGTAGATCAGGAAACGGGAAGGAAAAGCACGAATATCTGCATGCCCGATGAGCATATAATAGATTCTTATTTTTTGGTAAAAGAAGCGTGCAGGTTTCATAAACCCAAAAGAATTATTTATGAATTAGATCCATCCTACTGGTCTACAAAACAGAATGATGGGGCAAATTCAGTATATATTTATAAGGAGTTTCCACTCTCAGAAGTTAAAATAGAATATTTCAACCAGAAAATTAAAAGTATGGATGCCAGGGTTGCATTAGCGCCTTGGTTTTATTATAGGAACAAGATATCAGAGTTTGAAAATACGGTGAAATTGAAATTAAGCGAGTCATATAAAAATTATGAAGTATCACCTCTAAATTCGAATGTACAGCGGTATAGTGAGGAAGGTTATATGTATCAAGAATCAGATCCCGAATCAGATAAAGGAAGTTCAAATATTATTTTATGGAATCAAGAACAGATATTAGAAGTTGAAAAAGAATATTTTTTAAAATTAGTGGATTTCTGTAAAGAAAAAGGAATTGAATTAGTTGTAATTACAACGCCGGTTCCACAGGAAACATTAGAACTGTATCCCCGAACTTTTGAAAAAGCACATGAATATTACAAGGAAATGATGGTAAAGTATCATGTTTCCTATTATGATTTTAATTTTATTGAACTTAACAATTTTAATAAGAGTATCTATAGATACTTAGATTATGAAGGCCATATGTCAGGGGAATTGGGAAATGAATTTAGTGAAAAATTAGGTGACTTTCTAGATTCTATTTGATAATTTCTACTAATAACCTCTCGGACAACGCAATGTAATATAAAGATAAAAAATATAAAAGTAAGTGAAGAAACAATATGATATGACTTTTTATAATATTTCAATATTATGTTTAGTGAAATGGATTATATTGGTTTTTGCATTCAAAATGATAGTAAGGTTTAGATAATGTTCAGTATAATACTTCTAGGTTTAATAAAAAGGAGTTGTATGGTTAGATTATTTTGAGTAGTGATTAAGATTATTTTATTGATAAGATGAAGAAATAAAAAATGTAGGAGTATTAAGTAAATATGAAAGATTATAAACTTGTATTAAAAAAGATTGGTTGCATAATAGGAACAGTATTAACTATTAGTTTAATGGTTTTGACGACGGTTATATGCTTTAGCATTAAATGGATGTTTGATACATGGAGTAATCTTACTATGGATGAATTAGTATATCATATTACAGCGCCGTTGGAAGGTACTAACGAAGGAATGATTAAAGAATATCTTGATTTTTGTATTGTTCCAACTGTATTAGTGCTTATATTTGTTGTTATACTTTTTATTGCATATCGGAAGCAGAAAAAATATTTTGTAATTATGGGTATAGAACTTGTTCTTTCTTTTTTAACCGCAACATTTTTTGTCTATAATGCGTGGGATGAACTAGATGCTGGAAATTATGTTAAAGCCCAAGGTACATATTCAACGTTTATAGATGATTATTATGTGAATCCTGCAGATGTTGAAATTACATTTCCCGGAGAGAAAAGGAATCTGATATATATTTTTTTAGAGTCCATGGAGATAACTTATGCAGATAAAGACAATGGTGGGGCTTTTGAGAGAAATGTTATACCCGAGTTAACTAAGTTAGCGCAGGAAAATGAAGATTTTTCAGGAGAGGATGATAAACTAGAGGGAGGCATTGCAATGCCAGGAACTACATGGACGATGGGGGCAATGTTTGCTAATACGTCAGGTATACCTCTTAACATATCGATAGATGCAAATAGTATGGATACCCAAGATGCCTTTTTCCCAAATGCAATAGTATTAGGCGATATACTGGAACGTGGAGGCTATAATCAAACCTTAATGATTGGTTCGGATGCAACATTCGGCGGAAGAGAACTTTATTTTACCAATCATGGTAATTATAAAATTTTTGATTATAATTATGTTTTAGATTTGGACTTAATTCCGGATAATTATAAGGTGTGGTGGGGATATGAAGACCAAAAATTGTTTGACTTTGCAAAGAAAGAATTATTAGAATTAGCTGACCAGGAGAATCCATTTAACTTGACTTTACTAACAGTGGATACTCATTTTGAAGATGGTTACCCTTGTGAAAAGTGTCCAAATTTATTTGAAGATAATCAATATGCTAATGTAATGGCATGCTCTAGTAGTCAGATAAATGAACTTTTAGAGTGGATTCAACAACAAGAATTTTATAAAAATACAACGATTGTATTGGTGGGGGATCATCCTACCATGGACAAGGATTTCTGTGTGAAAATTAATGATGATTATGTGAGGAGAGTATATACAACTTATATTAATTCGGCAACAGAACTAAAAAATAAGACACAGAGAAAATATACAACTTTTGATAATTTTCCAACGACTTTGGCTGCATTAGGTATTAAAATTGAAGGTGATAGATTAGGATTAGGAACAAATCTTTTTTCAAACAAGCAAACTTTAACAGAAAGATTAGATATAGACATAATAAAATCTGAACTTAATAAGAAATCTAAACTTATGGAAAAATTAGCTGAGTTAGATGAAAATAAAGAAGATTTACATATAAAGGGAGATGGCATACCAATAGCAGATATTCAGGTGGGAGAATATCAAAGTGAATCTAGTACAATACCAGTAAAATTATTTAATATATCAAATGTGAATAAAAATATAAAAGTTGCAAACATAGCTGTCTGGGCTAAAAAGGATCAAAGTGATTTGAAATGGAAACAAATGGAACTAAAAGAAGATGGAAATTATCACGTAGATATTGACGTATCGGCTTTGGGTTATAAAACTGGCAAATATTATATTCATGCGTATATAATTGATGAGGATGGAAAGCAATTTATTTTAAGTGAAGATACTTTTGATATTAATTAAATAGTGTTTAAAGTAATAGGATTATAATTAATGCATATCTCGACAGTAAAAAAAAATTATGTTACAATTTTAGTATTATTTTTTGATATGACTAAATGAAAGTTAAAGGAGAGCAATATGAGTAGAGCGACATTAGTTGTTATGGCAGCAGGAATAGGCAGCCGTTTTGGAGAAGGAATAAAACAATTAGAACCAGTGGGACCAAATGGTGAACTTATTGTAGATTATTCAATAAAGGATGCTATAAGTGCAGGTTTTGATAAAGTGGTATTCGTAATTAGAAAGGATTTAGAAAAAGACTTTAAAGAGAAAATAGGAAATAGAGTTCAGAAACAAATTCCTGTAGAATATGTTTTTCAACAGGTTGAAGATATTCCTAAGAAATATCAATACAAGTTTCCCCATAGAAAAAAACCTTGGGGAACAGGACAGGCAATTCTTTGCTGTAAAGATGTTGTGCAAGAGCCATTCCTTGTTATTAATGCAGATGATTATTATGGCAAGGAGGCATATATTAAAGCATTTAAATATTTAATGAACAGCGACAATTTCTCAAAAAACAGAATTTCCGTTTGCATGGTCGGATTTGTTTTAAAAAATACTTTAAGCGAAAACGGAGGAGTAACACGTGGAATTTGTAGAGTTGATGGAATGGGAATGCTTACTGAAATTGTGGAAACACATAATATTATGAAAAAAGGAAACAAGGCTATAGTTAGAACTGAAAACATTGAAGAAGAAATAGATATGGAAGCAGAAGTATCCATGAATATGTGGGGTTTTACACCAGAGATATTTGGAATACTAGAGTATGGATTTAGAGATTTTCTTAAAGGACTACAGGAAGACGATTTAAAAGCAGAATTTTTGTTACCTATAATTATAGGTAAATTGTTAATAGATGATGAAGTGGAAGTAAAAGTACTTCAATCAAATGACGAGTGGTTTGGCGTAACATATAAAGAAGACAAGGCGATGGTCGTACAGGCCATTAAGAATCTTATTAATTCAGGAAAATATTAAAAAATGCTTAATTATTTAGAAAGTTAAATTCCTATCGAAGATTGGAACGTAGAGAAATGGTAGAAAGGATAAATAGAATGGGGAGAAAGTTAAAAAATAGACTTGCGTATATACTTATAATAGTTATGCTTTGCTCAACAATGTCGTTGGAGAATGTTAATGCTTCGGATTATGATTCTTTAAATAGTACAGAAGGCAATAACGAGTCAAATACAATAATTGAAAATCAACAAGAGGCAGATAATGAACAAACTGACAATTCAAGCGTACAACAAAAAGTGGAAAATGAACAATATAATGCTTCTAACGAAGAGGCAGATAATGTAACAGAAGAGATACCAGAACAAGATAGTCAAAATATTGAAATACAGACAAATGATGAAACACAAGTACTTATAAATTATGTGAGTGTTGATAAGCCTTTTCTAGAAACACCGAATGAGCAGAATGTCGTTGTTTCTTTTGGAAATGGGAATGAGAATATATCAAAGGTAAGATTAGTTTGTAAGAAAAATGATGGCAGCGATTTAGAACTAAATTTAACAAGGCAAGAAAAAGAATTGTATCTATTTACAATACCTTTAGAAAAAAAAGATTCTGGCACATACGAACTAGATAGTTTTGCTTATTTTATAAATGGAATAGAACAAATAATTGATTTAAAAGCAATTGGTATTGAGGCCAAATTTGGAGTAAATGAATTCTATCCTGGATATGAAAATGGGGATATAAATTCAAATGATATAGATGTTTCGGTTGTAGATGTAGATGCTAATAAAGTAATTGCAGCTCAGACTGATATTGAAGAGGCATTAGATGCAACGCAAGAGGCTATTGCAGAGAGTAGTGGTGAGTCGGTTAATGATAAGTCAAGGAATTTGAAGACTTCAAGAACTGCAGTAAAAGAGAAAGTGGTTGTATTAGATCCTGGCCATGGAGGAAGTGATGGCGGAGCTGCAGCCAACGGGTTAGTAGAAAAGAATCTTACATTAAAAATAGCACAATATTGTAAACAAGAATTAGAAGAGTATAGTGGACTAAAAGTATATATGACAAGAAATAATGATTCAGATGTTGGATTATCTGAAAGAGTTCAGATGGCAAAGCGGTGGGGAGCTGATGTGTTTGTAAGTATTCACATTAATTCGGCAAGTGCAGGCGCTAATGGAGTAGAGGTTTGGTATCCTAATAGTAGTTATAACGCTAATATTCATGCTCAAGGGAAAGATTTAGCAAACGAGATTTTAAAAGAATTAGTGGGATTAGGACTAACTAATCGAGGAATAAAGATAAGAAATTCTGAAAACGGCACAAAGTATCCAGATGGGTCTTTAGCAGATTATTATAGTGTTATTAAGGATAGTAAAACAAATGGATTTCCCGGTATTATTGTTGAACATGCTTTTATTTCTAATCCGAGTGATGCCGCAAAATTGAAACAAGAAAGTTTTTTAAAACAATTAGGTATTGCAGATGCAATAGGAATTGCTAATTATTTTGGTTTATCCAAGAATCCGGAGATAAGGATAGTTAATAAGAATGATTTTTCTGGTACTTTTAAAGTAAAGATAACAGGGGTGGGTTCATCTACTAATACAACAAAAGTAGAGGTACCGGTGTGGTGTCAAACGGATGGACAAGATGATTTAAAATGGTATACGGCTACTTTACAAAATGATGGGAGCTATACAGTTGATGTAGCGATAAGTAATCATAATGATCAAGTAGGAACTTATATTGCGGATCTTTACGTTACATATAGAAATGGGACAATGGAACAATTAGGAAGAACTAGTGCGGTGATGAGTAAAACCAGTGCTAACATTTCTGTTGAAAAAAACGGAACTAATCCGGCCCAATATCAATCTAAAGTTGTTTTTTCTAATATGCCTACGGGAGTCAAATCCGTTCAATTTGCAGTTTGGAGTAATGAAGGTGGACAAAATGATTTAAAATGGTATATGGGAAAAGATGTAGGGAATGACACATGGCTGGCTACGATTGATTTAAATAACCATAAGACCTATGGCAACTATTCTGTGCATGCTTATTTAGAAATGGAAGATGGCTACTTTTTTAATTTTGGTAACACATCGTTTGAGGTACAAAAAGCCAATGTTGGGGAGTTAAAAGTTAAAGATTATAATCAAAATGAGGGAAGTTTTAGAGTAATAATTAGACTAAATAATACAGATGTGGGGATAAATAAGGTTGATGTTCCTATATGGTGTTCGAGTAATCAAAGCGATATTAAGTGGTATACAGCAATAAAACAGGCGGATGGAACATATAGCGTTGATGTTAATATAGCGAATCATAAATATAATAGTGGTGAGTATAATATACATGCGTATTTAACGGATGCATTTGGAAATAAAAGTTTCGGGCAAGCAACCACATTTGCTGTAATAGCGCCGAAATCGGAGGTCACAGCGAAGGATGCGGCAGGAACGGAGACGAATTACGAGCTGAAGGCGACGAACCTGGGCCTTTACGGGGACGTGAGGAAGGTGGAGTTTGCCGTGTGGAGCCTGAAGGGAGGCCAGGATGATCTGGCGTGGTACCAGGCGAGCAGGGACTCGTCCGGGGCATACAGGGCGACCGTGCCGATCAGCAGGCATAGAACGGCAGGGGAGTACGAGGCGGACGCATACATAACCCTTGGAAATGGGGGATTGAAGTACGTGGGCAAGGCATCTTTCAAGGTGACGGAGCCAGGCATCTCAAGGGTAGAGGTGTCAGAAAAGGATGTGGACGGAGGCACCTTCACCGTGAGTCTGGCCAAGCCGGAATCGCCATCGGGAGTGAATAGGCTGCAGGTGGCAGTCTGGGGAGCGGCGAACGGGCAGAACGACCTGAAATGGTATGATGCTGCAAAGAGGCCTGATGGAAGTTATGAGGTGGCTGTTAGCATAGCGAATCATGGATTTGAGACTGGCACCTACAATGTGCATACCTATTTGACAGGCGGGAATGGCATCAGTCTGTGCGCCAATACGACATCGACGGAGATAGAGGCGCCGAAATCAGAGGTCACAGCGAAGGATGCGGCAGGAACGGAGACGAATTACGAGCTGAAGGCGACGAACCTGGGTCTTTACGGGGACGTGAGGAAGGTGGAGTTTGCCGTGTGGAGCCTGAAGGGAGGCCAGGATGATCTGGCGTGGTACCAGGCGAGCAGGGACTCGTCCGGGGCATACAGGGCGACCGTGCCGATCAGCAGGCATAGAACGGCAGGGGAGTACGAGGCGGACGCATACATAACCCTTGGAAATGGGGGATTGAAGTATGTGGGCAAGGCATCTTTCAAGGTGACGGAGCCAGGCATCTCAAAGGTAGAGGTGTCAGAAAAGGATGTGGACGGAGGCACCTTCACCGTGAGTCTGGCCAAGCCGGAATCGCCATCGGGAGTGAATAGGCTGCAGGTGGCAGTCTGGGGAGCGGCGAACGGGCAGAACGACCTGAAATGGTATGATGCTGCAAAGAGGCCTGATGGAAGTTATGAGGTGGCTGTTAGCATAGCGAATCATGGATTTGAGACTGGCACCTACAATGTGCATACCTATTTGACAGGCGGGAATGGCATCAGTCTGTGCGCCAATACGACATCGACGGAGATAGAGGCGCCGAAATCAGAGGTCACAGCGAAGGATGCGGCAGGAACGGAGACGAATTACGAGCTGAAGGCGACGAACCTGGGTCTTTACGGGGACGTGAGGAAGGTGGAGTTTGCCGTGTGGAGCCTGAAGGGAGGCCAGGATGATCTGGCGTGGTACCAGGCGAGCAGGGACTCGTCCGGGGCATACAGGGCGACCGTGCCGATCAGCAGGCATAGAACGGCAGGGGAGTACGAGGCGGACGCATACATAACCCTTGGAAATGGGGGATTGAAGTATGTGGGCAAGGCATCTTTCAAGGTGACGGAGCCAGGCATCTCAAAGGTAGAGGTGTCAGAAAAGGATGTGGACGGAGGCACCTTCACCGTGAGTCTGGCCAAGCCGGAATCGCCATCGGGAGTGAATAGGCTGCAGGTGGCAGTCTGGGGAGCGGCGAACGGGCAGAACGACCTGAAATGGTATGATGCTGCAAAGAGGCCTGATGGAAGTTATGAGGTGGCTGTTAGCATAGCGAATCATGGATTTGAGACTGGCACCTACAATGTGCATACCTATTTGACAGGCGGGAATGGCATCAGTCTGTGCGCCAATACGACATCGACGGAGATAGAGGCGCCGAAATCGGAGGTCACAGCGACGGATGCGGCAGGAACGGAGACGAATTACGAGTTAAAGGCGACGAACCTGGGTCTTTACGGGGACGTGAGGAAGGTGGAGTTTGCCGTGTGGAGCCTGAAGGGAGGCCAGGATGATCTGGTGTGGTACCAGGCGAGCAGGGACTCGTCCGGGGCATACAGGGCGACCGTGCCGATCAGCAGGCATAGAACAACAGGGGAGTATGAAGGAGATGCTTACATAACTTTATCAAATGGTACATTGAAGTATGTAGGAACAGCAAAATTTGAGATTACAATTCCATCATTGAATTTGTATGTTGCTAACTATGATGCTTCCCTAGGTAGTTTTGATGTTATATTGAATAATATAGTTTCGCCTTCTGGAATAAATAAAATTGAAGTTCCGGTTTGGTGTAGTAGTAACCAGAGCGATATTAAATGGTATAAAGCAGTAAAGCAAAATGATGGTACATATAAGATTACTGTAGATCCTATGTACCATAACTTGCATTCAGGAATATACCAAATACATGCGTATATTACTACTGGTAATGGAATTATGACATTGGCGGGGACAACGACACAACTTGTTAAAGCCCCTGAGTTATATACCATCATGGGAACAACAACAACAACAGTGGACCAAATGATGAAATACTATAAATCGAGTGGTGTAAATTATCCTGGAAACGAATTAGGAAAGGGAGGAGCACCTACACTGGAGTCGTTTTGCAAATTGTATCTTGAAGAGGCAAATGCCGAAGGAGTGAGGGCAGAGGTTGCATTTGCGCAAACTATGCTAGAAACGGGTTGGCTAAAATATGGTGGAATTGTAAAAATTGAACAATTTAATTTTGCAGGCATTGGTGCCTTGGATGGTAATTCTACTGGAAATTGTGCTACATTTCCAGATGTACGAACGGGAATTAGAGCACAAATACAACATTTGAAAGCATATGGCTCTTCAGGGGCACTAACAAATTCTTGTGTTGATCCTAGATTTCATCTCGTAAAGCGAAACTGTGCTCCATACGTACAGTGGTTGGGGCAGAAAGAAAATCCTCAGGGGAATGGATGGGCCACATCAGAACGTTATGGATATAATATAATGAGTGGAATTCAAAAATTAAAAAGTTTATAATATGATAAAATCGATCCATATTAGATGGATCGATTTTATTTTGGGGTTATAGAATCAAGTAAAAATTACCTTTGCAAGTAAGGAGTGAAAAACAGAGGGGAGCGGTGGTTGTGATTGAAAAAATATATAAATAATGGTATACTCAACAATATGTTAATAGTATGGAGGTTGTTATGAATATTGCACTTTTAACTGCTGCAGGAAGCGGCACAAGGACACATCAAGATTTACCTAAACAGTTTATACATGTGAATAATAAGCCAATTATTATTTATACTTTAGAAGCATTTCAGAAACATCCGAATATTGATGTGATTGAAGTGGTTATTTTAAAAGGGTGGACGGAAGTATTATGGGCGTATGCTAAACAGTTTAATATTACAAAATTAAAACATGTTGTAGAGGGAGGAAGTACGGGCCAAGAGTCTATATACAATGGGTTAAAAGAAATAGAAAAATATTATGATGAACAGGATGTTGTTATGATACATGATGGCAATCGTCCACTGGTTTCTCAGGATATTATTACGGATAGTTTAGTAACATACCAAGAGCATGGATGTGCTGTTGCGGCAATACCATGTACAGAAGTTGTATTTATTAGTGAAGGAAGGGAAGCATCTAATACATCTATACCAAGAGAGAATTTGTTAAGGACGCAGACGCCTCATACTTATAAATTGAAAGATATTTTGAATGTTCATAAGGATGCAAAACAAATAGGGATTTCAAATACTGCAGCATCCTGCTCCCTTTTTGAAAAATTTGGTATAAAATCATATTTTTCTTTAGGATCTGAAAAGAATTTGAAAATTACAACAGTTGAAGATATTGAAATTTTCAAGGCATTGTTAAGTGCAAATAATGATGAATGGATTAAATGAAAATCCTAATCCCCCAGCTATGCTGGGGAGAATGGAGTAAGCAGAAGCGTGTATGATATCAATAAAAAACCTCCTATGATACAATGAGAATGGTATCGCAAGCCAAACTCAAACATAGGAGGTGGTCCTTATGGACAATAAGAGTTTATCACACACAAGATGGAAATGCCAGTACCATGTAGTTTTTATACCTAAGTATCGCAAGAAAGTGTTATATGGGAAATTGAAAGTTGATGTACGAGAAATACTTAGCATCTTATGCCGCTATAAAAATGTGGAAATAGTAGCAGGAGCAGTATGCGATGATCATGTACATTTAAGTGTAGCGATTCCACCTAAAATCAGTATATCAGATTTCATGGGATATTTGAAAGGAAAAAGTACATTAATGCTATATGATAGGCATCCCGAATTACAAAGTAAGTGGGATAAGGCATTTTGGGCAAGAGGGTATTACGTAGAAACAATTGGTAATATTACAGACGAAGCAGTACAGAAGTATATTAAAGAGCAAGCAGAGGATTCAAGAAAAGAAGATTCAAGAGGTGCCGCTTTATAGCGGACCAGTAAAAGTGCTTGCGATACCGCCCTTCGGGGCGAGCAGTAACAATAGCCCTTTGGAGGGCTAAGGCTAAACCACCACTTGAAGTGGTGGTTGTAACTAAATTTTAAAGGCGAAAAGAGAAAAATGAATGTGGAATAGTACTATTTACAAAGAAGAGATTAAAAAAGTGTTATCAACAAATTTCCCATGGGAAAAATTTAGGGGAAAAAATATATTAGTTACTGGTGCTACGGGTTTAATTGGGTCAACTTTAGTTGATTGTTTAATTGAGTTGGAAAAAGAAAGAAAATTAGGTATAAATATTTATATCTTATGTCGCGATGCAAATAAAGTTAAGAAAAGATTTGGAGATATAATTAAATTGACATATGTTCATGTATTAATTCAAGATATATGTGATGCGTTGCCAAAAAAATATCGATTTGATTTTATAATTAATGCAGCGTCTAATGCGCATCCCGAATCATATGTTTTATATCCGGTAGAAACGATAAAGACAAATATAACAGGAATGATAAATATTTTAGAATATGCTAAAGAAAACTCAGTAGAAAGAGTCCTTTTTATATCATCTTCCGAAGTATATGGTGAATATATAGATAGTGATAACATGAAAATAGAAGATGTGTATGGGATAGTAAATCCTTTAAAAGTAAGGTCTTGCTACCCCGAAAGTAAGAGATTAGCGGAAACCTTATGTGTATCCTATTTAAAAGAATACAACGTTAATTCTGTAATTGTAAGACCTGGCCACATTTTCGGCCCCTTTTTTCAAGAAGATAATACCAGAGCGGATATTCAATTTTTTAAAGCAGCATTAAAAAACGAAGATATAGTAATGAAAAGTAGCGGGAAGCAAAAACGGTCATATTGTTTTGCTTTGGATGCTATTCTAGCGATTTTTTACGTTATTGTTTTTGGGGAGAATGGAGAGGCTTATAATATAGGGGGATATGAAAAATATACAACAATAATTACGTTTGCGAAAAAGATTGCCGAACAAGCCAACGTTGGATTGCGCATAGAGTTACCTAATGTAATTGAAAAAAGTGGATATACCAAAATTACAAATTCATCTTTAGATACAAGCAAATTATTAAGATTGGGTTGGAAACCTAAATATACACTTGAAGAGGGTATTCGACTAACACTTGATATATTAAAAAATAAAGATTAGGAGAATAAAATGGCAGAAATTTATAAAGATTATGCTCCAGAAGTTTTAAAACATTTACAAGAATTGGAATTAGAGATATTAAAAGATTTTTGTAATCTATGTGAAGAATATAATATAGATTATTTTGGCGTTGGAGGGACAAGCATAGGTGCAGTTAGGCATGGCGGTTTTATTCCTTGGGATGATGATATTGATATTGGGTTATTAAGAAAGGATTTTGATAGATTTATAAAAATAGCAAAGAAGAAAATGGGGGATAAGTATGAAATTCTAAATGCAGAAACAGATTGCAATTATCCCCTGATGTCGACGAGATTAATGCTGAAAGGAACAGAATTTAGGGAGGAGTGTTTTAGAAAATTACCATGTAAAATGGGAATCTTTCTGGATATATACTGTTTCGATAATATATCTAATAATAAAATAAAAATGCGAATACAAGGAGCGCGTGCTTGGTTTTGGGGAAAGTTGATGGTCTTATGTGCTGTCGATGAACCGGTATTATATTTCGGAGGATGGGAAAAAAAGATTATTCTTTTGGTTAGTAAAGTAATTCATAATATTTTCATGATGTTAAATATAACTCCTAATGTCTTTTATAAAAGAGCTAAAAAGATTATCTTAAAATATAGTAAGTATAAAACAAAGAATGTGGCTTATTTTTTTGATCCTACTCCTTACACCAGTATTATTTCGGTTTCCGATATATGTCCAACTAAAAAAATGCAATATGCAGGACTGGAAGTCAGGTTTCCAAGCAATATTGAGGAATATTTAAAAAATAGGTATGGTAACTATATGGAATTACCGCCGAAGGATAAAAGACATAATCATCCTCCTTATAGGTTGGACTTTGGTATATACAATAATAAGAGAGGAGAGATAAATTAATGAGTACTATTAATATCTCTATTATCATTCCGGCATACAATGCTGAAAAATATATTAGTGAAACCATAGAATCTATCTTGTCTCAATCTATGCAGTCCTTTGAAATAATAGTAATTAACGATGGGTCACAAGATAGGACTCAGGAAATTGTTGAAGGATATCGTGATAAAAATCCAGATAAAATAAGAATCTTTTATCAAAAGAATCAAGGTCAATCTGCAGCAAGAAATAATGCACTCGAATACGTGAGAGGAAAATACATAGCATTTATAGACGCTGACGATAAAGTGGCTGATTGGTATTTGGAAGAACTCTATAATGCTTCAGAAAAAGAAGATGCTGATATTTCTGTATGTGCCTATCAGAAGTTTGATACGGATACAGGTGAAATCACACTTAAAAGATATACAGAAGACTGGAATGTAGAGTTTAGGCCTGGATACAATCATGTATTTCAGTATTCTCCCTGTGCCAGACTTTGTAAGACATCTTTTGTTAAAAAGTATGGGTTTAGATTTAGTGCTGGAGAGCAGTTAGAAGATGGCCCGTATTGTATGATGATAGATTTATTATCATCTAGGACTGTTATAATTAATAAAATTGGCTATTATTATCGTGTTTATCAAGATTCTGTTATGGGAAATGTACGGAAAGGGAAAAAAAGACCTAAGGTGCCCTATAAGGGAATTGAAAGTGCGATTAAAAAAGTAAAGGAAAATACTAACGATAAAATAGTTTTGGATATGTTAGAATTTTGTACAGTTAAGATACTTACGGGATTGGTAACTAATATGTATAAAAACTGTAATCAACAAATCAGAAAAGAAATTTGCAAGTATTGTTATTATATTATTCATAAATATTTTCCTGATATTAATAGGAATCCTTTTATAAAGTTGCGATGTTTGGATAAATTACCTTATCAGCATAGAGTTGCGGTTAAATTGTTTGTAATTGCATACAGAATAAGAATGATTTATCCTTTTTCAACTTTTGTTGCAATATTGCTAAGGTTACAAGAAAAATTTAGTAGAGGAAAAGCATAACAAAGATATAGTTGGTTGTGTTATTTTGATAATGTTGAAAAAATGGATTGTGTGTACCAACAAGAATATAGACAAGAGAAGTGCGCTTTGGAATATGTTTTCAAGCATTCTGGGTTCTGCACAGTCTGCAGTTTTTTTGTTTGTTGTTACTCATGTTTGTGATACTGTCTATGCAGGTATTTTTTCCATAGCTACTACACTAGGATATCAGATTGTAACAATTGGAAATTATGGGATGCGCAATTATCAGGCTACGGATGTAAGGCAGAAATACAAATTTAGAGAATATTTATTATCCAGATATATTACAAGTCTTTTTATGTTGCTATTTCTCATAAGTTATATTGTTATTAAAGAATATAATATCGAAAAAGCGATGATAATATTTGTGTTTGGCATATTTAAAGCGATTGATGTAATAGAAGACGTATTTCATGGAGAATTTCAAAGATATAATCGTCTGGATATTGGTGCAATTTGTATGTCAATTAGATATGTAATCTCTTTTGCTGTATTTGCTATAATACTAGTTATAACAGAAAATTTATTAGTGGCATGTATTTGGGAAACACTAACTTCCATATGTGTATTTATATATCTAACATATGAAGTAGTAAAGCCAAAAAAAGTTCTTAAGATTAATATAAAAAACGCTTTAATTCAAGCCAAATTGTTATTGAATGAATGCTTTCCGCTCTTTTTAGGCGGCTTTTTATACCTTTATATTTGCAATGCGCCAAAATATGCTATAGATAACTGCTTATCCCAAGAAAGTCAAGCTTATTTTGCTATACTTTTCATGCCTGTATTCATTGTAAATCTTCTTAGTGGTTTTATATATAGGCCATTATTAACAAGAATGGCAATCTGTTGGGTGGAAAAAAGAAATAAAGAATTTGTACACATAATTAGTCGGCAAGTAGTATTTATTATATTAGCTACAGTGCTGGGTATTGTTGGGGCATATTTCATTGGTGTTTATTTATTATCATGGATTTATGGCGTAAATATTAATGTATACCGAGATGCCCTGGTTATTTTAATGCTTGGAGGTGGATTTGCTGCAATAACGGGATATTTTATGAATGTTTTAACGATAATGCGCTTACAAAAAGTAATGCTAATTGGATATTGCATAGTGGCAGTTATCTCAATAATAATTTCTAATTTGTTTGTTGTTAATTGGGGAATTTTGGGGGCATCTATGTTATATGTAATATTAATGCTATTGCTGACAATGTATTTTGTTATGGTTATATTAATACACAAGAATTATAGAAAATAAAGAAGTATAAAATATTTAGATTATTTAAGAAGTTTCTAATGTTAATATAACAATTGATATGGATTTATAATTCAACTGTGATGTTATTTATAAAAGCCTATATCAGCCATAGGGCATTTAGGAATAGTAAATATACTATTATGTATATAATTGTCTATATGGTAGAATGGTAGACAAGTTCATTTTATCTCAAAGCCTGACAGAAATTAATAACTTATAATTTTAGTAGTGATTGGGGAAATCATTAAGAATTATGTGGAAGTTAACGAAAAACTACGATATTATGTTGAAAAGAGTTACATACATAAAACGGTTTGTAAAAACAAATGAGAGGATAGCGAGTTGAATAAATATTTTGATATAAAGACAATCAAATTTTTAATGGTAGGTGTAGTAAATACAATAGTGGGGACTGGAGTAATGTTCATTGCCTATAATATTTTTTCGGCGAGTTATTGGTTTTCGAGTGCGTTAAATTATATTATAGGAAGTATTGTTAGTTATTTTTTGAATAGATATTTTACATTTGAGTATAAGAAAAAAAATAAATTAGTAATGGTGAAATTTGTAATCAATATAAGTATTTGCTATTTATTAGCATATGGGGTAGCACAAAAAGTGATTTTTTTCTTATTAAGCAGTTATCCTATAAAAATAAAAGACAATATTTCAATGATGGCAGGCATGGTACTATTTGTTTTAATTAATTATTTTGGTCAACGATTATGGGTATTTAAAGAATAGTAAAGATAGAAAGATTAATAGTCGGAAAAATTATAACAAAAAAGTGATAGATTTAAATTAAAAAGAGGTTTATATTAATCAATTCTCTTATCACTATTAAATATATATTAATAAAATGAGAAGTAGAGAAGATTTAAATAAGTAAAGTAGGAGAAGAAAATGAAGGGTGATAATCATACTTTTGTTATATGTGCATATAAAGAAAGTCCTTTTTTAGAAGAATGTATAAAATCATTATTGAAACAGACGGTTAAAAGTAAAATTGTAATGATAACTTCTACGCCGAATGAATTTATTAGACATATAGCGGATAAATATTCTCTTCCGGTTTATTACAATTCACAAGGGGGAATAACACAGGACTGGAATTTTGCTTATAGCGTAGCGAATACGGATTATGTAACAATAACCCATCAAGATGATATATATTATTGCCGCTTTGTGGAACGTGTTTTAGAAAAAGTAAAGGAGGCAAATGAGCCAATTATTACTTTTACAAATTATTTGGAAATAAGAGAAGGACAAGAAGTAAGAAAAAATAAACTTTTAACTGTGAAAAGGTTAATGTTGGTACCTTTGAGATTTAGATTATTACAGAAAAGAAAAATAGTAAGAAGAATGATATTGGCGTTTGGCTGTCCGATTTGTTGTCCTTCTGTTACAATTTGTAAAAACAAAGTGAAAAAGCCACCTTTTCAAGTTGGATTTCGTTCAGATGAGGATTGGCAGGCGTGGGAAAGATTATCTCATATGAATGGAGAATTTATATATGATGCTCAGATTTTAATGGGACATCGTATACACAGTGGTTCAGAGACAACAGATATACTTAAAAATAATGAAAGAACAAGGGAGGATTACATAATGTTTAGAAAATTTTGGCCACATTTTATAGCCAAGAGGTTAGCAAAAATATATTCTATGAGTGAAAAATCTAATGAACTTTGATAGTTAAAAACTAAGATGAAAGGGTTAAGGGATATATAATATATCTAGGCAAAAAGATGGATAGATGGTTAAAGGAAAAGAAAAGGGTAATTAAAAAAGTTCTAATACTCGTTGTTGTATCAATATTTATTGGAGGATGTATATGTCTTGGTGATGCCGTCATAAAATTAGTAAGAACTGAGAATGTTAATAAAGAAAATGTTGATACATCTAATATCAAGGCAAAGGGGTTTGTGGAAGATGACGGTAGATATAAACTGCTTGCAGGACATAGTGGAAAAATCACTATAAACATAAATGCATATGTTAATAAATTTCAGTATTCATATATTACAAACGGATTTAATGGAAATATAATTTATGTTTATGAAGAAAATATATATGGTCAAGAAGAATGTACTAAAATTAAAGATAATTTATTGAGAGATATGCCTCGATCAGTTGTAAATATAAATAATAAAATTTCTAAAATGGTAATACAATTCGAAGATATAGAATCGGATGTGGAAATTTCAGAATTCGTAGTAGACAATTCTTTTAAGCCTAATCCATATTTGTTTTTTTTCTGGACAATTGGGAGTTTCTTCTTATTAAGTTTATTTGTATTTAAAAAGGAGTTTGCACAGCACCTTGCCATTTCTACAACTTTTGCTATTATGATGATTGGTGTAATTCTCTTGAGTTTGCAGCCGCCTTACTTCTACTCTTGGGATGAGCAGATTCATATGAAGAATATATATTCATTAGGAGTAACAGACATAGGTGAAAAACTTCCGGAAAGTGTCGCGTATTTGTATGATAACGTTCAGTTTATACAGGTAAATTCTATGGAAGAGCGATTAGATATGATGCGTATATTGGACGCAAAGAATAAAATGCAATCTCAGATGATCGATGAATATTCTTTTCAATTGAATAGTTCTGGATATATTATACAGGGAGGGATATTTAATTTATGCTCTATAGCAGGTTTGCCATTTTATATATGTATGCTTTTATCACGAGGTAGCAATCTTTTGATTTATGCGTTCGTTTTAGGTCTTGCGGTTAATCTTGTTCCAAGAGGCAAACGTTTGTTGTCTATATTTGCTTTGCTTCCGACACCAATGTTTCTTAGTACGGTTTTTACTTATGATACTATAGTGACGGCCTTTGTTATTTTGGGATTGGCAATTATACTAAGACAATTTTTAGAAAGAGATGAGAAATTTACTATCAAAATGCAATGTTTGTTTTTTGCCTGTATAGTAATTGGATGTCTGCCTAAAGCAGTATATGCGCCCCTTCTTTTAACCGGCTTTTTCGTGCCTAAGAATAAGTTTGAATCAAAGAAAAATATGTATGTGTTTAAAACATTTATACTCATTGGAGTCTTAGTGTTATTATCTACATTTGTCTTACCCACATTAATTTCGCCGAATGTATCAGGCGATGTTAGAGGTGGAGAAGATACAAGCGTGAGTCGACAGTTGATGTTAATTATGCATAAACCTCTGTCATATGCGCTGGTTTTATTAACTAATATTAAAGATACATTTGTAAAATACACGCTTGGCGCCGATGCAATTGGCCACTTTGCGTATTTTGGAATGAATCAGCAACCAATATTGTGTGCGTTGTTATTGGGAGGAGTTGTATTAACTGATTCATATAAAGAAAAGGAGGGATTGGAAAAAATTAATTGGAAACATAGATGTATAATCTGGGGGAGTATTGCAATTACAATTACACTGATTTGGACGGCAATGTATTTGAGTTTTACAGAGGTCGGTAAATTAAAAATTGCGGGTGTACAAGGTAGATATTACCTTCCTTTTCTATTTGCCCTTTTATTAATGTTTCAAACGGATAAAATTACTAATAGGATTAAAGTATACAATTATCAATTCATTATAATGGCGGTTGCCGGAATAATTACAATGCAACAAATGTATACATTGATATTAACGCATACTTGTTTATAATACTGATTGATGAGGTATTCAAAACTTGCATGTCGACAGTAAGAGTGATATAATGCTAAAGATATTAGAGTTTAGTATATATGATAAATGATTGGAGATTACAAAAAGAGTGAATGTCCAAACCTTAAATATTTTATGTAGATAGTGTAAGGCCAGCAGTTTTTATATGAAACTGCTGGTTTATGTGTGTAGACTATAGTATTATTAGGAGTAAAGGAGAAAATTTATGGTAGATACAAATAAAAATTCATTAGAACATACTCTGCTTGAGGTTTTGCGAGATTTAAATTTGAAGCAGGCAGAACTAAATGAACTTAGTGAACAAATGAAAAAACTCGAAGAAGAAGTAGAAAATTATAAAAGTATGTATGAAGATTATAAAGAGGCTGCTGATGATAGATGGGACAGGCTAAAAATCTATGAAGAGAATATAATTATTAAAAAATTATGTAGTTTGCAATTAAAATTAAAAAAAAAAGATAAAAATAAAGATTCGGTAGAAAAGGAAGAGGTGAGTTATAAACGAAAATATTGGGAATTATATACAGAATCAGAAAAAAATGATTTTTTAAACTGTCAGAAGAAATTAGAAAATGTAAAGTATAAACCATTGATAAGTCTTGTGATTCCTGTTTATAATACTGATTTAAGAATGCTGGATGAATTATTCTATTCAATTACAGAACAAATATATGATAAATGGGAAGTTTGTTTTGCTAATGGCAGTAAAGATAATATCGAATTAAACAAAAAGTTAAAAGATTACGCTTTACATGATAAGAGAGTGCATTATAGTTTACTTGAGAAGAATGGCGGCATATCTTACAATACTAATGAAGCTTTTTATCTTGCGGCAGGGGAATATATAGGAATGGTTGATCATGACGATTTGTTGGCTCCAAATGCATTAGCCGAAGTGGTTTTGGCATTAAATGCTAAGAGAGATATTGAGTTCCTCTATTCAGATCAAGATAAGGTTGATGAAAAAACCACCATGAGATTTGGGGCATTCTATAAACCTTTTTGGTCTAAGGAATTATTATATTCAGGAAATTATATTACTCATTTTTCAGTTTTAAAAAAATCAATTATAGAACAGGTGGGTCTATGGGATTCTTCGACTGACGGAGCGCAAGATTGGGACTTGTTTTTAAAGGTTACCGAAAAAACTGAGAAAGTATATGCAATACCTAAAATATTATATCATTGGAGGACTGCTCCAACTTCTACGGCATCATCTATGGATACGAAAAATTATGCTGCCGAGGCACAAATAAAATGTTTGCAAAATCATTTTAATAGAATGAATTACAACGCCAAGGTTAGTTTTTCTAGACCGAAGGATCTGCAAATTCATGTAGAATGGAATAACGATTTAAAAGGCAAGATATCTTTTATCATATGGGATGAAGGGGGGAATCAAGATCTTAATAGTTTTATATGGTTTGCTACAGAAAGTATTGGAGTGGAATTGAAAGAAATTATAGTAGTTTCTACTGATAGCGTAAGATTAGAGAGCATAAAAAAGAAATGTAAAAAACTAATTTGTGAAAGCCCAAATTATGCAGAGGGTTATAACAAAGGGGCAGAAGTGGCAGAAGGAGAAATACTGATATTTTCCATAGCCCAAGCACCGTCTGTAGCCCTTAACACATACCATGAATTGTCGGTATGGTGTAAACATCCAGAGATCGGGCTGGTTGGCCCTAAAGTATTAACTTCTCAAAAAGTGATAAATTCATTGGGAATAGTGTTAAATCAAGAAAAGCCCCAAGCACTATTTGGCGGACAAAAGGATGAGGTGGGAAGATTAACAGCATTTGGGACTACAGGATGGTACCGGAATGTGAACGCAATGAATTGGTACTGTTTTGCAATAAGCCGAGAAAAATATAAGGAGATAGGTAACTTTAACATTGATCTAGGACTGCTTTCTATGATTGATTACTGTATTCGAGTAGGAAGAAAATATAGGAATCTTATTAATCCCTTTGCTGTTGTACAATATAATTTGAATTATTCGAAATTGATTAGTGAAGAACGAAGTAACGAATATAAAAAAATATTAAAGGATTATAGAATGCCGGAAGTCGACAAATATTATAATCCTGTATTAGTAGAAAAATAAATATTTTATATTTATTGGAGGAAAAGATGTCACAATATATACAAAATTTTTTAAAATTTCAACCATTATTGAAAGAACTGGTGGCAAGAGATATTAAAATAAAATATAGACGTTCAGTTTTAGGAGTTTTATGGACTTTATTAAATCCATTATGTATGATGATAGTGCTGTCAGTGGTTTTTTCAAATTTATTTAAATTTGACGTAGAAAATTTTCCGCTCTATTTATTAAGTGGACAGGTTGTATTCACCTTTTTTTCTGATTCTACCACTAATTCCATGACAGCAATTATAAATAATTCTTCATTAATAAAAAAGATTTATGTTCCTAAATATTTGTTTGTACTTTCTCGAATATTTTCGAGTTTTATAAATTTACTTGCATCTTTTACAGCTTTACTGCTGGTTATGGTAGCTATGCGTGCAGAATTAACATGGACAGTACTATTGGTTCCAATTCCGCTGATGCTATTAGTAGTATTTTGCTTAGGAATAGGCTTGATTTTATCAGCAATTACCGTTAAGTTTAGAGATATCATGCATTTATATTCTGTGTTTACTACCGCGTTGATGTATTTAACTCCCGTTATTTATCCTATGTCTATTCTACCTGATTGGCTTGAACCAATAGTAAGAATTAATCCGATTACTAATATATTAGTTATGTTTAGGGATGTGATGTTAAATGACTCTATTTTAAATCCTATATCATTATTAGTAGCGATTATTGAGGCTGGGGTGGCTTTGCTAATAGGATTAAGAATATTTTATAAAAATCAAGATGAGTTTATATTGAATATATAGAGGAGTTAGACTATGGATAAGCAGGTAATGATAAAGGTAGATCATGTGTCTATGAAATTTAATCTATCATCAGAAAAATTTGATAGTTTTAAAGAATATGTTATAAAGAGTATAAAAAAACAAGTTTCCTATGATGAGTTCTGGGCTCTGAAAGATATTTCATTTGAAGTACTGCAGGGAGATGCGTTAGGATTGATTGGTCTAAATGGCAGTGGTAAAAGTACTATGCTTAAGACAATAGCAGGAGTGTTAAAGCCTACAAAAGGCATGGTTGAAGTAAAGGGAACGATTGCGCCTTTAATTGAATTGGGGGCCGGCTTTGACATGGATTTGACAGCACGAGAAAATGTTTTTTTAAATGGAGCTCTTTTGGGTTATAGTAGAGAGGAAATGCAGAAACATTATGATGACATTGTAGGATTTTCGGAGTTGGAAAATTTTATGGATGTACCTGTAAAAAACTTTTCTTCAGGTATGGTATCAAGATTAGCTTTCGCAATAGCAACTATTGGAATTCCAGATATTCTTATAGTAGATGAAGTTTTGTCGGTAGGAGATTTCAGATTTCAGCAAAAATGTGAAGAAAGAATACGTTTAATGATGGGGAAGGGAACTACCATTTTATTTGTATCACATAGCATTGATCAGGTTAAAAGTTTATGTAATAAAATTGCTTGGCTTGAGCATGGGCATTTAAAGATGTTTGGTGAAACAGAAGAAATATGTAACCAATATAGTCAATCATAAAGAGTAGAGGTATTTATATGAAGAAAAAGGGTCGTTTTATAATCGGCATGATCATTATATTAATAGTTATTTTTGTATATGCACATATATCTAAAACGCATTGTATCTATGATAAGAAAATAGATGCCAGCACATATAAGACTACATCTTTTTATTTAAATCAGACAGTAAGTCAGGAATTTAAGAGTTTAGAGAAAACTTTGGATGGAATACAAGTTAAGTGTAAACTCACAGGTAATCCGGAAAATGTTGAGGTTAAATTTAGGTTAGTAGATAATGAAGCAGGAAAGGAAGTTGCTAATGGCGAGGTCGAGGGGAATACTTTCAAAGATAGTAAATTTTATAATTTTTCATTTGATACGATACAGAATAGTTTAAATAAGAACTACACATTCGAATTGCAGACTTATAATGAGAATTCGGAAAACCATATAGATTTTTGTTTTACTGACGGTAGACAGAAGAATACAAGTCTTGTGATCGGTGAAGAAAAAATGGAAAATACATTAGTATTAAAAACTGTTACAAAAAGATTTGATATAGAAACGTTTTTAATATTAGGAGTTTTTGTGATATATATTATTGTGTTTATTAAATTCCTATACCGAATGTTTAAATAGAAGGGAAAATCTTAATGTTTAAAATTCAAAAAGCAATTGTATTATTGCTCAAGCAAGGGCCAACAAAATTTGTCAGAACAATTGTTAGCAAAAAAAAGGAAAAAAAGAAAATAATAGAGTTTAAAAACAAGGCTAGAAATATTCATTTAATTTCTGAGGAGGAGCGAGAAAGACAAAGAAAATGGGAATTTCAAAATTGTCGAAAGTTTAGTATAATTACCCCGTTGTATAATACTCCAGTAGAATACTTGATTGAATTGTTAGAGTCTGTTGAAAGGCAGACCTATACGAACTGGGAATTGTGTTTAGCCGATGGAAGTGATGATAAACATGAATATGTTGAAAAGGTATGCAAAGACTGGATGAATCGAGATAATCGGATCATTTACATGAAACTGAAAAAGAATCTGGGAATCTCCAACAATACAAATGAATGTTTGAAACTAGCTTCAGGTGATTTTTTTGGGCTGTTAGATCATGATGATGTGCTGCATGAATCTGCTCTTTTTGAGATGATGTGCGTCATTGAAAAGACTGAAGCAGATTTTATATATTCAGATGAAGTGAAATTTAGCAAAGAAATTAGCGATGCTACGGATTTTAATTTTAAATCTGCTTTTGGAAAGGATGAACTTAGATCTCATAATTATATCTGCCATTTTACAGTGTTTTCAAAAGAATTATTAGAAAATGCTAATGAATTATATAGATCGAATTTTGATGGAAGTCAAGATCATGACATGGTGTTAAGACTGACTGAAAGAGCTAAAAACATTGTTCATATACCTAAAGTTTTATATTATTGGAGAGTTCATCCAGATTCTGTTTCGATGAATCTAGATTCCAAAAGTTATGCTGTCGATGCGGCTATTCGTGCTATCAAAGAACAATTAATTAGAGAAAACGAACATGGTAGTGTGTCCAGTAATTTGCCTTATAGAACAATTTATCGAATTTCTTACGACATATTACAACATCCAAAAGTTATAATATTAGTTCATAATAACTCCAATTTACAAATAGATGAAATAAAACCGCGAATAGACAATAACACAAGTTACGATAATTACGAAATTATATTTGTTGAAATAAAAGAAAACGAAACCTTGGGTATAGCTTTAAATCGTGATATTTCGCACAATAAGGCGGATTTTTATGTTTTATTTGATGGTGCATGTATACCAGAAAATGATGATTGGATAGAAGAAATGCTTATGTATGCACAGAGGAACGATGTATGTACAGTATCACCAAAGATTTTATTTGGTAATAATTTGATTGGTTATGCAGGATTGGCATTAGATGCAAATGAGAAGGGATTTATAAAATTTTTGGGAAAGGGATTTTCTGACGACGAGCAAGGTTATGAAGCAATGTTTCGATATGTAAGAAATATTACAGCATCTTGGAAGGGCTGCTGTATGATCTCCGCAGAGAAGTTAAGAATGATGGGGGGATTTTCTGAAGATATGGATGGCTATGAAGAAGTTGATTTTTCATTAAGAGGAATTCAAAATAAATTATGGAATGTATGGACATGTTTTGCAAAAATAAATTATGATTCTATGGAAATACCATCTTTTGAGGAAAAGAAGTCTAAGATTTTCTATAATAGGTGGCAAGATGAGATTAAAAAAGGTGATAGATATTATCATCCAATTTTAAAGGAACTGAGATGGCTATGATTAGGAGGCATTATGGCAGGTATTAAAGTATTAGCGAGTAAGACTATTAAAACCTTGAGAGATGAAGGAATAACAAGTTTTACAAGAAAAACTAAAAATTTTATTAAGGCTAGCAAAATTGCAGGAAAGGACGCTAAATATAAAGTATATAAAGATGTTCTATTTATAAACGGCTGTGATGAAAGTGTACCTCATCCAGCAAGATATCGAGTAACTCATCAAAGGGAACAATTAGATGCCAATAATATTTCAAGCAATGAAATATATTATGTTAATTTACAGTTGGATCAAGTTAGATTCTATAGAACGTTTGTATTTTTTAGATGTCCATATACTGAAATGGTGGGAGAATTTATATCATTAGCTAAGTCTTTAAATAAAAAAGTACTATTTGATATTGATGATTTAGTTATTGATACAAAGTATACAAATACAATAAAATATCTGGATACCATGAATTCAGATGAGAGGCGCCTCTATGATGATGGAGTAATGCGCATGGGCAGAACATTAAAACTATGTGATGCGGCAATAACTACTACTCAGAGATTGGCAGAGGAATTAAGTCACTATGTAGCAGACGTATTTATAAATAGGAATACTGCATCTGAAATAATGTGCAAATTATCTGAAGAAGCAATAGAAAATAAGAAGTCTTCAGAATATATACGAATAGGTTATTTTAGTGGAAGTTTAACTCATAATGATGATTTTAGGATGATCCTTCCTGCAATACGGAACATATTGGAAAACCATAAAAATGTTCAACTCCATATAGTTGGTGATTTAGATTTACCTACTGAATTGCTAGATTTAAAAGAACAGATAATAGCACATCCATTTGTTGACTGGAAAGAGTTGCCTAAATTGATTTCAGAGATAGATATTAATTTGGCACCAATTGAAAATAGTATATTTAATGAAGCCAAATCAGAAAATAAATGGGTAGAAGCGGCTCTTGTAAAGGTACCCACCATAGCCAGTAACGTAGGGGCCTTTAAAAATATGATTACACATAATGAAACAGGAATTCTTTGTGAAACTGAAAAGGAATGGGAAGAGGGGCTAATAAACTTAATTAGTAATAAGGATCAACGAGAGAGAATAGCTAATAATGCGTACTGTTATTGCAAAAAGCATTGTGTAACGATTTACACAGGAAGGCCACTTGCCGCCTTTATTCGGAAATATACAACACCAAACATTGCCTTTGTATTGCCATCAATGAAGATAAGTGGAGGCATAATGGTAGCATTAAAACATGCTCTACTGTTACAAGAGGCAGGGCAGGATGTTATATTGTTGAATGTTGATTATAAAACAAAATGGTATGAAAATGATGGACGTAGAATACCAGTAATAGGGCAGAATTTACAGATGCTGGAAGGGAGATTTGATAAAGTCGTTGCTACGATGTGGACAACAGTAAAATTTCTTGAAGAATATGCTAATATTGAAAAAAGATTTTATCTGGTTCAGAATTACGAAACAGATTTCTACAGGCCTGGTGAAGTTTTAAGAATTAGGGCAAATCAAAGTTATCATCCAATCGTTCCCATTCAATATATAACAATATCTAAGTGGTGTAAACATTGGCTTGAAGAAGAATATGGGCATCCAACCTCCTACGCTCCTAATGGAATTGAAAAAAAGCAGTTTCAGCATTTTAAAAGAGATTTTAACAGAAAGATAAGAATATTGATAGAAGGTGATTGCGGAGTTCACTATAAAAATGTAGATGAAAGTTTCAAAATAGTTGACAAGTTAGATCCTGATAAATTTGAAATATGGTATATGTCCTATAATTCTAATCCCAAAACGTATTATAGGGTTGATAGGTTTTTGCATCAAATACCTTATAGTGAAGTTCCAGAAGTATATAGACAATGCCATATACTTTTGAAGACAAGTTATTTGGAGAGTTTTTCCTATCCTCCATTGGAAATGATGGCTACAGGAGGATATGCTGTTGTTGTACCTAATGGTGGAAATGAGGAATATTTAGTTGATAATTATAATTGTTTATTATATCCTTGTGGTGAGATTGATAAAGCCATAGAAGCTATTAATCAATTGTGCTCTGATGAGACGCTAAGAGATAAGCTTTATGAAGGGGGAATAAAAACTGCTGAAGAAAGAAATTGGGAGACTATTAAAAATGAAGTCATTGCATTGTATTTAGGTAATTAAACTCATGTGAGGTACAAAATGAATTTTTTAAGAAAGGTGTTTAAGTTTTATAGCCAATATGGACTAAAATTAATGCTTTTTAAATTATTTAGAAAATATCCGGAGAAATCAATAGATTATGAAAAGTGGAGAGAGAAGCATAAGTTAGACCAAAAAGAATATGATAAGTTAGTAAATAGTGTTTTTTCTTATAGGCCTAAAGTTAGTATTATTGTTCCAACTTACCATACCCCAGAAAAATTTTTGAGGGAAATGATAGAGTCAGTAAGCAGACAAACATATTCAAATTGGGAATTATGCATTGCAGATGGGAGTGAAGACGATAAAGTTGCTAATGTCGTAAGTTCTTATGTAACTGATGCAAGGATAAAGTTTAAAAAGTTAGAAATTAATGGTGGAATTTCGGATAATACAAATGCAGCCATAGAAATGTCTACAGGTGAATATATAGCATTACTTGATCATGACGATTTTTTAGAATCTGTAGCATTATTTGAGATTGTTAAGGCAATTAATGTTAACAAATCAGAAGTAATATATACAGATGAGGATAAAGTGTCTTGGGAAGGATCAAGATTTTTTGATCCTCATTTCAAACCTGATTTCAACTTAGAATTATTAAGGCAAAATAATTATATATGTCATTTTTTTATAGTCAGTAGAAGAATTTTAAATATTGTTAAAGGATTCAGAAAAGAATTTGATGGCGCCCAGGACTATGATTTTATATTTCGTTGCATTGAATCAGCTAATAGTGTAGAGCACGTGCCAATACCTTTATATCACTGGAGGACACATAAAGATTCAACAGCATCAAATCCAGAAAGTAAAGCGTATGCTTATATATCTGGGAAAAAGGCAATTGAGGCACATTTGTATAGGTGTCAGGAGAAGGCGGTAGTCAAAAGTACTATGCATTATGGATTTTATCATACACAGTATAAATTGGTTGCATTTGATAAAGTTGTTATTGTTGTAATAAAAAATAACAGTAAAAGCAAGCAATTACAAAAATGCATTAAAGCTATTAAAAATACTTGTCAATATCCCAATTACAGTATAATAGTAGTAAATAGATTAGATGAAATGCTACAAAGAAAGATAGATGGGGAATACATTGTTCTGATAGATAGTTCGGTAAAAATAGTAAGTGAAAAGTGGCTAGAATCTATGCTGGCAGTTTGTCAAAGAAATAATGTGGGAGCTGTTGGTGCTAAATTATTTAAGAATAATGAGACCATATATCATGCTGGAATAGTACTTGGCATGGATAAATATGCTTTTTTCGGATTTCCTAGAGAAAGGTACGGTTATTTTCATCAAGAAGAGTTAAGGCAAGAAGTGTGTGCGGTTACAAAAGATTTTATGATGTTGCCAACTTCGATTTTTAACTTATTGGATTATATTTATTTGGAAAATGAAATAGCATTATGTAAACTGATAAGGGGATTAGGAAAAAAAATAATTTTTGAACCTAAAGTTTGTGCATATACTTGTAAATCTGATATAAATTTGCTTAATTGGAACTGTGAAAAAGATGACTATTACAATATTAATCTATCTCTACAAGCACCTGGATATAATTTGGATGAAGTTTAATTAGTGATGAAATAAAAAAGAAAAAAGCGTAAATTGAAAAAGGCGTAAGCAGTTTAGGAGACATAAGAGTGAAACGATTAATCATAATCCCTGCATATAATGAAGAACAAAATATAGTGAATACGATAGAATCAATAAAAAGAGAGGTTAAAGGGTTCGATTATATAATTATTAATGATTGTTCAGTGGATTGTACAAAAGAAATTTGTGAACAAAATAGGTATAATATAATAAATCTTCCAATTAATCTTGGAATTGGCGGTGCGGTACAAACAGGATACTTATATGCATATGAAAATAATTATGATGTTGCTGTTCAGGTAGATGGCGATGGACAACATAATCCAGAGTTTCTTGAAACTATGGCTGAATATTTACTAAATCATCGATTAGATATGGTCATAGGTTCTAGATTTATAGAAAAAAAAGGTTTTCAATCATCTATAACCAGAAGAATAGGAATCAAATTTTTTTCTCTGCTTATTAGACTATTAACAGGGAAAACTATAACGGATCCGACTTCTGGACTTCGGATGGCAGGGAAAAGAGTAATAGCACTGTTTGCCAAAGATTATCCAAGGGACTACCCAGAGCCAGAGTCTGTAGTTGCTATATTAAGAAGAGGATACAATGTAAAAGAAATACCAGTTGTAATGAAGGAAAGAGAAGGTGGCAAATCTTCTATTTCGTTTAGAAAATCAGTTTATTATATGGTAAAAGTTACGCTGGCATTGCTAATTGAAAGAATTAGAAAATATTAGGAGAGATTATGACTATTAAAATACAAATTATTATAGCGATACTGATTATAATAGCCTTGGGCATAATTATTAATATGATCAGAAAAAAGAGATTGGAACTTAGATATGCATTAGCATGGTTATTAGTAGGAGGCGGGATTTTAATATTAGATTGCTTTCCGGGATTAATAACTTGGTTAGCAGCGAGAGTGGGAATAGCTAATCCTGTTAACATGCTGTTCTTTTTTGGATTTTGTTTTTCTTTGGCCATTATTTTTATATTGACAATTGCTATATCCAGAATGTCGATTAGAATTAAGCAACTAGCGCAGCGAATCGGATTGGATGAAAAAAAGAAAGAGGATAAAAAAGAGAACTAATATTGACCAATAAGAGATCCCCCTTCCTAATCTTAGGAAGGGGGAATTATAATAAATGATTTTATACATTGGTATAGAAACGAATTTTGTTATAAATCATGGAGTATTGTTATGGATTGCTTTTGATGAGGGAATGACTTATAATAAATAAAATAAGTATTAACAAGATATGGAGAGATTAATATGGATAGTATCAGTGTAATTGTTCCAAGTTATAATGAAGAAAAAACAGTTAAACTGTTTTACGATGAAATGAAGAGAATAATGAAAAAAATGAACGAGATAGACTTTGAAATTATTTTTGTTGATGACGGGTCAAAGGTGTTTTTTGCAAGCACTTTTTGGAGAAAAATGCAAAATATTTTTGGAGAATGTTGCATCTCCAAATTGGAGAAAGTTGCAAGGCCTCGGCTGGCAGCTATTCTGCCAGCTACATAGCCATTGCAGACCATATTTAGTTGTTATAGCGTGAGATATGGAAACGGAAGTTCCGAGTTTTCATCTTCATGTGCATGTTCCCTGAAATAGCGGAACTCCTCATCCAGCTCTTTATAATGGATAAAATCATTTAGATATCTCAGATCTTCTTCTGCGCATCGGTGATCTTCTATGAGATCAAGAAGATAATCATTCATCTCCTCATAGCGTTCCTGAAGGTTTTGATATTTTTTCTGTTCTTTGATAACTTTTTTATTTTTAGCCATTGTTACCTGCCTCCTGACTGCTGATTCTTGAAAGAGTTGCATTGATGCTTGATTCACGTAACCGATTATTGATCCCCGGGAACAGAATCAGTTCCACATGGTGGGTGAGCCTGCCAATCAGTGCTGTTGTCATCCGTTGGTCATAAAGAACGTTCACCCACTGTGAGAATTCAAGATTCGTGTTTAAAATCACCGATTTCTGCTCGTGTATCTCAGAAAGATAATCAAACAGAAGCTGTGAACCGGTGCGGTCATACGGAACATATCCGAATTCATCCAGAATCAGTATCCGGGCACTGTTAAGCTTCTTTTTCAGTGCAGTAAGCTTTCCGCTGCTCTGACTCTCGGAAAAGAGATTGATAAGTCCGGCAGTGCGGTAGAATCTTACCGGAATTTCCTGATTACATGCAGACATTCCAATCAGAATGGAAAGCATTGTTTTACCGGTTCCTGTTCCTCCATACATGATGACATTTTTTCCTGTATGATAAAACTCCAGGTCTAACAGGCTTTGGAAGCTGACGTCTTCCGGGAAATCTATCTCATCTGCCCTGAATTCCTCCACGCGGTATCTACGTGGGAAGCCGGCGGTATTGAGGAACTTGCTCTTCCTTTTTGCTGTACGGTATTCAATTTCGTTTGTCAGGAGGTTTAAAAGGTATTCCTGCGGTGTGTCTCCTTTCTGCTCGAAAGCCTGTCCTGCAAAGTTCGTGGACAGCTTGAGCTGTTTGCAGCATGCTGCAATGGATTTTTCTATATCAGCCATTTGAGACACCTCCCTTCTTAAGGGCGGCATCCAGCATTTTCAGATCATTTCTGAACGGAATGACCTTCTGCTGTGGCAGTAAAACTTTGTTTTCAAGCGGAGGCAGAAGCGGTACATCTGCATAGGTTCGCCTGTAAAGGCTCTGCAGACTGTCCGGATCTGTGGCATTCAGCCGGACTGCTTCGTCAACTGTTCTGACAGCACTAGCAAACCCGGTTCTTTCCGTAAGTTCTGCAAGCACCTTCAGGACACGTCCGCGTTCCTTGCTTTCGCAGTTATCCATGTATATCTGCATGGTTTGTGGCATCATGTCATATATGCCGCTGTTTCGAAGAGAACGGGGTTTCCTGGCGATATATGTAAGGTATGGCAGCCAGTCCATTCTTTCATGTTCATTGCCGTAAAGGCGCTTATGACGCACCACTTCGTGCATATCTTTGTCCATGACAATCACATCAGAGGATGTAATCTTGAGATTTACAATGGACTCACAGAAAGCCGGTGAAGCAGAATAACGGTGCTTTCCTGCGTCAAGAGTAAACTTTCCATATTTATCCGTTGTTGCCGTTGTGTAAAGTGCCGTATCAAACGGAACGGAAGGAAGCGGCAGTAAACGAGCCTTATCTTCTTCAAACAGTTTACTGATAAAGCGGTCATCATCGTCATCATAGTGCTCACGCTGCATATCGATTTCACAACGATCCAGAAGATGCTTGTTTTCTTTCACAAGATCATCAAAGCGGGGTACCGGTACAAGTTCGTTGCGGCGCAGGTAGCCAACCTTGTTTTCCACGTTTCCTTTTTCCCATCCGGATTCAGGATTCATAAAAACCGGCTTAATGCGGTAGTGTTCACAAAAGCGTTGAAACCGCTCTGTTACATTACGCCCGCCACCTTTGATGATTTCGGTAACAATGGTTCTGGTATTGTCAAACCAGATTTCCGTGGGAACACCACCGATGTGCTCAAATATGGCAACCAGTCCTTCCAGAAGACATTCCATGTTTTCGCCATAATTAAGCTGGAGGAAACCTCCGTTACTGTAGGGAAAACTGAGCACAAGGTACTTAGCCTCGTGATGAAGCCTGTCATTTTCATAAAAATCGGCTGTTCCAAAGTCTGACTGGGCTTCGCCGGGATGATGATTAAGAGGGATATAGCCATCGGTTCTTTTTAGCCGTAGTTCCTCTTTCTTCTGTTTGACGTATAAGGCAACAAGCCGATAACTGCAGCCGAAACCATCTGCTTCATCCTTGAGGCGTTTAAATACTCTTTTGGCTGTATGCCGTTGCTTTCTTGGTGCAAGCTTGTCTGCCTGCAGCCATTCATCAATCAAAGGTTTGAATGGGTCAAGCTTGGATTCGTGAACCTCTGATGATGCAGGTTTGGGAGATGGATTGTTAAAGTCCTCCATATCCACATATTTTTTGACCGTTTTCCAGTTAAGGCCGGTCTCAGATGCGATTTCAGAAATGTTCTTATCTTGCCGGTAGAACATATCTCTGATATGATGTATCTGATCCATTGTAGTTGACATTCTCCTTTCCTCCTTGTCTTTATTGTTTGGACTACAATAAAGATAAGGTTAATGGTTTTTGGATATACCTGCAATGGATCTTTTCATGGGAATGCTCATACTTGGTGGCTGCCACTCAAGCGCTACACCGTTCCTGAGCGCTTCTAGCGAATGCCTTGCAACTTTCTCCAATTTGGAGATGCAACATTCTCCAATTCCCGTTTGCAACTTTCGGTAATTCTATTTTACAATAAACACACAAGATTTCTCCTTCACCTTCGACAAGGTCCATTATAGCATGCCCCGGAAATATCTTCGACAGGAACTTGAGATCCGGGCAGGCGAAAAAGAAATTTATGTCTATAATAAACAGGGTGACCTCATCCGGACACATAAGCGCAGCTATACACCGAAAGACTGGGTGATCATCCCTTCGGATATGCCCGCCGAATACAAAGACTATGGCTATTGGACTGTGCCTTATTTCCAGCAGAAAGCGTCTGCTATCGGCCCCAGCACCCGTGCATTGATCGATGCCGTCATTCGGAAATACGCTTATCCGGTGCAGTCATTCCGAAGCTGCTTTGGGATTCTGCGGTATGCGGAAAAGTACTCGCCGGAAGCCCTGGAACGTTGCTGTAAAGACGCCGTTTTGGCTGGGAAATGCAACTATTCCTATATCTGTAACACAATCTCAACTTACCATAAGGAGCCATCGCAGAGTACAACGTCACAGAGCAAACCCAACGAAGATGCTGCAATAGCCGTATCCGGTACTTACAAAGATGACGACAGCAAGTATTCCCTTAAGAACCTGCTGAAGCGTCAGGAAACGGAGGCCGGTCATGAAGAATGAGACTACCGATATTTATGAGATGTTGGACACACTATCCCTGCCGGTAGCCGCCCAGCGTTTCGCAGAACTGTCTGAAAGCCCTGAATTCGGCAGCTATACCGCTTTGCAGTTCCTTCGTGAGGTCTTGGAGCCTCAATACATAGAAACCCTCAATAAGCGGTTTGAAACCAATCTGCGGCTCAGCAGCCTGATCAATAAGGGGGCCGTGGCGGAGAATCTAAAAACCGGTAACGGGCGCATCTATAATGATGCCACTGTTGAACAGGTCCTGAAATTCCACTTCGCTGAGAACCGGCAGAATGTGGGGATCTATGGAGTCACCGGTGCTGGCAAGTCCTATTTCCTGTCTGCCTGTTGTGTGGAAGCATGCAGGCGTAATTACCGCTGTAAGTTTGTAGACTATAGCGATCTGCTGGACGAACTGATTGTTCTCAACCGGCAGGAAGATCTGAACAAGTACCGTAAGAGGATCAGGTACTATGCACGGATTCAGCTGCTGTTCATTGATGACTTCGCTATCAGCCGATATTCCGAGGAAGGGATCAAGATCCTGTACCATCTCATAAAACTTCGGGATGACCTTGGGACCTCCACCCTCTTCACCTGCCAGTATTCTCCAGATGAATGGGGGAACCAGCTGAGTGATGAGAAGGAATGCTACGGCAAGCTTGACGGAATCCGGCGCAGGTTGACTACAGGATTTACCGTACTGATTGAGAAAGCATAGCCTTCTGGGACAAGGCTCGATACTGATTAGCAGGGCGGAGCCCCCTCTCTGCCCTGCCGATTTCTAAAACTGGCCGTTTAATATGGCCCTGACTGGCCGGGAAATGCGGCCCTGCTGGCCGCAGAAAGTGGCTGTTTGCAGTAGACCATGAGTACCGTGCTAGTTTCCTCGCTCCATGAGATAATAACTCCAGAAAACTACAAGTTTTTTAAAGGAGTTAGTACCATGGATAAAATCACACATCAGGTCCGTGCAGAGCGCTGGACCAAGATCCTGAATGAATGTATGAATAGCGGGATGTCAAAAACCGCCTGGTGTCGGGCAAACGGGATTTCTGAGAAGCAGTTTTTTTACTGGCAGCGCATCCTGCGCCGGGAAGCTTATGAAGCATCTCAGAATCCATCATTGCCTGCAGCTACAGAGACAAAACAATTGTCTGCTGTTCAGCAGTCCGTATCTTTCGCTGAAATCAAACTTCCTGCCGTGTCACCGGACGCATCACCTGTTTTCCGTCCAGATCTGGCGATCCGGAAAGGGAATCTTGTTCTGGAGATTTCCAATTCAGCCTCATCAGAACTGTTCTCCCGGGTAGGAGGAATTCTTCATGCTGAATAACGCATCCGGCTTCCGGAAGGTTTACGTTGCTGCCGGCTATACGGATTTGCGGCGCGGAATCGACGGGCTGGCATCTATTGTGAAATTTAACTTCCAGCTGGATCCATATGAAAAGGATATCCTCTTCCTGTTTTGCGGAAGACGCAGTGGCCGCATCAAGGGGCTCGTATGGGAAGGAGACGGATTCCTTCTCCTTTACAAAAGACTGGAACTTGGCGGCTTCAGCTGGCCCCGCACAAAAGAAGAAGCACTGGAGATCACCCAGGAGCAATACCGTGCACTGATGCAGGGACTGGAGATCGTATCCAGACACCCAATCCAGGAAGTGCAGCCCAGCGATCTTCTGTGAAATTGTTTATTGTAAAATAGAATTACCGAAAGTTGCAAACGGGAATTGGAGAATGTTGCATCTCCAAATTGGAGAAAGTTGCAAGGCATTCGCTAGAAGCGCTCAGGAACGGTGTAGCGCTTGAGTGGCAGCCACCAAGTATGAGCATTCCCATGAAAAGATCCATTGCAGGTATATCCAAAAACCATTAACCTTATCTTTATTGTAGTCCAAACAATAAAGACAAGGAGGAAAGGAGAATGTCAACTACAATGGATCAGATACATCATATCAGAGATATGTTCTACCGGCAAGATAAGAACATTTCTGAAATCGCATCTGAGACCGGCCTTAACTGGAAAACGGTCAAAAAATATGTGGATATGGAGGACTTTAACAATCCATCTCCCAAACCTGCATCATCAGAGGTTCACGAATCCAAGCTTGACCCATTCAAACCTTTGATTGATGAATGGCTGCAGGCAGACAAGCTTGCACCAAGAAAGCAACGGCATACAGCCAAAAGAGTATTTAAACGCCTCAAGGATGAAGCAGATGGTTTCGGCTGCAGTTATCGGCTTGTTGCCTTATACGTCAAACAGAAGAAAGAGGAACTACGGCTAAAAAGAACCGATGGCTATATCCCTCTTAATCATCATCCCGGCGAAGCCCAGTCAGACTTTGGAACAGCCGATTTTTATGAAAATGACAGGCTTCATCACGAGGCTAAGTACCTTGTGCTCAGTTTTCCCTACAGTAACGGAGGTTTCCTCCAGCTTAATTATGGCGAAAACATGGAATGTCTTCTGGAAGGACTGGTTGCCATATTTGAGCACATCGGTGGTGTTCCCACGGAAATCTGGTTTGACAATACCAGAACCATTGTTACCGAAATCATCAAAGGTGGCGGGCGTAATGTAACAGAGCGGTTTCAACGCTTTTGTGAACACTACCGCATTAAGCCGGTTTTTATGAATCCTGAATCCGGATGGGAAAAAGGAAACGTGGAAAACAAGGTTGGCTACCTGCGCCGCAACGAACTTGTACCGGTACCCCGCTTTGATGATCTTGTGAAAGAAAACAAGCATCTTCTGGATCGTTGTGAAATCGATATGCAGCGTGAGCACTATGATGACGATGATGACCGCTTTATCAGTAAACTGTTTGAAGAAGATAAGGCTCGTTTACTGCCGCTTCCTTCCGTTCCGTTTGATACGGCACTTTACACAACGGCAACAACGGATAAATATGGAAAGTTTACTCTTGACGCAGGAAAGCACCGTTATTCTGCTTCACCGGCTTTCTGTGAGTCCATTGTAAATCTCAAGATTACATCCTCTGATGTGATTGTCATGGACAAAGATATGCACGAAGTGGTGCGTCATAAGCGCCTTTACGGCAATGAACATGAAAGAATGGACTGGCTGCCATACCTTACATATATCGCCAGGAAACCCCGTTCTCTTCGAAACAGCGGCATATATGACATGATGCCACAAACCATGCAGATATACATGGATAACTGCGAAAGCAAGGAACGCGGACGTGTCCTGAAGGTGCTTGCAGAACTTACGGAAAGAACCGGGTTTGCTAGTGCTGTCAGAACAGTTGACGAAGCAGTCCGGCTGAATGCCACAGATCCGGACAGTCTGCAGAGCCTTTACAGGCGAACCTATGCAGATGTACCGCTTCTGCCTCCGCTTGAAAACAAAGTTTTACTGCCACAGCAGAAGGTCATTCCGTTCAGAAATGATCTGAAAATGCTGGATGCCGCCCTTAAGAAGGGAGGTGTCTCAAATGGCTGATATAGAAAAATCCATTGCAGCATGCTGCAAACAGCTCAAGCTGTCCACGAACTTTGCAGGGCAGGCTTTCGAGCAGAAAGGAGACACACCGCAGGAATACCTTTTAAACCTCCTGACAAACGAAATTGAATACCGTACAGCAAAAAGGAAGAGCAAGTTCCTCAATACCGCCGGCTTCCCACGTAGATACCGCGTGGAGGAATTCAGGGCAGATGAGATAGATTTCCCGGAAGACGTCAGCTTCCAAAGCCTGTTAGACCTGGAGTTTTATCATACAGGAAAAAATGTCATCATGTATGGAGGAACAGGAACCGGTAAAACAATGCTTTCCATTCTGATTGGAATGTCTGCATGTAATCAGGAAATTCCGGTAAGATTCTACCGCACTGCCGGACTTATCAATCTCTTTTCCGAGAGTCAGAGCAGCGGAAAGCTTACTGCACTGAAAAAGAAGCTTAACAGTGCCCGGATACTGATTCTGGATGAATTCGGATATGTTCCGTATGACCGCACCGGTTCACAGCTTCTGTTTGATTATCTTTCTGAGATACACGAGCAGAAATCGGTGATTTTAAACACGAATCTTGAATTCTCACAGTGGGTGAACGTTCTTTATGACCAACGGATGACAACAGCACTGATTGGCAGGCTCACCCACCATGTGGAACTGATTCTGTTCCCGGGGATCAATAATCGGTTACGTGAATCAAGCATCAATGCAACTCTTTCAAGAATCAGCAGTCAGGAGGCAGGTAACAATGGCTAAAAATAAAAAAGTTATCAAAGAACAGAAAAAATATCAAAACCTTCAGGAACGCTATGAGGAGATGAATGATTATCTTCTTGATCTCATAGAAGATCACCGATGCGCAGAAGAAGATCTGAGATATCTAAATGATTTTATCCATTATAAAGAGCTGGATGAGGAGTTCCGCTATTTCAGGGAACATGCACATGAAGATGAAAACTCGGAACTTCCGTTTCCATATCTCACGCTATAACAACTAAATATGGTCTGCAATGGCTATGTAGCTGGCAGAATAGCTGCCAGCCGAGGCCTTGCAACTTTCTCCAATTTGGAGATGCAACATTCTCCAAAAATATTTTGCATTTTTCTCCAAAAAGTGCTTGCAAAAAACAGTGAAATGTTGTGCAAAACGGAGAAAATAAAAAATCTTTTTGTATCTCCTGCCACAGACGCGACGGAAGTTATCCACAGCCAGATCTCATATCATTCATTCAATCAAGAGTACTTCACAGCTATAAGCTGCTGTGTGGATAAGTACTCTGAAAAACTGAAAAAACTAATAGTTTTTTCGGCTTTTCAGAGTGTTTATCCTTTGGTGAGAATGACGAACCTTCTTTATTATCCCGTTCGCTTTTTCTTTTGGTTTGCGGTACAATAGTTCCAGTAAAACAAAGGAGCACCGAACATGCAGAAGATCTACTCACCGGAAGAACTGAACAGTTTCAGCAGGGAAACACTCGTGGCAGTGATCCTGTCCATGCAGAACCAGCTTACCCAACTGAATACAAACATGGAACGCCTGATTGAGCAGATCGCATCTGCAAACAATCATCGTTATGGGCGTTCTTCCGAAAAGCTGGACGTTATCGCCGGACAATTGGAACTGGAGCTCATCTTTAACGAAGCGGAAGCTTTGACTGAGACGCTTTATGTTGTCGAACCTAGGGAAGAAGATGTGATCCAGGTCACGCGCCGGAAGAAAAAAGGAAAGCGCGAGGCAGATCTTAAGGATCTTCCTGTGGAAGTGATCCCTCATACCATTCCAGAAGCAAAGCTGCAGGAAATTTTTGGCTCCGTTGGATGGAAGCAGCTCCCGGATGAAGTTTATAAAAGAGTCCGGGTTCAGCCGGCAGTCTACACGGTGGAAGAACATCATGTGGCCGTGTATGCAGGAAAAGATAATCAGACGATTGTCAAAGCGGACCGACCAAGGGAATTGCTCCGCAACAGCATTCTGACACCGTCTCTGGGTGCAAGCATCATGAATGCCAAGTATGTCAATGGACTGCCTTTATACCGGATCAGCCAGGAGTTCCAGAGAAACGACATCCATATCTCCCGGCAGGTAATGGCGAACTGGATGATCCAGTGTGCGGACCGGTATCTGGGACCGCTTTATGATTACCTTCATAACAGGATGTACCATTTCCATGTGCTGCAGGCCGACGAGACTCCGGTTAAGGTATCGAAGGATGGGCGCCCGGCAAACAGTAAGAGTTACATGTGGGTCTACCGGACGGGAAAGGGATATAGTGATCCCCCCATTATCCTGTATGAATACCAGAAGACCCGGAAAGCAGACCATCCGCGGGAATTCCTGAAAGGATTTACAGGCACTGTTGTCTGTGACGGATACTCCGCCTACCGGAAGCTGGACCGGGAAAGCGAAACCATCGTTTTCGCAGGGTGCTGGACCCATGCGAGAAGGTATTTTGCCGATGCCCTGAAGGCATTGCCAAAAAAAGATCATCAGGCAGCCAAAGATACGATCGCTTACGAGGCAATCAAGCGGATTGGCGCCATCTACCATCTGGACAACCAGCTTGCTGATCTGAAACCGGATGACCGTAAAAAACAGCGGCAGATCAATCTCAAACCTCTGGTGGAGGCTTTCTTTGTGTGGGCAAAAGAAAGCCAGTTCTCCGGTCGCCTTACCAAGGGTAAAACTCTGGAAGGGATCAACTACTGCATCAATCAGGAAGAGGCATTAAAAGTATTCCTGGATGATGGTGAAGTCCCGCTTGATAATAACGCAACGGAAGGGGCTCTGCGCAGCTTCTGCCTGCACAAACATGCATGGAAGCTGATCGACAGTATTGACGGTGCACAATCCAGTGCGATCATCTACAGTATCACGGAAACAGCAAAGGCGAATCATCTAAATCCCTTCCGCTATCTGGAATATATCCTAACCGTGATGAAAGACCATCAGGAGGATACGGATTATTGTTTTATGGAAGAACTGCTTCCATGGTCTGAGCAGCTGCCGGAAATCTGCATAAGCAAAACAAAAACAACAAACGTGTAAACCGACCGCCGGAAACGGCGGTCATAAAATGAGCTGGTACTCATGGTCTACCGTATACTTTTAATGTAGATGCTATTTCATTTCTTAGATATTAATGATAAAATAGATATTAAATAATGCAGCAGACTATATTTGGCATATATTAATTTGGGATTGTACTAAAATTCGAAGGTTGTAAATTTTGTTAGAATATTATGATAAATTTAGAAATAAAAAGAGAAAATTCTAATATACTTAATGATTAATTGTTGGGGGGAGAAGAATGGAAGAAGTAAAGGAAACATTAATTATAAAGACAGGGAAGATAGTTAAGACGAAAGGCTTATCGGTTGAGGGTAAAAAATGGATTTTTGAGGATAATGATCCACAGATATATATAAGGTTTGATAATGCTGTTTATGGGATAAGAATAACGGGAAACTGCTATCAAGCAGATTTCAAACAAAGTTTATCAACAGTTTATTATAAAGGCTTAGAAGACTGTTTTACTGAAACAAAAAGTTGCAGATTTTTATTTGAACCAGATAATCAGAAGGTTAGAGAAATACGTTTTGGCTTTCCAATTAACGAGATACGTTTTGATCCAGTAGAAATTTCAGGAGTGTGTTTTGTGGATGGAATTTATATTGAACCCATACCAAAATCCTACTTAATTGAGGATTCTTTGGCTCGTAGAATAGAGCAAGAAAGACATCGAGATAAGGTAATAATTGTTACACATGATTTATCAGCAACGGGTGCGCCTATTTTGGCATGTCATATTGCAAAAAAAATGAAGCAGAATAAAGTAGAAGTAGTTGTTTTAGCGGGGAAATTAGGTAATGGTTATTTAGAAGAACAGTATAAAAAATGGAATATACCGGTGATTTGCTTAGACAATACTCAAAATGAAGAATTTGAATATATTAATATTAAAAATAATAGTAAAAAATGTGGATTAAATGAAAGAGAGTTCTTAGAAAATCTTTTTAGAATGCTTAGAAGACAGGGCTTTATGACTGTGATAACTAATACAATTGTATCTGGACATTATGTGGAGTTGTTAAAAGATTATAATTTTAAAATAATTTCGTTAATTCATGAAATGAGGGCAAGTATTGAACTTTATGGCTTTGTAGAGCCGGGGAGGAAAATTGCTGAAAATGCAGATTATATTGTATTTCCCAATCAGTATGTAGAGAATGATTTTAGGAAAATATATCCGGAGATAAAGGGAAATACATTAATTAAGGCGCAAGGGGTTTATTTGGAAAATGTGGAAGAGGATGCGAACTTTAATCTTGAGGAATATGGAATTAACTTAAATGATCTAGTCATTATGAGTTCAGGAACATGCGAGTTAAGAAAGGGAGTTGATTTGTTTGTAAATGCAGCGCTTATTTTTATAGATAGAAATAGGGAGAAAGATGTACATTTCATTTGGACTGGCAATTTTAATAATAAGGAATTGCAGTGTTGGATTATAAATCAATTAGAGAGAAGCGGAAGTCAAAGAAAAATACAGTTTATTCCATTCATAAAGGAGGCGGCCAAATATAAAACGCTTCTAAGCCGAGCAGATGCATTTTGGGCGATGTCAAGAGAAGATCCATTTCCTTCAACTGTATTAGAAGCCATGAAAAACGAAGTTCCTGTCGTGGGTTTTAATGGAACGGGCGGTATACAAGTAATGCTTTCTAATAATAGAGGAATATTAATAGATGGATTTAATTTAGAGAAAGTTGTTGAGTGCACCGAAAAACTAGTTGAACAAAATGAAAAGAATAAAGTATTAATAGAGGAAGCAAAAAAATATGTAGATGAAATGGAATTTGACAGTTATGTAAAATTCTTAAGAGATTTTCTTTCTAAACCAGTTAAAATAAATCCTAAGTTGGACATTTATAAATGGAGTGAAAAGACATGCCATTATTATGATCGACTAGAAGAAACTGACTGTACGCTTAAAAGGAAACAGATAGAATGGGATAGGTGTAAATTACTATTTAAAAGAAAAGAAATTAGTAAAGAAGATATGGTATATTTGGATTCTGCGATTGCGACAAGTGATGTAGAAGATGAGATTATAATGGATTATTGTACGAATATTTGTGAAGAAGTGTTTCCAACTGTTAGAAAAAAACATATACCTATACGAGTGAATGATGAGAAATTCGAAGATATAGAGGGTTTTCTTAAAATACTATGCGGAAATAATTTACTTAGCACTAGATTAGAAAAGTCTAAACAATGGCTGTTGCCCAATAATATATGGAATTATAGAAATACATGTTTATTAGGTGCTGGTATATCACATTTTGATACAGAGACTTCGTTTAGTGATTTTACCAAAAGTTTCTTACGATTTATACTGCAGTCTAAATATTATCATTCGGTTTGTGATGAACAAACAAAAGAAATACTGCATAGTATGGGGATAAAAAACGTAATAAATACAAGTTTTCCATCAATGTGGAAGTTAACACCAGATTTTTGTGCAAGAATACCAGTTAATAAGGCGGAAAACGTTTTGACCACAATATCGGGACGCCCTGAAAATGTAGAAAACGATTTGTTCATGTTAAAAATTTTAAAAGAAAATTATAAAAAGGTTTATATTTGGATTCAAAAACAATTTGATTATCAATACATTAGGAGAGAAATGAAGTTAGACGATTATACAATAATTCCGCCTTCGTTAAGTGAATTAGATAAGATATTATTAATAAAAGATATGGATTATATAGGTGCAAGATTTCATATAGCAGTTCGAAATTTGAATTATGGTCATCGTTCTTTAATAATTGGAGGGGATGATAATGCAAAGGGTATAATATCTGAGACGAACTTACCAGTTTTGCAAGAGCATAAGATAAAGAGCGATTTGCAAGATATAATATATCAAAAGTGGGGAGTTAATAAAATTGTAATACCGTTAGACAAGATCAAAGAGTGGAAGGATCAGTTCGAATTGTAGAAATATGTGAAGAGTCGTTACAAATAATTTATATTAGGATGAATAAATGAGGTTGGTTCAATGAGATTGAAAAGAATATTAGGAATTATATTGATTATTTTTGTAATGTGTTTAACTGCTTGTAATAAAGGTAATAATTCATCATCGCCAAAACAGGTAGAAAAAGAAAATGAACTAGAAAAGTTTAATGAAAGTCAGGAGAAGAAGCCCGCAAACAATGAAAGGCAAGATAATATAGAGGAAGAAGTTACTGATGAAATTGTAAACGATGAAAAAGATACAAAGGATTCAGAATTAATAACTATATATTTTAGTAATGATGATGCAACCTCTTTCGTCTCCGAAGAAGTTCAAATTGATGCACTAACTCCAGAAGCGGTACTGAATGCCCTTATTTCCAAAGGTGCAGTGGCAGCAGATGTCCAGATACAGGCATTTAATACGGTTACGGTAGACAATAAGCCAAGTGTAGAGATAGACTTCAACCCTGCATTTTCGACCTTTGTTACTAACATGGGCTCAACTGGAGAGTATTTTGCCATTGGCAGCGTATGCAATACTTTCCTTAATGCCTATAACTGTGAGCAGATTAAAATAACTGTAGAAGGACAAACCCTCACCACCGGTCATGCAGAGTACCCAGGCTACCTGACAGCATTTGAGTAAAAGCGAGACATAAAATGAAAAAACCAGGCTACTATTCCTCTGGCGAATTCGCCCGCATGGCCCACGTAACCCTGCGGACAATTCGCTACTATGACAAACAGAATATTCTAAAGCCCTCGTATGTAACGGATGCGGGGGCAAGATTTTATACGGATGAGGACTTTGCCCGTCTCCAGCAGATCCTGCTGCTGAAATATCTGGGATTCTCCCTGGATGATATTCGGGAGATGACGATTGCGGATTCCGACTATCATTTTATGCTGAACTCCCTGAATATCCAGTTAAAACTGGTTCAGGACCGGATAGAGCAGATGCAGCTGGTGGAGAAGGCTATTCAGGATACTGCCGATGCGATCCAGGCAGAGCATACGATTGACTGGAGCCAGATGCTGAATCTGATTCACCTGACAGGCATGGAGAAGAGTCTGAAAAACCAGTATCAGAATGCATCTAATATCTCCGCTCGTATCAATCTTCACAGCCTGTATTCGCAGAATGAGCAGGGATGGTTTCCATGGATCTACGAACAGTTGAAGATCCGACCAGGAATGCGCATCCTAGAAATTGGATGTGGGGACGGAACGCTTTGGAAGGACAGACGTTCAGTCCTTCCGGAAGATATTCACATCGTGCTGTCTGACATTTCAGAGGGAATGTTGCGGGATGCAAGGCGCGCCATTGGAGCGGAGGATAAGAGATTTGAATTCCATGTCTTCGACTGCCATAGGATCCCTTATGAAGAAGGGGACTTTGATCTGGTAATTGCCAATCATGTGCTGTTTTATTGCGAAGATATCCCGAAAGTTGCCAGAGAAGTCAAAAGAGTGCTCAAACGGGACGGAAGATTCGTCTGCAGCACATATGGATGCAGGCATATGATGGAAGTCAGCCGGCTCGTGCAGGGATTTGATGAAAGAATCGTGTTGTCCGCGGATAAGTTGTATGAGAGGTTTGGCCGCGAAAATGGCGGGAATATCCTTAGACAGGATTTTTGTAAGGTAGAGTGGATGTCTTATCAGGATTCCCTGGTTGTTCCTGATCCGGAACCGCTGATCTCTTATGTCCTTTCCTGCCATGGCAATCAAAGCCAGTATATTCTGGATCACTACAATGAATTCCGTTCTTACGTAAAAAAGAAGACGGACGGAGGCTTCCATATTACCAAGGATGCAGGGATATTTATTTGTGAAAAATAGACAAATTTAGTGAAATTGAAAAAAAGTACTTGAAGGTGACCTTGGGTCACCTTTTATAATGCAATTATGCTAATGAAATACGACTGAAAGAGAATACTAATTTTATAAAAGATACTAAGGAGGTTCCACATGAAAGGAATTATTTTAGCGGGAGGTTCCGGCACGCGCCTTTATCCTCTGACTATGGTGACATCCAAGCAGTTATTGCCGATTTATGACAAGCCAATGATCTATTATCCGATGTCCGTACTTATGAACGCAGGCATCCGGGACATTTTAATCATCTCTACGCCCCAGGATACGCCTCGCTTTAAGGAACTGCTGGGAGACGGGCGGCAGTTTGGAGTGAATCTTTCCTATGAAGTGCAGCCAAGTCCTGACGGACTGGCACAGGCCTTTATCATCGGAGAAGAGTTTATCGGCGACGAGCCGGTAGCGATGGTTCTGGGAGATAACATTTTTGCCGGCCATGGCTTAAAGAAGCGTCTGAAAGCCGCTGTGGAGAACGCAGATTCCGGAAGAGGAGCGACCGTATTCGGCTATTATGTGGATGACCCGGAACGCTTCGGAATTGTAGAATTCGATCATGAGGGAAAAGCCAAATCCATAGAAGAAAAGCCGGAGAAGCCAAAGAGCAATTACTGTGTGACCGGATTATATTTCTATGACAACAAGGTTGTGGAATATGCAAAGAATCTGAAGCCAAGCGCCCGCGGGGAGTTGGAGATTACCGATCTGAACCGCGTGTATCTGGAAGAGGGCAAGCTGAATGTGGAACTGCTTGGGCAGGGATTTACCTGGCTGGATACCGGGACGCATGAGAGCCTGGTGGAAGCAACCAACTTTGTTAAGACGGTAGAATCTCATCAGCACCGTAAGATCGCATGCCTGGAAGAGATCGCTTATCTGAATGGCTGGATCACGGAAAAGGATGTATTGGATGTGTACGAAGTGCTTAAGAAGAATCAGTACGGCCAGTACTTGAAGGACGTACTGGACGGAAAATTCGTAGACGGACTATACTAGACAAAATGAAAAGAGACAAAAGGAGATTAGAGATTATGACGATTATTGTAACCGGCGGAGCCGGATTCATTGGAAGCAACTTTATATTTCACATGCTGGATAAATACCCGGATTACCGCATCGTGTGCCTGGACTGCCTGACCTATGCAGGCAATCTGTCGACGCTGGCGCCAGTGATGGAGAACCCGAATTTCCGTTTCGTGAAGGAGAGCATCACAGACCGTGAGGCTGTCTACAAATTATTTGAAGAGGAGCACCCGGATATCATCGTGAACTTCGCGGCAGAAAGCCATGTTGACCGTTCCATCGAGAATCCGGAGGTCTTCCTGGATACCAATATCAAGGGTACCGCAGTTCTGATGGATGCCTGCAGAAAATATGGAATCAAGCGTTATCATCAGGTTTCTACAGATGAAGTATACGGCGATCTTCCGCTGGACCGGCCGGACTTATTCTTCACAGAAGAGACTCCGATCCACACCAGCAGCCCATACAGTTCTTCCAAGGCGGCAGCAGACTTGCTAGTGCTGGCTTATCATAGGACGTATGGACTTCCGGTGACGATCAGCAGATGTTCCAACAACTATGGACCATATCATTTCCCGGAGAAGCTCATTCCGCTGATGATTGCCAATGCGCTGAATGACAAGCCGCTTCCGGTATACGGAAAGGGCGAAAATGTCCGTGACTGGCTGTATGTAGAGGATCACTGCAAGGCGATCGACCTGATCATCCACAATGGCCGTGTAGGCGAGGTCTACAATATCGGCGGACACAACGAGATGACGAATATCGATATTGTCAAGATTATCTGTAAAGAATTAGGAAAGCCGGAGAGCCTGATTACTTATGTAGAGGATCGCAAGGGCCATGACATGCGTTATGCCATCGACCCGACCAAGATCCACAGCGAATTGGGCTGGCTTCCGGAGACGAAGTTTGCGGATGGAATCAAGAAAACGATCAAATGGTATCTGGATAATAAGGAATGGTGGGAGACGATCATCTCCGGAGAATATCAGAATTATTATGACGAGATGTATGGCAGCCGAGAGGGGATGAAATAATGAAGGTTTTAGTGACAGGCGTAGCAGGACAGCTGGGCCACGACGTAATGAACGAACTGGCAAAGCGTGGATATGAAGGAGTAGGTTCCGATATCAAGGAAACCTACAGCGGGATCCAGGACGGGACGGCAGTGGTAAGCATGCCGTATGTCCAGATGGACATCACGGATGAAGACTCGGTCAGGAAGGTGCTCACAGACGCAGCGCCGGATGTGGTAGTGCATTGTGCGGCATGGACTGCCGTAGACCTGGCGGAAGACGAGGATAAGAAAGAGATCGTGCATGCGGTGAACGCGACTGGAACAAAGAATATCGCGGAGGTCTGCAAAGAACTGGATTGCAAGATGGTATATCTCAGTACCGACTATGTATTCGACGGCCAGGGAACCGAAGCCTGGCAGCCGGACTGCAAGGATTATAAGCCGCTGAATGTATATGGCGAGACGAAACTTGCCGGGGAACTGGCAGTATCAGAGACATTGTCCAAATATTTTATCGTGCGGATTGCCTGGGTATTTGGAAAGAACGGCAAGAATTTCATTAAGACGATGCTGAATATCGCAAAGACGCATGACAAGATCACGGTTGTCAATGATCAGATCGGAACGCCCACATATACCTTTGACCTGGCGAGGCTTCTGGTGGATATGATTGAGACTGACAAGTATGGATATTATCATGCTACCAATGAAGGCGGATATATCAGCTGGTATGACTTTACCAAAGAGATCTTCCGTCAGGCAGTAGAACTTGGACATGAGGAATATTCGGAAGACAAGGTGAACGTCATTCCAGTGACAACGCAGGAATATGGCGCTTCTAAGGCGGCAAGGCCATTTAACAGCAGGCTGGATAAGAGCAAGTTGCCGGAAAACGGGTTTACTCCGCTTCCTACATGGCAGGATGCCTTGAACAGATATCTGAAAGAAATTGAATTTTAAGGAGATCGATTGACATGGGACAGATAAAAGTTGAGAAGAATGTAGGCGGAATTCAAGGACTTTGCGTCATCGAGCCTGCTGTTCACGGGGATTCCAGAGGATATTTTATGGAGACCTATAATCAGAGGGACATGGAAGAGGCAGGACTTACCATGAATTTTGTCCAGGATAACCAGTCCTGCTCCACGAAAGGGGTCCTTCGCGGGCTGCACTTCCAGAAGGAGTTTCCCCAGGGGAAACTGGTAAGGGCGATAAAAGGTTCGGTATTCGATGTCGCGGTTGACCTGCGAAGCAATAGCGAGACTTATGGAAAATGGTTCGGCATCGAACTGACAGAAGAGAATAAAAAGCAGTTCTATATACCAGAGGGCTTTGCCCATGGATTCCTGGTATTAAGCGAGATCGCAGAATTCTGCTATAAGTGTACGGATTTCTACCATCCGGGAGATGAAGGCGGACTTGCGTGGAACGATCCTGAGATTGGAATCAAGTGGCCGCAGTTAGTAGGCGAATATCAGGGAAGTGCTTCCGCAGAAGGATACCATCTGGAGGATGGCACGGCTTTGAACTTAAGCGATAAGGACCAGCTTTGGGTAGGAGTGAAAGATACGTTTCATTTCTAAAATGAAAGAACACCATCAGACTATTTAAAGTCTGGTGGTGTTTTTGTCATCGTTTCAAAAGTTTCCGTGTAAGCCAATCCTTCGCATAGGAAAAGGTATGCACGATTAATTCAATTTCAATCATCAGATAATTGAGCAGGTGCTTCAGGCGGAAGGGAACTTTTTTCTGGGCCTTCATCGTCTTCAGGCCTTCCGTTACGCCTTCTTTATAATCCTTTCCCCAACCTTTTTTCAGAAAGAACGCATATTTTACCAGATATCCCAATACCAGCGGGATAAGATTCAGGATCAGCTGAAGCAGCGGCATGTTCTTATAATTCAGATACACGCTGTTGCGGGCGGACAGTTTTACCTTGAAGGAATTATACTTGGAGCCGCTTGTTCCGCTTCCCACATGGTAGACCAGCGCGGTCGGGCAATACATGTTTTTATAGCCATAGATCTTGGCGCGGTAGCCCACATCGATATCTTCCAGATAGGCAAAATGGCTCTCATCAAAATATCCGATCTTTTCAAAAGCCGAACGGCGGTAGATTGCCGCGCCGGCGCAGGCGGTAAATATCTCATCGGCCTTGGTATAATTGGTCACAGGCCTTCCAGTTCCGCGGCAGATACCCCAGCCGATCACCGTATACAGGTCTCCGGCGCTGTCGATGAGATCCGGGTGATACATCTGGATCATCTTGCTGCTGACCGAGAAGATTCTGGGGGAGCGTTCAATAGCGCCTACCATTTCTTCAACATAATGAGGATCTACGGTAGTATCATTGTTCAGCAAGATGACGTAGGGCGTCCGGGAGTGGCGGATGCCGACATTGACCGCTTTGCTGAAGCCATAGTTCTTATCTAAGGCGATCACTTCGATATCCGGATAATTCTCCTTCATATATTCCAGGCTCCCGTCGGTAGAGGCATTGTCTACCACAAGTATCTTAAAATCATGGCATGTCTGCCTTTCCAAAGAAGCCAGGCAAGGTTCCATGAAGTGCTTGCCATTATAATTCGGTATTACGATCGTTACTTTCATATACATACTCCGATTCCTTAATTTCAATTACTGCATTATTATAGCAAAATTTCGGGATATATGCTATATTAACTTACGGTATTGTAAAGGAATGTCTTTTTATAGGAGTAAATATGGAGCAGGAATTCAGCAATCGTATCAAATATTATAACTTCATACTGTGTATCCTGGTGATTTTGATTCATGCAGAGAACTCGGGGATATTTCTGGAGCGCGTGGAAATGCTAAATACAATAGAATACATTGTGGTGGAGAAATTTGCCAGACTGGCTATCGCGGGCTTCTTCCTTTGCTCCGGATATCTGTTCTACCGGAATTTTACGATGGACAAACTGGGGGCAAAGTGGAAAAGCCGTTTTTTCAGCACCGTGATTCCTTTTGGGGTATGGAATCTGCTGTACTTCCTTTTACATTACGTCCTGACGAAGGTTCCGGTGTTAAGCGGCATATTCGGAAATAAGGCGATTCCTTTTAATCTTCGTGAGATTCTGGAGGCCCTCTTGTTTTATAAGTATAATCCGGTCTTCTGGTTTCTACAGTTTCTGATCGTATTTATCTACATATGTCCATTGATTTATCTGATCATTCGGAATAGATGGACCGGACTGGCGGGAATCATAACCTTATACTTTGCTGCGTCCAGTCAATGCCTGGATGCTTACAACGGTACGGCGTCTGCCATGGCAAACTGGCTGTTTATCTATATGGCAGGAGCCTATATCGGAAGACATTGGAGGCAGACGATCGAAGAGGGGCTGCATCAAAAGGCGATCGCGGCAGTTCTTTGCATCTGTGCCGTCTTATCTTTTATCATGCTCCAGCAGCATCCGAGCCTTTACTGGACCCTGCTGTATTATTTGAGCGGAGCCATGCTGATCTGGTATCTGCTATGCCTGATCCGGCTGCCGCAAGCAAGAGGCTGGATGGGGAATACCTTTTACATCTATGCAGTGCATTTCATGATCATTCAGTTTGGCAACAAAGTCGTCCATAAAATGACAGGAGACAGCATGTATATCGGCATGATTCTCTTTGTGGCCCTGCCTGTCGTGGTCGTCATATTCTGCTATTATACAAGCCGCTTTATGGCGAGATATACGCCGGGAATATGGAAGATTCTTTCCGGAAACCGGTAAATGTTTCAGAGATATTAAAGAAATGTTAAGAAAAAGTGTACTGCAACGGGTTGTCGATTCTGGAAAATTATTGTATTATAAAGTGTAATGACCAGTAGCGGATGTGGAATTGGCATCTGCGCGGCCACAATATCTAGTGAAAATCGGGTGGAGAAAAGTGATTAAGGACAATCAGAAATTGTTAAATAGACTTCATGTAGTGATAGATGCGCTGGTAATTATATTCTCATATACCGCGGCGTGGTACCTCAGGTTCAAGAGCGGCATCTTTGAACTGGACCCCTGGTTCTTATCTTTGCAAGAGTACATGAAGGCGCTGCTTATTATTGTGCCGGGATATCTGATCCTGTACTATGCCTTCCAGTTATATACGCCGAAGCGGGTACAGGGCAGGCGTTATGAAGCCTGGCATATCATCCAGGCCAATACCATCGGCCTGATGGCATATATCCTGATTCTGTATTTGACGAAGCAGTCTGATTTTTCCAGAACGATGTTTTTCGTGTTTTTCTGCGTAAATGTCTTTTCTGAGGTGACGGTGCGCAATATTATCCGCGAAGGTTTGCGGAATATGCGAAAGAAAGGGTACAACCAGAAGCATATCCTTTTGATTGGCTACAGCCGTGCCGCCGAACAGTATATCGACAGAATCCTGTCCAATCCGGAATGGGGATATATCGTCAGGGGTATTCTGGCGGATAACAAGCCACGCGGCACGGAGTACCGGGGGATCAAGGTGCTGGGACGGGTGGAGAACCTGACCATCATCCTGCCGCAGAACAAGCTGGACGAGATTGCCATTACCCTGGGGCTGGCAGAATACCACAAGCTGGAGCATATTGTCAGCATGTGCGAGAAGTCCGGCGTGCATACCAAGTTTATACCGGATTATAATAATATTATACCGACCAAGCCTTATACGGAAGACCTTCTTGGCCTTCCGGTCATCAATATCCGCCATGTGCCGCTTAGCAACGCGCTGAATGCGTTTTCCAAGCGCTGCGTGGACCTATTTGGAGCCATTGTGGCCCTGATTCTATTTTCGCCGGTTATGGCTGTCGTGTCTGTAATCATCAAGGCAACTTCGCCTGGACCTCTGATATTTAGGCAGGAGCGCATCGGCCTTCAGAATAAGCCTTTCCCCATGTACAAGTTCCGCTCCATGGTAGTGCAGGATGCGGCATCGGAGAAGGCAAAATGGACGGTACAGAATGATCCCAGGGTAACTCCTATTGGAAAATTCATCCGCAAGACGAGCATTGACGAGCTTCCTCAACTGTTCAACGTACTCAAAGGGGATATGAGCCTGGTAGGACCAAGGCCGGAGCGTCCGCAGTTTGTGGAGAAATTCCGGGAAGAGATTCCCAGGTATATGGTAAAGCACCAGGTGCGTCCGGGTCTGACAGGATGGGCCCAGGTCAATGGCTACCGGGGGGATACGTCAATTCGGAAACGGATCGAGCATGACCTGTACTATATTGAGAACTGGACGTTGGGGTTCGATTTTAAGATTTTATTTCTGACATTTTTCAAGGGATTTGTGAACAAGAACGCATATTAATCCGCAAGGGAGAAACGTATGAGTAAAAAGAAGCGCATGAAGAACAGAATGACACGTGCAGAGAGACAGAAATTAATGCGCAAGAGGCGCAGGAAGAGAATCGCCCTTCTGGTTGCAGAGGTGCTGATCCTGGCGGCCTTATGCGTGACGGCCTACGGAATATTCAAACTGGATAAGCTGGATTTTAATATCCTGAATGACAAGAACCTGGAGGCATATAAAGATACCGGGCCGTATACGAATATCGCCCTGTTCGGCCTGGATTCCAGAAACGACGAACTGGACGGCGGGGTACAGAGCGACTGTATTATGATTGCAAGCATCAACAATGATACGAGCGATGTGACATTGACCTCCATCTACCGGGATACCTTGCTTCAGCAGAAAGACGGAACATATGAGAAGGCCAATTCGGCTTATAACCGGGGAGGTCCGGAAGAGGCGATCAGCCTTCTGAATCGGAATTTTGATCTGGACATCCACAATTATGTCAGCGTGAACTTTACCGCGCTGGTGAATACCATTGACCTGCTTGGCGGCCTGGAACTGGATATGACCGCGGAAGAGGCCGACTGGTGCAACAAGTATGCGGTGGAAACTGCGGAAGTGGCTGGAAAGGACTGGGAAGATATCGAGGTAAAGGATGGGACCCAGAAGGTGGACGGCGTGCACGCGGTGGCCTATGCCAGAATCCGGTATACCGAGGGCATGGACTTCAAGCGGGCGGAGCGCCAGCGGATCGTCCTGGAGAAGACGGCGGAAAAGGCTAAGAAGGCGAACCTGCTGACATTGAACAAGATGATCGATGAGATCTTTCCGATGATTTCTACCAGCTTTTCCACCCAGGATCTGCTGGGATTTGCAGCCAACGCTTTGAATTATAACATCGTGCAGACCGGTGGATTCCCTTATCAGGTAACCACCAGGGAGGACGTAAGGAATCATGAAGGCTCTTATGTCGTGCCGATTGGATTTACCAATAATGTAACCCAGCTTCACCGGAATCTGTTTAAAGAGGATTCCTACGAGCCATCGGAGAAGGTAACGCAGATCAATGATGACATCATCTATCTTACCGGAGTTACGGAAGATACGGATGCGATGAATACCACGTTTGAAGGAGACATAAGTAATGAGGGAGCGCAATAACATTATAATGGAATATGGCACATATATGCTGGTGTTTCTGGCCAGTTATATTGCTTCACTGGCAGGGCTTTATTATCTGTCAGGTATATTGCTGATGGGCGAGGCCCTCTATCTCTATGTCCACTGGGTAAGGGAGACCGGAAGCCTGGTCGAGCTTCGGGCGCTTTTTACATTGGCCTGGGTCGGAGGACAGGGAATCGCCTGCATGCAGCTGAGCAAACTGCAGAGTGACTGGCAGTATATTACCTGGCTGAGTTTCTTCCTGATCTATATCGGCTTTGGCATCGGATATGAATGGGGGCAGAAGTATGGAAAGGTAGAAGAGCGGGAACTGGAAAAGAACGAATTTCAATCAGGAAGGCTATTCATCTGCATTATAGGGCTGATGGCGGTCTCGATAGCATGTTTTGCTTTTGAAGCGCTTAAGGTGGGATTTATCCCCTTATTCTCCGACGAGCCTCATGCCTATTCATATTTCCATGTATCAGGAGTTCACTACTTTACCATCAGCTGCATTCTGATACCGGCCATCACGATCCTGTACCTGAAAGTGAGCAGACACATTGGATGGAAAAAAATGGCAGCACTGGTACTGGCAAACTTTACGGCCGTAGCAGTGCCATTCTTATGCGTATCCAGATTCCAGCTTCTGTTTGCCGTAGGATTTGCGGTGGTTACATATATCATGGTCAATAAAAGGATCCGGCTCAGGACGATGGTAATACTTCTGGTGGCGCTGGTGCCTGTATATATAATACTGACGGTGTTCCGCCACCATGATGTGGCATACTTAAATAGCATATTCGAGATGAAATACAGCAAGATGCCCATCTTTATCACCCAGCCCTACATGTATGTGGCCAATAACTTTGAGAATTTTAACTGCATGGTGGCACAGTTGACGGAGCATACCTATGGATTAAAGATGCTGTTCCCGTTTTTTGCGCTGACCGGGTTAAAGTTTCTCTATCCGCAGCTGGTATCCTTCCCCATCTTCCTGACAAAGAAGGAGTTGACCACGCTGACCATGTTCTATGATGCCTATTATGATTTTGGAATTGTCGGCGTATTTATATTTGCGGTGATTGTAGGAGCGGTTGCGAAGGTTTTGATGAGTATTGTAAAGAAGAGCCAGAACCCGGTATCCTATCTGTTCTACGGGCAGATAGCAATCTATCTGGGACTTGCATTTTTTACCACCTGGTTCAGCAATCCTACGACTTGGTTCTGGCTGATTCTTACAGGAATGATGTGCTGGTTTGTAGGATACGATAAGAATAAGAAAAAGGATGAACAAAAAGATGAATAATCCAGAGCGGGTAGATGTAGTCATACCGACCTACCGGCCGGATGGGAGGCTGGAGGAACTGCTGAAAAGGCTTGGAAAGCAGAGTTGCCCCATCAGGCATATCTATGTCATTAATACAAGATCAGATCGTTTTCCCGAGGATGTCGAGCATATTCCGGGAGTCATCGTCTCGCATATTGATCAGGAGGACTTTGACCATGGGGCCACCAGGAACCTTGGTTTTTCCATGTCAGATGCCAAGATAGTGGTATTCATGACCCAGGATGCCATGCCGGCAGATTCCAGGCTGATCGAGAACCTGATCGAGCCTCTGGGGGAGGAACTTGTGGGGGTATCCTACGCACGGCAGCTTCCGGCCAGTGATTGTGATTTCATAGAACGTTATACAAGGAGGTTCAACTATCCGGAGGAAAGCCGTATCAAGGGGAAAGAAGACATCCCGGAACTGGGGATCAAGACTTTTTTCTGTTCCAACGTTTGCGCAGCGTACCGCAGGGACGTGTATGAAGCGCTGGGAGGATTTTCCAGGAGAACGATATTTAATGAGGATATGATTCTGGCAGGCCGAATGGTTCAGGCTGGGTATAAGGTCGCCTATGCGGCGGGGGCCAGGGTGATTCATTCCCATAATTATTCGGGGCTGCAGCAGTTTCACAGGAACTTCGACCTGGCAGTGTCTCAGGCGGATAACCCGGAGGTGTTTTCCCAGGTTCGCTCGGAGAGCGAGGGGATCCGGCTGGTAAAGAATACCATGGGATATCTGTTAAAGAGCAGGAAGCCGTATCTGATACCAGTTCTGGTATACAAAAGCGGATGCAAGTATCTGGGATACAAATTAGGACAAAATTATCGAAAACTTCCTCAATGGGTAGTAAAATGGTGTTCCATGAGCACGACATATTGGGGCAAATAGGCGAAAAACCTGGATTTTTAATTGAAGTTTGGCAGGAAATAGGGTAATATAGTGTAAGGTGTTATCATAAGCAAGGTGAGAAGAAAGGATATTGGATAATGGCAAAGACGAGAAAACATTACAGACGCGGGCGCAGATCCAAGAGGCGTGGATTTGCTTCCTGGTCGTTGGGTAAGAAGATTGGAGCCATTCTTGGTGGAACGGTAGCATTGGTTGCCACAGCCGGAGCGGTGATTCTGGCCAGCAAACTCTCCAAGATAGAGACGACGAAACTGGATCCGGAGGCGCTTAATGTGTCCGAGGAAGCCCGGGAGAGAGGAACCGGATATCTGAATGTAGCATTGTTCGGCGTAGATTCGCGGGATAATGAACTGGAGAAGGATACAAGGAGCGACACGATCATGATCGCAAGCCTTAACCGGGAGACCATGGAAGTGAAAATCTCTTCCGTATATCGTGATACACTTTTAGAACAGAGCGACGGGACGCTTAATAAGGCGAACGCAGCCTATTCTTTTGGCGGGCCCGAAACGGCAGTCGCCATGCTGAATAAGAATCTTGATATGGATATCGAACATTATGTTACGGTGAACTTTAACTCCCTGATCGATGTCATAGACGCTGTGGGCGGCGTGGAGATTGACGTACAGGAAGAAGAGATTCCGTATATCTGCGGCTATGCGATGGAAATCATGCGTGTGACGGGCAGAGAATCAGCCGGAGTTACAGAGCCTGGCGTACAGACGCTGAATGGAATCCAGGCTACGGCGTATGCCAGGATTCGCTATACCGCCGGAGACGATTTCAAGCGGGCAGAACGCCAGAGGGATGTGCTGACGAAGATTGTAGGGAAATTACAGGGCGCCAGCCTTGCGCAGATTAATAAGATTATTGACAAGGTATTTCCAGAAGTATCGACGAATTTCACGTTAGCGGAGATATTGGAATACGCAAAGGATGCATTTGACTATAAGTTAGGAGAGACCATCGGCTTTCCGTTTGATAAGACTACGGATACACTGGCCAATATTGGAAGCGTCGTCATTCCTGTCACGCTGGACAAGAATGTGGAGCAGCTTCATAAATTCTTCTATGGAGAAGGCGATACATATTCGCCGTCCTCTACGGTGAATACGATCAGTGGTAAAATTGTGGCAAAGGCCGGAGACCGGCAGGCGGATACGGACGAGGATAGTCAGGGAATCATGCAGCAGCCGGATGAAAGTTATACGGGTGGCGGAAGCAGCGGCGGAACAAAGACGCCTTCTTCCGGCGGCACCAGTGGCGGAAGCAGCCAGCCGACTCCTACGCCAACTCCCACGCCAACCCCTACGCCGGAGCCAGACCCGCAGCCGCAGCCTGATCCAGGCGGAGATGATGGCAGCGGAGGAAGTGGGGGCGATACTTCCGGCGGCGGGGCGGAAGGCACCCCGGATGCAGGAACCCAATAGCTGTTCATAAAATGGAGTATAGAGAAAAACGAGGTAGAATACATGAGGAGAATTAAGAAAGCACTTGCGGCATTCGCTGTGGTGTGCATGCTAAGTCCGTGCATTTCCATGATTGTCCATGCGGCATCTGCGGAATTACGATTTACAGACCCTTCTACGACGGTGGGGGCAGAGGTAGAAGTAACAGCAAAGTTAACATCATCTTCCAATCTTCAGTCTCTGGATGCGACACTGACTTATGATACAAGCATGCTGAAATTCATCAGCGGCGACAGCGTATCCGGCGGCGATGGAACCCTGAATATCTCGGGCAGTGGCTCCGGGACTACGCTGGAATATAAGATTACCTTCCAGGCGTTGGCAGAGGGAAACGCGAAGGTGGAGGTATCAGATGCCTCTGGAACGGACGCATCCGGAGGTGCGCTTCAGATCACCAAGGGAAGTTCTTCGGTAACCATTGGCCCTGGAGATCCAACCTTGATTCAGAATGAGGATGAAGGAACTGCGGCTCCAACCGGCGATGGATCACAGGTTGAGGTTGACGGCGTACAGTACAAGATCAGTAATGATTTTACGGATGCATTAATTCCGGAAGGATTTGTCAGAGGCGAGACGACATTTGAAGGCGCTGCCTGCCAGGTAATTACCCAGGAAGCCAGCGGCGAGTCGGCCATGTATTTGGTACCGGCAGAGGGCGGAGACGGCGACTTTTTCCTCTATAACAGCAATGACGGCTCCTTCTCCCCTTTTGAAGAAATTAAGATATCCCAGGAGAGTTATATCGTCTTATTGAGAGACGATGGAAGCGTCAAACTTCCAAAGCAGTATCAGAAGACTACCTTCACCTTGAATGGCAAGGACTTTACAGCATGGCAGGATACGGATAATGCAGAGTATTATGTGATGTATGCCCTGAATAAGGATGGGCAGAAAGGCCTGTACCAGTATGATACGGTAGATAAGACTTATCAGAGATACTTAAAGCATTCTGGTTCCGATGATACAGCCGATAAGGCATCGCCAAAGGGACTCTGGGGAAAGATCCTTCAGTTTATCGAAGATTTTCTGGATATTCTGGTTATCGTGGCAATCGCTGCCTTCCTTGTACTGGTTGTGGCATTGATTGTAATCGGCGTGAAGCTACACCACCGCAATCTGGAACTGGATGACCTGTATGATGAATATGGAATTGATCTGGACGAGGAAGAGGCGGTTCCGGCAAAGGGTAAAAAAGCAAAGGCAGTTGCCGCAAAGGGCGAGCCTGCCGTGAGAAAGCCAGTGCAGAAAGCCAAGGTCGAAGACGAGGATGATTTTGACGATTTCGAGGAGTTTGAAGATGACGACTTTGACGATTTTGGAGAAGAAGCGGATTTCGAAGAAGAATATGACGAAGTGGATTATGAGGAAGACTACGGATATGATAATGACGGCGATGAATCCGAGGAACTGATTGATGACCTGGATGAACTGCTGAGCAGCCAGCCAAGTAAGAAGCGGGGCCATATGGAAGAAGACGATACATTTAAAGTTGATTTTATTGATTTGGATTAAATGCTATTATAAATCTCAAAATAGAACGGAGATTGCTCCGTTCTATTTTTTCATTTATTTCAAGGCTTTTATTTACATACCCTCGATATTTTGCTACAATACAGAATGATAATGCAAAAAATATGGTAATTTGTGCAAATACAAGGTAAGGAGTAGAAAATATGTGTGGAATAGTAGGATACATAGGCAACCAGCAGGCAGCGCCGATTCTTTTGGACGGTTTATCCAAACTGGAATACAGAGGGTATGATTCGTCCGGTATCGCTGTCTATAATGGAAATGAGATTGACATGGTAAAGTCCAAGGGACGGCTGAAAGTGTTAAACGAGCTGACCCATGACGGGGCAACCCTTCCCGGCACTTTGGGAATCGGACATACGCGATGGGCGACCCACGGATCGCCGTCTGATATCAATGCACATCCACACTTTAACAAGGATAAAAGCATTGTGGTAGTGCACAATGGAATCATTGAGAATTACCTAAAGTTAAAGAAAAAGTTAGAAAATCATGGTTATGAATTCGTATCGGAGACGGACACAGAGGTGATCGCCCATCTTCTGGACTATTATTATCATGGTAATCCGCTGCAGGCAGTGACGAAAATCATGCACCGGATGGAGGGGTCCTATGCTTTGGGAATAATTTTCCAGGATCATCCGGGAGAATTGTATGCCGTCCGCAAGGATAGCCCGCTTATCGTAGGACATACGGACGGGGGAAGCATTCTGGCGTCAGATGTCCCGGCAGTCCTTAAGTATACCAGGGACGTGTTCTTTATTGAGAATGAAGAGATCGTTCGCATGAGGGAAGATTCCATGGAGTTTTTCAATGTGGATGAAGAGCCTATAGAAAAGCAGGCTACCCGTATCGAGTGGGACGTGAATGCAGCGGAAAAGAGCGGATATGAACACTTTATGCTAAAGGAAATGTATGAGCAGCCAAAAGCCATCACAGATACATTTTCCCCAAGGATCAAGGAGGGGAAGATCGTGATCGAGGAACTTGGGATGGCGGATGAGGAGATTCTGAAGATCCAAAAGATCCAGATCGTGGCCTGCGGCTCTGCCTCCCATACCGGATATACCAGTAAATATATATTCGAAGGACTGGCGCGGATTCCGGTGGAGGTAGATGTGGCTTCTGAATTCCGTTACCGGGATCCGATTCTGGATGAAAATACGCTGGTTATCGTGATCAGCCAGTCCGGGGAGACTGCGGATACGCTGGCAGCCTTGCGCGAGTCTAAGGAAAAGGGCGCAAGGGTTCTTGGGATCGTAAATGTGGTTGGAAGTTCCATTGCAAGAGAAGCAGACAATGTCATGTATACCTGGGCCGGACCTGAGATTGCGGTTGCCACAACCAAGGCGTACTCCGCACAGTTGATCGCGCTCTATCTTCTGGCAATGAAGTTTGCCCACGTAAAAGGGATGCTTGACGAGGCAGGCCTTGCAGGAATGCTGGAAGATCTGAAGGCCATTCCGGCACAGGTGGAGATGCTGCTCAATAATAAGGTGAATATCCAGAAGTTTGCTAACCGTTATCTGGCAGCAAGGGATGTGTTCTTTATCGGACGTGGAATCGACCATGCCATCTCTATGGAAGGATCTTTGAAGTTAAAGGAGATCTCCTATATCCATTCAGAGGCATACGCGGCAGGAGAATTAAAGCATGGCACCATCTCCCTGGTGGAGGACGGCACGCTGGTAGCATCCGTTTTGACCCAGAAGGATTTATATAAGAAGATGATCAGCAATATGGAGGAAGTACGTACCCGGGGCGCTTTCGTCATGGCGGTGACTACGGAGGGCAATACGGAGGTGGAGCGTGCCGCCGATTATGTCATCTACATTCCGGAGACAAACAAATACTTTACCAATTCGCTGGCCATTATTCCGCTGCAGCTTTTCGCGTATTATATTGCGGTGGGCCGCGGCTGCGATGTAGATAAGCCGAGAAATCTGGCAAAGTCGGTTACGGTAGAGTAGCAAAAATTCTATAACGGCCGACATAGAAAGAACTGGAGGGCATCATCCTGATGCAGATTCCGAAGGTTCTGGGAAGCGGCTCTGGTTCGGGAGATCTTCTGGAACTGCTTGAAGATATACGGGATGCGCTTAGACATGTGAATCTGCTGTCCGTTGCGCTTGGAGCCGTATCGCTGGCGATCATCGTGGCAGCCAGAAGATTCATGCCGAAGTAGAGCCGGGCATGCCAGGACTGGTGCTTCCGGCTTTTGGAGACGTTGATTTAAGCCAGGCGGCAGGACGGGGCCTTATGGTGGCAGTGGTGGTGATGGCAGAAACACTGCTGTCTTGACGGAAGAAGATAACCGGACGGTGGTGCTGGAATTGATCGAGAAGAGAAGACGGCGGATTATGGAGCAGCTTAGAAGAGAGAATCCGGATGCAGCGCCAGAAAGGCTGGAGGAGTTCCTATCTCTGCTAATTGGACATAGAGTTAGAGGACGGAAGTATTGCAAATGTAGAGGTGCAAAAAGTCGGCTATCTGTTTCCAGGCCAGCGCAGTGCCTGCTATTCGGCCGATTTATTGTTAAGGCAGTACAAAAGAGTAAAGAGTGAAAAGAAAAAATCTTTTAGTTACAGATCTGGTAGAGAAATATCCCTATTTTCGCTCTATGTATGAAGAGGTATATGAGATGTGCAGGAATACGGAGAAGGTGATGAATATGTTTTCCAAGGAATTGCGCGAACTGGATCGCAATACAGTATATGATTGATGAGATGCAGGAGGAACTGGAAGGAAAGGCCAAAGAACTGGAGGAAAAAGGCCGGGAACTGGAAGAAAGCAAGTCAGAAAATACAGAATTGAGAAAGCAGATTGAAGAATTAAAGAAGCGGCTGGAAATATAAGCAGGCTGGGCAGTGTGTGGATTCGTCCGCAGAAGAGCAGATTGCATCTTCTGCGGACTTGTTCAATATCTTTAATTATTTGCCAATCAGTTGGTCCAAGGACTTAAACGTATATCCCATTTCTTCCCATTTGGTCAGCAACTCATCCAGAATCTCCGCATTGGTTTTGGAGGTGCTGTGAAGCAGCACGATGGCGCCCGGATGGATACGGGTCAGCAGTTTGTCAAAGGCTTCTTCCTTGCTTGGCTGCTCGTCTTCAATCCAATCCACGTAAGCCAGGCTCCAGAAAAAGGTATGGTAGCCAAGATCCTTGGCCATCTGAAGATTTTCGATACTGTATTTTCCTTGCGGAGGACGGTAGTACTTGGTCATGGCTTCGCCGGTGATCTCTTTATACAGATCCTCCACACCTTTTAATTCTTTATCAAATGCATCCTTGGTGGAGATGCTGGACATATCCGGGTGATGGTATGTATGGTTGCCTACCGTATGGCCTTCTTTATTGATCCGCTTGATGATATCCGGACTGGTAGAGAGGAGGTTGCCGACTACGAAAAAGGTGGCTGGCGCCTTGTGCTTTTTCAGGGCATCCAGCATAGGCTCGATATTCCCATTTTCGTAACCGCAGTCAAAGGTCAGATAAAGCACCTTTTCCTGTGTATCTTCAGCATAGTAGGCATCGTATTTTTTTAATTCATCAATGGTGGCATTGCCCGTTGGAAGTTTCCCGTCTTCCTGGAAGCCCAGCCCCCAGTTTTCAGGGGCAGGAACGATCCGGGCAGAATCTGCCGGGGCGAACCTGGCTGCTGCCAGCCTTCCTCCGAAAAAGGCTATGCTGAATAGGAGGATGACGCCTGCGGTTTTAAAGATTTTATTTCTGGATGGCATAGGAACTCCGATAGATATTTTTACAACATATATATGAGGAATTTTGCATATTTACCACAAAAGTAGGCTGGTCTTGAAAAATACAGGAAATAGGAGTAAAATATATAAAGACTATGCATGGATTGAGAGTGATTATATGAATGATAATATGAAAAAAGAATGGATTGACCGGCTTGCGGGCCTGCTTCCCCAGGAAGCGCAGATGGAAGGTCCCGTGGATATGGAAGGGACTTTGGATTAAGAGGGGAGGAAGATTAGATGAAAAATAGAGCATATCGGCTTCTGTGGATAACTTTAGGGTTTGCGGCGGCAAACTTGGCGCTGTTTGGCCTGATGTTCCGAAAGCCAAAGAAGCGGTGGGAACAGGATGCATATGACTGCGCGGTTGTCTGCGGCTGCCAGGTAGGAGCAGACGGCACGCCTTCTAAGAGGCTTGCGGCCCGCGTGGAAAAGGCAGTAGAATTATGGAAAGATAAGAAGGTAAAGTATCTGATTATGTCAGGAGCCGCGGTGTACAACGCATTTGCAGAGGCGCCGGCTATGAAACGCTATGCTGTGGAACTGGGAGTTCCTGAAGAATACATACTGGAAGAAAAGCAGGCAGTCAGCACGTATCATAATCTACTGTATGCCAGCCAGATGATGGAACACTGCGGATTTAAAGATTGTGTAGTAGTTACTAATGGATGGCATCTGCGAAAGGCAGACCACTATGCGAGGAAGGCTGGCGTCAAATATGTAATGGCGGCTTCCAAACGGCCGGAAGGGGATAGCCTTCTAACGACGATCGGCCTCTATCTCAAGACGAATATCCACATGTATGTAAATATGTGGAAGGGATATTATTAGACAGACCCACAGGGCCTGCTCCTAAGAGGGCAGGCTTTGTTTTTTTCGGGCGTGAAGGCAGATTCCGATGGCCAGGCCCAGAAGGGCAGGACATACCCAGCCCATTCCCTGCTCAAAAAGAGGCAGGTATCTGGAGACCCCGGCCAGCAGCGGCTTCAGATGCAGCAGGTTCTTAATCCCCTTCGGAAGGGCATTGAGAAAGTCCAGGGCTGCGGCAAAGATGGTGCATGCAGTGACGCTGATATAGACCTTCTTGTCATCGGCAAAGAACTTTCCGGCCAAACTTAGGAAGATCAGCGTGATCGCCAGGGGATATAAAAACATCAATACCGGAAGAGAGTAGGCGATGATGGAATTTAAGCCCAGGTTGGCGATGAGCAAAGAGAGCGCACAGAACAGGACAGCCCATTTCTTATAATTCAGCGTCCGGGGAAACATGGCGCAGAAAGTCTCGCTGCAGCTGGTGATCAGTCCGATGGAAGTCTTAAGGCAGGCAAAAGTGACGGTGAAGGCAAGGATGAAAGCGCCAGCCCTGCCATAATAGTGGCTTGCGATCAAAAGAAGCGCTTCTCCTCCGTTGGAACTGGCCTCGTACATCCCACGGCTCTGGGTTCCTATGATCGTAACCAGCAGATAGATGACGGCCATTAGAATCGTGCTGAAAAGCCCGGCTTTTACCGTGCATTTTGCCACATCGCCGGAATTTTCTACACCCAGGCTTTTGATGACATTTACCACGATGATCCCAAAAGCCAGCCCTGCCAATGCATCCATGGTATTGTAGCCTTCCAGGAAGCCCTGGGAGAAGGCGTGGGAGGCATAGCCGGCCTGGGGAGCGATGCTTCCGATATCTCCCATAGGGCGAAGAAGGGCAGTGATCACCAGCAGGCCAAGTGCGGCAAGGAAGATCGGATTCAAGACCTTGCCGATCCAGGTAAGGATCTTGCCTGGCCTTAAGGAGAACCATAAGACCGCAAGGAAGAAGAGCAATGAAAAGACAGCCAGCGGCAAGGCATCCGAGGAGCCTTTTCCAAGAATCGGCTCGATTCCTACGGCAAATGGAACGGTGGCGCAGCGTGGAATGGCAAAGAAAGGCCCAATGGTCAGATAGAGGGCACAGGTAAAGAAGGTGCCATATTTTTTCCCGATTCTTTGGCTCATCTCTGCCAGGCCATTGCAGCGGCTCATGCCCAGGGCGGCCACCCCAAGAAGAGGCAGCCCCACCCCGGTGATTAGAAATCCAAAAAAGGCCGGCCATACCCTGCGTCCGGCCATTTGGCCCATGGAAACCGGAAATATCAGGTTTCCTGCACCAAAAAAAAGGCCAAACAGCATGCTGGCCACAGCGATGTATTGCTGAAATGTAAGTTTACGTTTCATGATGTTCTCTCTCTTTTCTTTTGATTTTAGAATGTAAATATTCCCATAGTTATCATTATAGCAGATTTTGTGGTACAATAATACCTGTTTAATATATTGCGAGGTTGGTTTTATGTGGAAAAAGGAAAAGAGACAAATATGTCCAAAGATTCATTATAAAAAAACGGAGCAGGGAATTGAGATTACGGGCTGTTATGGCCCTCAGGGACAGTTAATCCTTCCGGATGAGATAGAAGGGATTCCGGTTACCAGGATTGCAGCCTATGCATTTGCCGAGAAGCCCGAGGATGAAGGAGAATATGTATTCGTAAGTGAAGGCGGCAGTCTTTCCAGCGCCGGAAGCAGGGTCTGCGCATCCCAGGTGACGCAGATATGGCTTCCTTCCCAGGTGACGGAGATCGGAAGATACGCGTTTTACCGATGCAGGAATTTAAAGCGGCTGATCCTTACAGACAGCCTGCTGGATATCGGAGGAGGAGCATTCACCGGCTGCCGTCTGGAAGAAGTGGAGATTCATTTCTATCAGGGGGAGAGAAGCTGCCTGAAGTCTATCGTGGATGAGATTCGGTTTGCAATCCGTGCGAAACTTTATTATCATAAGAAAGAGGCGGGCAGAGAAGAATATATAGAGACAGCAGAGGTATTATTTCCAGAACACTATGAAGAGGCGGTGGAGAATACGCCTGCCAGGATATTGGAGACGCGCCGCCATGGGGCTGGCGGATACTACAGGCAATGCTTTTACAACCGGGAGCTGGACTATAAGAAATACGACGAACTGCTGTACCGGACGGTGGCGGAAGAATCCTTGCAGACGGCGGCGGAACTGGTGCTTGGAAGGCTGAGGCATCCCTTTAGGCTTGCAGAAGACGGGAGGGAAGCATACGTCTCCTACCTATGCGCCCACCGGGAAGAAGCGGTGAAATTTTTAGTAGAAACCGAAGATATGGAAGGCATGAAATTCCTCGCCGGGCAGGGGTATCTGACGGTATCCGCTCTGGATTATGCCCTGGAATGGGCAGCAAAAAGCAAGAAGACAGAAATGCTCAGTCTTCTTATGGATGAGAAGCAAAGACTGCATCCCAAGAAGAAAAAGGCATTTGATTTGTAAATGAATGGATAGAATAGGTGTATGGAAGTGACGATGGAAAGTAAAATCGATATGGGAGAAAAACTAGATAGCATAGGCAGAAAGATTCTGGCTGCGGCCCGCAATGAACTGTATCTCAAGATGCGGTTCATGGATGTGGCACTTTCGAGCCTTATCTTTGTCCTGGACGAGGGGGCTTGCGGGATGGGAACCGATGGGCTTTATCTGTATTACAACCCCCAGTATCTGGGAGGCCTGTACCGGGAGGACCGGGTCATGGTGAACAGGATATATCTGCATCTGGTGCTTCATGGCATATTCCGCCATATGATCCGGCGAAAGGGCAGGGAGGAGGAACGATACAGCCTGGCCTGCGATATCGTGACAGAGTCGATCATCGACGGCATGCGACACCGCTGCGTCTTAAGAAGCCGATCCTGGCTCAGAAGAGAGACCTACCGAAGGCTTGGAAAAGAGATGAAGGTTCTGACGGCCGAGAAAGTCTATGGGGCTCTGGAAAAATGGAATCTGTCAGAAGCCGAATTTGCGCGCCTTGCAGGCGAATTCCGGGTGGATGACCATAGTTACTGGCCGGCGGATGATGATCAGAAGAAGCAGAGCCAGATCGAGAACCAGTGGCAGGATATCAGCGAGCAGATGGAGACGGATATGGAGACATTTTCCAAAGAAGCATCACAGGAATCCGGCCATCTGATCGATCAGGTAAAAGTGGAGAACCGGGTGCGGTTTGACTACCGCCAGTTCCTGCGAAAATTCTCGGTTCTGAAAGAAGAGATGGCAGTAGATGAAGATACGTTTGACTATGTATTCTACAGTTATGGCCTTTCCTTCTACGGGAACATGCCGCTGATCGAGCCCCAGGAATGGAAGGAAGTGCAGAAGGTAGAGGAATTTGCTATTGTGATCGACACGTCCATGTCCTGCTCCGGCGAGCTGGTCAAGAAGTTCTTGGAGGAGACTTACGGGGTCTTAAGCGAAAATGACAGTTTCTTCAGGAAGGTGAACATTCATATCATCCAGTGCGATGACCAGGTACAGACGGATCAAAAGATCGAAAGCGAAGAGGACCTGAAGGATTACATGGGGCACCTGGAATTGAAAGGAGAAGGCGGAACGGATTTTCGCCCGGCTTTTGCCTATGTGGAGAGCCTGATAAAGCAGCATGCGTTTGAGCGGTTAAAAGGGCTGCTGTATTTTACAGACGGAAGAGGCACCTATCCGTCTAAGATGCCCCCATATGAGACGGCCTTCGTGTTCATGAAGGAAGACTATGAAGATGTAGACGTTCCGCCGTGGGCCATGAAGCTGGTGCTTGAGGAAGAAGACCTGCAAAGGCCATAAGCGCCGCCAGAGACTGGGGAAGGAAGAAGAGAAAGGATTACAAGACCATGGACATAAAAAGAGCGAAGAAGGAAATTAAAGATTCCATAGAGGCATATCTTAAAAAAGACGCCTATGGGGACTATATGATACCGGCAATCCGCCAGCGCCCGATCCTGCTGATGGGGCCTCCGGGAATCGGGAAGACGCAGATTATGGAGCAGATTGCCAAGGAGTGCCAGATTGGCCTGGTCGCCTATACCATTACGCATCACACCAGGCAGAGCGCCATCGGGCTTCCGTTTATACGGGAAAAGACTTTTGGCGGAAAGCAGTATTCCGTGACGGAATATACGATGAGCGAGATCATCGCGTCCGTCTATGAAAAGATCGAGGCCACCGGGATTGCGGAAGGCATCTTGTTTATCGACGAGATCAACTGCGTATCCGAGACGCTGGCGCCTACCATGCTCCAATTCCTGCAGTGCAAGACATTCGGAAACCAGAAGGTGCCGGAAGGCTGGATTATCGTTGCCGCGGGCAATCCTCCGGAGTATAATAAGTCGGTAAGGGATTTTGACGTGGTGACGCTGGATCGGATTAAGAAGATAGATGTGGAAGAAAATTATGATGTTTGGAAGGAATATGCTTATCAGGCAGAGATTCATCCGGCCATTCTCTCTTATCTGGAGATACGAAGAGACCATTTCTACCGCATCGAAACTACGGTAGACGGCAAGATGTTTGCAACGGCCAGAGGATGGGAAGACCTGTCGCAGCTTCTGAAGTCTTACGAGGCGCTCCATAAGAAGGCAGACCGGGAAGTGGTGCACCAGTATATCCAGCACTGGAAGATTGCAAAGGATTTCGCGAATTATCTGGAATTATATGAGAAGTATAAAAAGGATTATGGCCTGGAGAAGATACTGGAAGGCTATTATGACAAAGATATGCTGGAGAAGTTAAGATACGCATCCTTCGATGAGCGCCTGAGCGTGGTCAACATGCTGCTAGGCCAGCTGGGAGGCTTGTTCAAGGAGTGCTATGTCTCGGATCGTTATGTAACAATTCTATACGATGTCCTTCGCCGTTATAAAGAGGATCTGGATTTTGCGGGCGCGATCCGGGAGTTTGCAGAAACCTATGAACGCTTAAGAAAGGCGGAGCAGCTGACCAGGCAGGAAGACCGCATCCGAAGAAAAGTCTCCGATACCCTGGAGGGATACCGCCAGCTGGCGAAGGCGGAACATCTTGATAAAGAGGCGGCATTTGACCGGGTGAAGGAAGAATTTACGAAAGAGACGGGCGAGAGGGAGCGGATGATCGAGAAGGCGGGAAATGCGCTTGAGCATGCCTTTGATTTTATGGAGGATGCTTTTGGAGACAGCCAGGAGATGGTGGCCTTTGTAACGGAATTGAACACTAATTATTACAGCATCCAATTCCTGAAGGAAAACGACTGCGACAAATATTACCGTTACAATAAGCGCTTGCTGTTTGACGAGCAGCAGCAGGAGATCCTCGAGGAACTGGATGAAGTGGAGCAGGATTTGAACACGGCGCTGAAATAAAGTTTAAATGAAAATCCTAATCCCCCAGCTATGCTGGGGAGAATGGAGTAAGCAGAAGCGTGTATGATATCAATAAAAAACCTCCTATGATACAATGAGAATGGTATCGCAAGCCAAACTCAAACATAGGAGGTGGTCCTTATGGACAATAAAAGTTTATCACACACAAGATGGAAATGCCAGTACCATGTAGTTTTTATACCTAAGTATCGCAAGAAAGTGTTATATGGGAAATTGAAAGTTGATGTACGAGAAATACTTAGCATCTTATGCCGCTATAAAAATGTGGAAATAGTAGCAGGAGCAGTATGCGATGATCATGTACATTTAAGTGTAGCGATTCCACCTAAAATCAGTATATCAGATTTCATGGGATATTTGAAAGGAAAAAGTACATTAATGCTATATGATAGGCATCCCGAATTACAAAGTAAGTGGGATAAGGCATTTTGGGCAAGAGGGTATTACGTAGAAACAATTGGTAATATTACAGACGAAGCAGTACAGAAGTATATTAAAGAGCAAGCAGAGGATTCAAGAAAAGAAGATTCAAGAGGTGCCGCTTTATAGCGGACCAGTAAAAGTGCTTGCGATACCGCCCTTCGGGGCGAGCAGTAACAATAGCCCTTTGGAGGGCTAAGGCTAAACCACCACTTGAAGTGGTGGTTGTAACTTAGAAAGAAGGAGGAATGTACAGATGTTATTCGTATGCTATCCAAAATGCACGACCTGCCAGAAAGCCAGGAAATGGCTTCAGGAGAAGGGAATGGAGTTCGAAGAAAGAGACATTAAGATTCAGAATCCAACCAAGGAAGAATTAAAAGAGTGGCATGAAAAGAGCAATCTGCCGCTTAAGAAATTCTTTAATACCAGCGGCATGCTGTACAAAGAGCAGAAGTTAAAAGAACGTCTGCCCCAGATGACAGAAGAAGAGCAGTATGAGATACTGGCTTCGGACGGCATGCTGGTAAAACGCCCGATTCTTGTGACACAGGATACGGTTCTGACAGGCTTTAAAGAAAAGGAATGGGAAGAACTTCTATGAATATGTCAAAGTTTGGACAGATAGATCTGCATCTTCATCTGGATGGCTCCCTGCCGGCAGAGACCATATTGCGGATTGCGAAGGAAGAAGGAATCAGGCTTCCGGCAGATACGGCGGATGGATTAAAGCCTTATATCTGCGCTGGGATGGACTGTAAAAGTTTGAACGAGTATCTGGGATGCTTTGACACTTTGCTGAAGGTTCTGCAGATGGAACAAGGATTGTACCAGGCCGCAAGGGATCTGGGCGTGAACCTTAAGGAAAAGGGGCTGCGTTATGCCGAGGTGCGCTTTGCCCCGCAGCTGCACTGCCAGAAAGGCATGGGCCAGGAAAAAGCGGTTGCAGCGGTGCTCTCAGGGCTTGCTAAGGCGCAGGAAGACAGCGATATCCGGCTGCGGACGATTCTATGCTGCATGCGGGGACAGGATAATAAGCAAGCGAACCTTCAGACGGTGCGTCTGGCTTCCAGGTATCTGGGCAGAGGAGTGGCGGCCGTTGACCTGGCGGGGGCGGAAGCATTGTTTCCCACGGCAGATTACGAGGAAGAATTTGCGCTTGCCAGGGAACTTGGGGTTCCCTTTACCATCCACGCAGGAGAGGCGGCGGGTCCTGCCAGCATCCGCAAGGCGGTAGAGTTCGGCGCTGCCAGGATTGGACATGGGGTCCGGGCGATTGAGGACGAGGAACTGATGGAACTGCTGGCAAGCAGGGAGATTCCTCTTGAGATGTGCCCCATCAGCAATCTACAGACCAAGGCAGTAGAGAATATAGCTGATTATCCCTTGAGAACCTATCTGAGGCGGGGGATCACGGTGACGGTAAACAGCGACAATATGACGGTATCAGACACCTGGGTAGGGAAGGAATTCCAATACCTGGCAGATTCTTATGGGCTGACGGAAGCGGAAGCAGAACAACTGCTTGCCAATGCTCATTTTGCGGCTTTTGAAGCGTAACAAATAGAAGGGTCATGATGATTAAAAAGAGATGGATTAAGACAATGTTTGTATTACTGGCCGCCCTGCTTGCGGCAGGGTGCCAGAACACGGATAAGAAGGAAGAAGCGAAAGACCAGGCGGATGGAAACAAGGAGGTCTACCAGTTTGTAGATGTGCTGGGGCAGCAGTATGAGGCCGAACTTCTGGAAGCGGTGCCGAAAAATACATACGATCTGAAGCGAATAAAAAAGAAAGACGGATACCAGCACTATACGGACGAAGCGGGAAACATTCTCTCTAAGGCCGGGATAGACGTGTCCGAATATCAGCCATCCGTGGACTGGAGCAAGGTGAAGGCAAGCGGCATAGACTTCGCGATCATACGCGTAGGCTTTCGGGGATACGGACAGGAAGGAAGACTTGTGGAGGACGCCATGTTCAAAAGCCACATGGAAGGCGCGCTTGCGGCAGGCCTTGACGTGGGAGTCTATTTCTTCTCACAGGCGGTAGACAAAGAAGAGGCTTATGAAGAGGCGCAGTTCGTACTGGAACGAATCCGGCCTTACGCTGTCACTTATCCGGTGGTATTCGATACTGAAGAAATCAAAAATGAGGAAGCCAGGACAGATCATCTGAAAAAAGAGCAGTTCACCGCAAACTGCGTCACATTCTGTGATGCGGTAAAGGAGGCCGGGTATGAGACAATGATCTATGCCAATATGAAATGGATGGCTTTTACGCTTGATTTGAACGAACTGGCAGGATATAAGAAATGGTATGCGGATTATGAGCCCCTCCCCCAGTGCCCTTATGAATTTTCCATGTGGCAGTATACGGAAAAAGGAAAGGTGCCGGGAATCGAAGGAAATGTAGATCTGAACCTCTGCTTTGAAAATTTTGGCTCATAGTAGATGGCCGCTGACGGCGCGAGAATGCGCAGGGCACATTCTTTGTTCCGCCAGGAGAAAAAGGTTAGGAGAGAGAACATGAATATTATAGAATTATTCCTGATAGCAGTAGGGCTTTCCATGGATGCGTTCGCGGTATCCGTCTGTAAGGGCCTTGCGATGAAGCGCTGCACATGGGGCAAGGCTGGGATCGTGGGATTATATTTTGGCGCGTTTCAGGCGTTGATGCCGCTGATAGGCTTCTTTCTGGGAGTCCAGTTTAAAGAGGTGATTACTTCGGTAGACCATTGGATCGCTTTTATCCTGCTGGGAATTATCGGCGCCAATATGATACGGGAGGCGTTTGGCTCCTGCGATGAGTGCCAGGACGCGGATGCGTCTCTGGATGTCAGGACCATGCTGGGACTGGCTGTCGCAACCAGCATCGACGCTCTGGCGGTAGGGGTGACATTTGCCTTCCTGCAGGTGGAGATCGTGCCTGCGGTAAGTTTTATTGGGGCAATTACATTTACTTTATCCGTGGCAGGTGTTAAAATAGGCAATATATTTGGGACGAAATACCAGTCCAAGGCAGAACTGGCAGGAGGCGTCATCCTCATACTGATGGGATGCAAGATCCTGCTGGACCATCTGGGCATGATATAAGATGAAAGGGGACGAATTATGAAGTGGAATCAGTTTCGGCTAAAGACGACGACGCAGGCGGAAGACATCGTCAGCAGCATGCTGATGGATCTGGGAATCCAGGGCGTGCAGATTGAGGACAAGGTGCCTCTTACGAAGGAAGATAAGGAGCAGATGTTCGTGGACATCCTGCCGGATATTCCGGCGGATGACGGCACGGCTTATCTGACCTTCTATCTGGACGAAGAAGAGGATAAGGGAACGATCCTTTTGAACATAAGGAAGGAACTGGATAAGATGCGCGCTTATCTGGATGTAGGAGCGTGCGTTATCGAGGAATCCCAGACGGAGGATGTGGACTGGGTCAACAACTGGAAGCAGTATTTCCACCAGTTCTACATCGATGATATTCTCGTCATCCCTTCCTGGGAAAAGGTAGAGGAAAAGGACAGCGACAAGCTGGTGATCCATATAGATCCGGGTACCGCGTTCGGGACAGGCATGCATGAGACTACGCAGTTATGCATCCGCCAGCTCAAAAAGTATGTGAAAGATGATACGATGATTCTGGACGTAGGCTGCGGAAGCGGCATTCTGGGAATGCTGGCGCTGAAGTTCGGAGCCAGGTATTCCGTGGGTACGGATCTGGATCCATGCGCGATTGACGCGACCCATGAGAATATGGAGGTCAACGGAATCCGAAAAGACCAATACGAGGTCATGATTGGCAACATTATCGACGACAAGGCCGTACAGGATAAGGCAGGGTATGGAAAATACGACATCGTGGCGGCAAATATCCTGGCAGACGTGCTGGTACCGCTTACGCCAGTCATCGTGAATCAGATGAAGCCCGGCGGAATCTACATTACCAGTGGAATTATCGAAGATAAGGAAGAGACGGTGGTCCAGGCAGTGAAGGCGGCAGGCCTTGAAGTGCTGGAAGTGAACCACCAGGGGGAGTGGGTATCCGTAACAGCCAGAAAGAATCAGGAGTAGCAAGATGCAGCATTTTTTTGTAACGCCTTCCCAGGTGGAGGGTGAGAGGATCTATATTGAAGGCTCGGATGTGAATCATATGAAGAACGTACTGCGCATGCGTCCGGGAGAGGCGGTAGCAATCAGCGACGGCGACAATCTGAAATATCGGTGCGTGGTCGAAGGGTATGAAGAAGGCCGCGCGGTCCTTGCGATACAGCAGAGAATGCCGGTGGATACAGAACTTCCCTGCCGCATTATCCTGTTCCAGGGACTGCCTAAGCAGGATAAGATGGAACTGATCGTGCAGAAGGCGGTGGAACTGGGGGCAAGCCAGGTGGTGCCGGTGGCCACCAGGCGGTCGGTGGTAAAACTGGATGAAAAGAAGGCCGCAAAGAAGTTGCAGCGATGGCAGCAGATTGCTGAAAGCGCGGCCAAGCAGGCCGGCCGGGGATACATCCCGCAGGTATCTTCCGTCCTGTCTTACCAGGAGGCGCTTGAAAAGGCCGGAGAGCTGGACGTCCTTTTGATTCCGTATGAATTGGCGGAAGGGATGGAGGAGGCCAGAAAAGTGGTAGCATCCATTGCGCAGGGACAGTCTGTAGGAATCTTTATCGGACCGGAGGGCGGATTCGAAAAGGAAGAGGTCGATGCGGCCATCCGTCAAGGGGCCAAGGCAATCACGCTTGGCAGGAGGATCCTGCGCACAGAGACGGCGGGGCTTGCCATATTATCCATCTTAATGTTCCGCCTGGAAGGGTAGGAACATACTCTAGTAGTAAGAATATAGAAATAGGAAGTGGAAAGCATGAAAGAAATCTATCTGGACAATTCCGCCACCACCCGGGCGTATGACAGCGTGGGCGAACTGGTGCGAAAGGTCATGTGCGAAGATTATGGAAACCCGTCTTCCAGGCACACGAAAGGCGTGGAAGCGGAGCAGTATATAAAAGAGGCGAAAGAGACTCTGGCAAAGATCTGGAAGGTGCAGGAAAAAGAGGTATTCTTTACCTCGGGTGGGACAGAGAGCGACAACCTTGCGCTGATTGGCGCGGCAAGGGCCAATCAGAGGGCAGGAAAGCATCTGATCACGACCTCCATTGAGCATCCGGCTATTATCAATACCATGCGCTATCTGGAAGAAGAAGGATTCCGTATCACCTTCCTGCCGGTGGACCGGTATGGAAGGGTGAAGCTGGATGCCCTGAAGGATGCATTATGCGAAGATACCATCCTGGTATCCATCATGTACGTCAACAATGAAGTGGGCTCCGTCCAGCCTATCCAGGAGGCTGCCAGCATCGTGAAGGCCTATAACAGGAACATCCTGTTCCATGTGGACGCGGTGCAGGGATTTGGCAAATACCGCATCTATCCGAAGAGGCTGAAGGTAGATATGTGTTCCATCAGCGGCCACAAGATTCATGGTCCGAAAGGAACGGGCGCATTATATATTGGAGAAAATGTAAAGATCAAGCCGATCGTATTTGGCGGGGAGCAGCAGAAGAATATCCGCTCAGGAACGGAGAACGTTCCGGGGATTGCAGGGCTTTCCCTGGCAGCCAGAACCATCTACCAGGATCTGGACGTGAAGGTGGCTAAGATGCGCAGGCTTAAGCAGCATTTTATCGAGGGCATTGGCCAGATTGAGAACACCACGATCCATGGGCTGTATGATGAGACATCCGCGCCTCACATTATCAGCGTAGGATTCGGGGGAATCCGAAGCGAGGTGCTTCTCCATGCGCTGGCAGAAAAGGGAATCTATGTATCTTCCGGCTCGGCCTGCTCCTCGAACCATCCGCAGGTAAGCGGTGTCCTGAAAGGAATCGGGGCAAGGCAGGAATTCTTAGATGCCACATTGCGATTCAGCATGTCAGAATTTACAACCCGTGAAGAGATTGACTATACCCTGGATACACTATATAATATAGTACCGATGCTTCGAAAATATACCAGACGCTAAAAGAATCTGTAGGAAGATTAGATTAGGAGAATAGATAAGATGAGATTTCACACATTTTTGTTAAAGTACGGAGAGATTGGAATTAAGGGAAAGAACCGGTATCTGTTTGAAGATGCGCTTGTCAGGCAGATACGGTTTGCCCTTAAGGACGTGGACGGCCAGTTTGACGTGCACAAGTCCCAGGCCAGAATCTATGTGGACTGCGAGGGCGATTACGACTATGAGGACACGGTGGAGCACCTGAAGCGGGTGTTCGGCATCGTAGGAATCTGTCCGGTAGTGCGTATGGAAGACCAGGGGTTTGAGAAACTCAAAGAAGACGTCGTATCGTATATGGATGAGATGTACCCCGATAAGAACCTGACGTTCAAGGTAGAGGCGAGACGTGCCAGGAAGACTTATCCCAAGACCTCCATGGAGATCAACTGCGATCTGGGAGAAGTGATTCTGGAAGCATTTCCGGAGACGAAGGTGGATGTCCATCATCCGGATGTGATGCTGAATGTGGAGATCAGAAATGAGGTCTATGTGTATTCACAGATTATTCCAGGCGCGGGCGGAATGCCGGTAGGCACCAATGGAAAAGCCATGCTGCTTCTGTCCGGCGGAATCGACAGCCCGGTGGCAGGCTATATGATATCAAAAAGGGGCGTGGGGATCGAGGCTACGTATTTCCATGCGCCGCCGTATACAAGCGAGCGCGCCAAGCAGAAAGTGGTGGATCTGGCCAGGATCGTATCCAGATATTCCGGGTCCGTGAAACTGCACGTCGTGAATTTTACGGATATCCAGCTCTATATCTATGACCAGTGCCCCCACGATGAACTGACGATCATCATGCGCCGTTATATGATGCGGATTGCGGAGCATTTTGCAAAGAAGGACGGATGCCTGGGACTGATTACGGGAGAGAGCATCGGGCAGGTGGCAAGCCAGACCATGCAGAGCCTTGCGGCTACCAATGACGTGTGCACCGTCCCGGTGTACCGTCCGGTCATTGGCTTTGACAAGCAGGAGATTGTTGACATTGCGGAAAAGATCGGGACTTATGAGACTTCGATCCAGCCATTTGAGGACTGCTGTACCATTTTTGTGGCAAAGCATCCGGTAACCAAGCCGAATGTGGACGTGATCCGAAGATCGGAAGAAAAACTGGCGGAAAAGATTGAACAGTTGGTGCGAGAAGCCATCGATACGGTGGAAGTCATAGAGGTGAAATAGAAAAGAAAAAGGGCCAGTCCCTGTCAAGTTAGGGGATGGCCCTTTTCTTTCAATCAAACAAATAAATTAAACTAAATATGGCTGTAATGTTGCCAGAACTTCTTCTGCACCATCATTTGCATGGATGTTGAGTTCAATCGGCTTGGACAGATCCAGGCTGAAGATTCCCATGATAGACTTTGCGTCTATCACATATCTGCCGGATACTAAGTCAAAATCGCAGTCAAATTTTGAAATATCATTTACAAAAGATTTTACCTTATCGATAGAATTTAAACAAATCTGTACTGATTTCATTGGACATACCCTCCTTGGTTTCTTTTCATGTTCTATAAATATCTTAAGAGCAAGGGGGATAAAAGTCAAGGAACAAATTGCCAAAGAATTCGTAAGAATTTCGTTAAATGTTACAACAAGGTGCATAGAAAGGATTGGAACAGGATATGAAGAAAGTAGCCTTACATAATCTGGGGTGCAAAGTAAATGCATACGAGACAGAAGCCATGCAGGAGTTGCTTGAACAGCATGGATATGAGATCGTGCCTTTTAAGGAGGGCGCGGATGTCTATATCATCAATACGTGCACGGTAACGAATATGGCTGACCGTAAGTCCAGGCAGATGCTGCACAGGGCCAGGAAGATGAATCCCGGGGCTGTCGTGGTTGCCTGCGGCTGCTATGTGCAGGCAAAAAGGGATGAGATTGATGACTGTATAGACATTGTGGTGGGAAATAACCGGAAGAAGGATATTATAGAGATATTGAGCGAGCATGAGGCAATGCAGGAAGGCGTACAGAAGGAACTGGTAGACATCAACAATATCAATGAGTACGAGGAACTGCGCCTGAGCCAGACGGCGGAACATACAAGGGCATATATCAAGGTGCAGGATGGCTGCAACCAGTTCTGCTCTTACTGCATCATTCCTTACGCGAGGGGAAGGGTCAGAAGCCGCAGCCATGACAGCGTGATACGGGAGGTAGAGGAACTTGCCAGGAATGGATATAAAGAGGTGGTGCTTACAGGCATCCACTTAAGTTCCTATGGGGTGGATACCGGTGATGACCTGCTGTCGCTCATCCTCTCTATCCATGAGATAGAAGGAATCCGCAGAATCCGTCTGGGGTCGCTTGAGCCCAGGATTATCACGGAGGAATTTGCAAAGACCATCGCAGGCCTTCCAAAGATGTGCCCCCACTTCCACCTGTCCCTGCAAAGCGGGTGCGATGCGACGCTGAAACGTATGAACCGGCATTATACATCGGAAGAATATTATGAAAAATGCGTATTGCTGCGCAAGTATTTCGACAATCCCGCGCTGACCACCGATGTGATCGTGGGCTTCCCGGGAGAGACGGAGGAAGAATTCGCGCAGTCCAAGGCATTCATTGATAAAGTGGACTTCTATGAGACCCATGTGTTCAAATATTCCAAGAGGGCGGGAACCCGGGCGGCGCAGATGGAGGAACAGGTGCCGGAAAGCGTGAAGGCGGTAAGGAGCAATGAACTCCTGGAACTGACGAGAAGGAAGCAGGCGTCCTATGAAGAAGCGCTGGTTGGAACCACCCAGGAAGTGCTGATGGAAGAGGAGATGATCTGCCAGGGAGAAATATATCAGGTGGGACATACGAAAGAATATGTAAAAATTGGTCAAAAAACGGAGGAAAACCTGACAAATCAGTTGATAAATGTAGAAATTGAGAGCCATTTGCAAATATTACATTGAATTTTCATTTGTAATAAGGTAGAATGAAATTGAAGTATTTTTGGAGGACGTGAGTATATGAAAGATTTAAGCAGCACTCAGTTTTTTCAGGTAGAAAGCGGTCCACAGATTCAAGCGAAAGATATACTTGAGATTGTGTACAAGGCGCTGAGTGAAAAAGGATATAATCCGGTGAATCAGATTGTGGGATATATTATGTCAGGAGACCCGACATATATCACAAGCCACAACGGCGCGAGAAGCCTGATTATGAAGATGGAACGGGATGAATTAGTGGAAGAGATGCTCAAGACGTATATTGAGCATAACGGCTGGGTATAATATCTATGAGAATTATGGGACTGGATTATGGATCTAAGACCGTAGGAGTCGCAATCAGCGATCCACTCGGGATTACTGCCCAGGCAATAGAGACTATTTGCCGTAAGGACGAGAATAAGCTGCGGAAAACCTGTGCGCGGATCGAAACATTGATCGAGGAGTACAAGGTGGAGCGGATTGTACTCGGCCTTCCGAAGCATATGAATAACGATATTGGAGATCGAGCGGAAAGATCATTGGAGTTTGGGAAGATGCTTAGCCGGCGAACCGGCCTTGAGGTCGTGATGTGGGATGAGCGTCTGACTACGGTAGAAGCAGAACGGACTTTAATTGAGAATAAGGTAAGACGTGAAGACCGCAAAAAATATATTGATAAAATTGCGGCAGTTTTTATATTGCAAGGATATCTGGACTCGATCTGCAAGAACTAAGAATCATTCTTGAGGTGTTTATATGGAAAAAATTAAATTCATGTCTGAAGAAATGCAGGAAGAAGTAGATTTTTTTGTACTTGAGCAGACGAAGGTAAATGGAATATCCTATATTCTGGTCACGGATTCGGAAGAAGACGATGCGGAATGTCTGATATTAAAGGATACATCGGAGGAAAACGCGCCTGAGAGCGTCTATGAGATCGTAGACGATGATGTGGAACTGACAGCCATAGCGAAGGTGTTTGAGGAACTGCTTGAAGATGTAGATATTGAAAGGTAAAACTTATGTCTATCAGTAAAGAGAAATTCAAGGAAATGCTGAAAGAAAAGGGTCTTAAGGTAACCAATCAAAGGTTGCTTGTATTAGAAGTGCTCGCAGATCACCGTGACAGGCATATGACTGCGGAAGACATTTATGACCTGGTAAAAGAGGACTACCCGGAGATCGGGCTGGCCACAATTTACCGGACTGTGCAATTGTTATTAGAAATGCAATTGGTGGATCGTATCAATCTTGATGATGGATGCGTGCGTTACGAGATCGGGGAATTCTTCGATGGGGAAGAAAGGCATCACCATCATCACCACTTGATATGCAAGACTTGTGGAAAGGTTCTTCCTTTTAAGGATGACCTTCTGGACGAGCTGGAGCGTCATATTGAGGACGCTACCGGATTCCATGTGTTAGACCACGAATTAAAGTTCTATGGACAATGCAAAGAATGCCTGGAGAGGCAAAATAGTACGGAAAAGCACGTGGAGGTGTAAATTTGAAAAAAGAAAACAACGGAAAATTGCGTATCATTCCGCTCGGAGGATTGGAAAAAATCGGAATGAACATCACTGCCTTCGAATATGAAGACAGTATTATTGTCGTGGACTGCGGACTGGCATTCCCGGAAGACGACATGCTGGGAATCGATCTTGTGATTCCTGATATCACTTATTTGAAAGACAATATCCAGAAGGTCAAGGGATTCGTCATTACCCATGGACATGAAGACCATATCGGAGCATTGTCTTATGTATTGAGGGAGATGAACCTTCCAATCTATGCCACAAAGCTTACCATGGGTATTATCGAGAAGAAACTGACGGAACACAACCTGATGCGCAGCACCAGAAGGAAAGTGGTCAGACACGGCCAGTCCATTAACCTGGGCCAGTTTCGGATCGAGTTTATCAAGACAAACCACAGCATCCAGGATGCAGCGGCTCTGGCAATCTATTCCCCGGCCGGAATCGTCGTGCATACAGGAGACTTTAAAGTAGATTATACGCCGGTATTCGGCGACGCCATCGATCTGCAGCGTTTTGCGGAGATCGGCAAGAAGGGCGTGCTGGCGCTGATGTCAGATAGTACGAATGCGGAGAGGAAGGGATTTACCCAGTCCGAACGCACGGTGGGAATCACATTTGACCATATTTTTGCAGAACACCAGAATACCAGGATTATTATAGCCACGTTCGCGTCAAACGTCGACCGCGTGCAGCAGATTATCAATTCAGCCTGCAAGTACGACCGCAAGGTGGTGGTAGAAGGGCGCAGCATGGTAAATATCATTCAGGTAGCCAGGGAACTGGGATATCTGAACGTGCCGGACAAGACGCTGATCGAGATAGACCAGCTTAGGAACTACCCGCCGGAGAAGACGGTTCTTATTACGACGGGAAGCCAGGGAGAATCCATGGCGGCATTATCCCGCATGGCGGCGGATGTGCATAAGAAGGTGACCATCATGCCGGGAGATACGGTAATATTCAGTTCCAACCCGATCCCGGGCAACGAGAAATCCGTATCCAAGGTAATCAATGAACTGTCAGCCAAAGGAGCAAACGTCATCTTCCAGGATGCCCATGTATCCGGACATGCCTGCCAGGAAGAATTGAAATTGATCTATTCCCTGGTAAAGCCCAAATACGCGATCCCGATCCATGGCGAGTACCGCCACAGGAAAGCCAATGCGGCTCTTGCCGAGAACCTGGGAATTCCAAAGGAGAATATCTTTATCCTGAACTCGGGAGATGTATTTGAAGTCAGCGATAAAGAGGCCAAGGTAGTGGACAAGGTCCATACCGGAGAGATCCTGGTGGATGGCTTAGGCGTAGGCGATGTTGGAAATATCGTGCTTCGGGACAGGCAGCATCTGGCAGAAGACGGAATCCTGATCGTGGTGCTGACCCTGGAAAAGGGAAGCAACCAGCTGCTGGCAGGACCGGATATCGTATCCAGAGGATTCGTCTATGTAAGGGAGTCCGAAGGGCTGATGGAAGAGGCAAGACAGGTGCTGCAGGATGCGGTGGAAGACTGCCTGATGCATCAGCGCAATGCTGACTGGAGCAAGATCAAGCTGGTAATCCGCGATACCATGAATGAATTCATCTGGAAGCGTACCAAGAGAAAACCAATGATACTGCCAATTATTATGGATGTATAAAATAAAAAGGGGACGTAACATTTTGACAGTGTTACGTCCCAAATTGCGATTGGCGGTATGTAAAAGAAAGGAAAGAGGTAGCCCGAAATGATAGTTGACGAGCGGATGGTAACTTACATCCATTCCCTGGAGAAGCCGGAAGATCCGATTATCGAGCAGATCGAGCAGGAAGCCATCGAGACTTTTGTTCCGATCATCCGCAAGGAAACCCAGAGTTTCCTGAAAGTACTGCTGCTGATAAAAAAGCCGGTGCGTGTTCTGGAGGTGGGAACTGCAATCGGCTATTCAGCCATACTTATGAGCCATTATCTGCCGGAGGATGGACGGATCACGACGATTGAGAAATATGAAAAGAGGATTCCCATTGCCCGGGAGAATTTTAGCAGGGCCGCTGTTGCGGACCGGATCACGCTGCTGGAAGGCGATGCGCTGGATATCATGAAGTCCCTTGAGGGGCCTTTTGACTTTATCTTCATGGACGCGGCCAAGGGACAGTATATCCATTATCTGCCGGAGGCCATCCGGCTTCTGGCGCCGGAAGGCGTGCTGATGTCGGACAACGTGCTTCAGGACGGGGACGTGATAGAGTCCAGGTTTGCCGTGGAGCGGCGCAACCGGACCATTCACAGCCGCATGCGGGAGTATCTTTATGAATTGAAGCACAATGAGCAGCTTCAGACCTCCATCCTTCCACTGGGGGATGGAGTGGCCCTCAGTGTAAGGAAGAAATAACACAGCGATAGGAGAAGGAACAATGAGAAGAGGACGCCCGGAATTACTAATCCCGGCCAGCAGCCTGGAAGTATTAAAGACGGCAGTTATTTTCGGCGCTGATGCCGTATATATCGGCGGCGAGGCATTTGGCCTGCGGGCCAAAGCCAAGAATTTTTCTATGGAGGATATGAAGGAGGGAATCGCGTTTGCCCACGCCCATGGCGCGAGGGTTCATGTGACGGTAAATATCCTGGCCCACAATGATGATCTTCCGGGAGTGGAAGAATACCTGAAAGAGTTAAAAGAGATCGGCCCGGATGCGCTGATCATTGCTGATCCTGCCATCTTCCAGATGGCGAAAGACATCTGTCCCGGAATCGAGCGCCATATCAGCACCCAGGCTAACAATACCAACTATGGAACCTATCTGTTCTGGTGGAAGCAAGGCGCAAAGCGCGTGGTATCCGCGAGGGAGCTGTCCTTAAAGGAGATAAGGGAGATAAGGGATCGCATCCCGGAAGAGATGGAGATTGAAAGTTTTATCCACGGCGCTATGTGCATCTCCTATTCGGGAAGGTGCCTGCTCAGCAATTATTTTACGGGCAGGGACGCGAACCAGGGCGCCTGCACCCATCCCTGCCGCTGGAAGTATGCGGTCGTGGAAGAGACCAGGCCGGGAGAGTATATGCCGGTCTACGAAAATGAGCGGGGAACGTATATCTTTAACTCCAAGGACTTGTGCATGATCGGGCATATCCCGGAGATGATCGAGGCGGGGATCGACAGTTTCAAGATTGAAGGCCGCATGAAGACGGCGCTCTATGTGGCTACGGTAGCCAGGACTTACCGTAAGGCCATCGACGATTACCTTGCCGATGTGCAGCGCTACCAGAAGAACATGCCCTGGTATCTGGATCAGATATCCAACTGTACCTACCGCCAGTTTACCACAGGCTTCTATTTTGGAAAGCCGGGGGATGAAAGCCAGATCTATGACAGCAATACCTATGTGAAGGAGTATACTTATCTTGGGATCATCGGCGGCGAAAAGGATGGCCTGTACCGGATCGAGCAGAGGAACAAGTTCTCGGTGGGCGAGACGATCGAGATCATGAAGCCGGACGGACAAAACATCGAGACGGCGGTTCAGAGAATTGTAGATGAGGAAGGAAATGAGCAGGAAAGCGCCCCTCATCCGAAGCAAGTACTGTATGTGGAACTGGATCATGAAGCCAGCCAGTACGACATCCTTAGAAGAGCGGAATCATAAACGGAAAGATATAAAGTAACGGCAGAATCAGGGCCTGCAAAGACATAGCGCTTTGCAGGCCCGTATTTTCGCGCGCTGTTCGAAAAAGCGCGGCATAAGCTGTGATTAGAATTCCAGTTCCATTCCGGCATCTTTTGATGCCAAGGAATCGGCCTTTGGAACCTGTATCCTTTTGCAAAAGACCATGCTTCCGGCCAGGCCGGCCGCGCAGCCGCCGATTACGGCAAAGAACACGGCCAGCAGCACCTGGGTTGGGGGGTTGAATGCGAACGGCGCCAGAAGTCCTGGTATCGGGGATGCAGTTCCAGGCGCGTTATTCACGATGTGGAAGACTGCGGCAGAAATCCCGGCCAATCCGCCTCCAAAGAAATTGGAACAATATATAGGAATAGGATTGGATGTAATAATGTCGGCCTGTGTCAGTGGCTCCAGCATTACAGCTAAGATATTACTCCTGTCTCCTAATTTTAACCTTGCAAATATCAGTCCGTTGGTAAAGGAGCCTCCTACGCACGCGATGGCGGCGATTCCCATGGCAAGCCCGTCAAGGCCCAGCATAGCGGTCAGCGCCATAGAGCTTAGCGGGGAGGTACAGATCATCTTGATGATGCCGCCCAGCAGGAATCCCATGACGATGGGGGACTGTTCCGTGGCAGCGGCGATCGTGCCTCCGATACGCGCCAGAATGACGTTTACAGCCGGATCTGCGGCCAGAGCGATCAAACGTGCCATGGGGGCGATCAGAAGCGCGCCTCCGATGATATTTAAGCCCTCCGGCAATCTCTTTTCAATAACCGGGGCGATCAGCCCGATTACATATCCGGCAATAAATCCCGGAAGGATTCCATAACCGCCTACGGCAACCCCGGCCACGACGGCAAGGACGGGGCTGGTTCCCATGCTGATGGGCACCATGATTGCGGCGGCTACGCCGCCAAGGCTTCCGGAAGTAGAGCCGACCGTGCGAAAGAAGTCAAGCCCCAGCAGATCTCCGGTAATATATTTGTGCACAGCTTCGACGAGAAACGTTGCGATGGCAGCGTTTGCCATACCCGACATGGCAAGCTGGCCCTTGGGCATCTTCAGGCTGAACAGGGAGAAACCTGCCAGCGTCACCAAAAGAAGCCCGACTCCAGATACAATTGTTAACATAAGCATTCCCTCACATTTCTTTTATTAATAATTCAGGTCCGTTATTGATGGGATTAATATATATGCCAGGTTTCAAAAAGTTACAAATGGTATCAGGACAGACGCAAAAAAAATAAGTATCATTGAAATTTTGTGATAATTCACAAAAATGAATCAATGATACTGTTAATTATTACGGAGGATAAGGCTAGTTATTCATGCTATAGACCACCAGGGCATTCAGAAAATTACGGATTTTCACGTTTCCATGCTTCTCGCTCCTGCCCCGGATATAATCCATCTCCCGGCGCACCTGCTCGAAGTTATAGAGCGTGTTTGCGTATTCGATAAATATCTCGTTGCCATAATCCTCGAGTCCAAGGTGGGCCAGGTTTACCAGGCCGGCATTGGCGGTAAGGCGGATGCGCTGCTCCATGGATTTGGGAGAATCGCTGAATTTGCTGCACAGTTCATTCAAAGTGGCTTCGTTCATCTGTCCCGGACGGCTGGTCAGATATTCCACGATAGTAATAATATCCTTGCACCCGATGTCACCGATGATGCCCAGCCGCTGAAGCACGGCGGTAAGGGCAGAGGATGTCTCGGAGAAAGCCGATGCAGGATCTTCGGTATTCCTGCCTGGCTGGGGATGGAGGTCTTCCATGAAGATATTCTGCATCTTATGCAGGGTTCTTTGCATCGTCAGAGAAGAGGAGACCTTTTGGATCACCGTCTCAACCTCCACGCTGTTGATCGGCTTTTGGATGAAGAATTCAATGCCTGCCTCGTAGGCGGAAGAGATCATATCCTTGGAAGATACCTGAGAGAGCATGATGAAAGCAGTCCCATCAAGGAGCGGGCGTGCTTTTTCTACGAAGGAGATGCCGTCCATCTCTGGCATCAGAAGATCCACGATCACGATGTCCGGCTTCAGGACGCGTATGTCTTCCAGGCCTTCGATGCCGGTGCTTCCGGTGCCGCAGACGATGCCCAGCCTCCGGTTGGTTATAATTAATTTTAATATGTTCAGAATATTTGGGTCATCATCAATCAGATAAAAATTCATGTTGCTGTCACCTCCAGTTGTTCTTTGGGAATGGTAATGGTAAACGTAGTCTTTCCGGGACGGGAGTCCAGCGCAATGTGCCCGCTGAAGCTGTTTTCTACCAGATCCTGCACCAGATTCAGGCCCAGTCCCCGGTTTACCTCCCCGGTAGCGTAATTAATCTTAGTGGAGAAGCCGATATGAAAGACTTGGTCCATATAATCCGGCTCGATCCCAGCCCCATAATCTGTAACGGAAAAGATATAATCTGCGCCCTGGGACGCCTCGGCAAGCGCGATCCGAACCTTTTGACCCGCCGCTGCCTCAATGGCATTGATGAACAGGTTGCGGAAGATGGACATCAATGCATAATGCCTGTCTGTATAAGGATTATCTGCGTATTCCAGCGTAAGAAGAAGTTCCTTATCCTGCTCTTTGGCGACGAGCGCCATGGCGTCCTTTAGAAGAAGCAGCAGTTCTTCCAGATGCATGCCATCGCTTTTCAGTTCTTCATCCAGTGCTTCTGATATCCCACGCATAATCAGCAGATATTCTTTCTTGATCTCATGAATGTCTTTGGCCACGGACAGAGCAGAGGACGTAAGTCCAGGTTCTGCTCCGGAAGATTTCAGGTTTTCGAATAATTTGTAGGATGTACGCATGGTCTCTTCGATCAGCGCCGTATTCTTACGCATCCATATGACTTCTCCGTCTAGCTTCGAGATCAGCATCAAAAGCCTATGGTATCTTTCTTCATGCTCCTGCTTGAGCAGCAGAAGACGATAGCGCTCGAATATGGTCAGGATGCACCAGATGACTGCGGTCCGAAGGAGGGCTACCAGCAGGATTCCTGCCTGTGCCTTTGGCTCAAAGGCATCCGTCCGGATCCGAAGGAGCAGTTCTGCCAGGTTGGCTCCATAGTCGATAAAGATCAGTGGAATCACGGCCAGATTCTTATTCAGGAATGTTCCTTTCAGAATCCGGGTGCAGCCAAAGAGAAGAAGCCCATAACAGATATAGAATCCTGCTTCCGGAAGAAAGAAGGCCGTATGATCCAGGCTTGCATATTGGAACCAGTACATGAGCGTCCGCAAGGCAAATACGCCGATTGCGGAGCAGATGGTAACCAGTATCAGTGGAAACCCTTCGGTCAGAAAGAGAAATACCGGGACACAGATGACGGCGATGGAAATCTTAAAATCCGCAATAAAAAGATTCATGCTCAGCTGAGCCGCCAGTATGATGAGCAAACTGAAAAAGAGGACTTTCCCCAGTGTTTTTTTCATGACATACCTCAATCCACAATTATTTTCTATACCTAATATAACTTCTTTCCAGTGTTTTGTATAGAGAAATTTTAATGGAAAAGCACAAAAAGACCGCGCTTCACATAGACTATATCAAATACGCTTAGAGGTGCTTTTCTTGAAATCATTTCCCCAACCCCTCACTGCTGCGGAAGAAAGATATTATATGCAAAAATATACGGAGGGTGATCTTGAAGCGAAACATATTCTGATAGAACGGAATCTGCGCCTCGTTGCACACATCGTGAAAAAGTATCAGTCTTTCGAAGAGGATACGGAGGATCTGCTGTCTATCGGCACAATTGGCCTGATTAAGGCGGTCGTCACATTTAACCCCGATAAATGTGTCAGGCTTGGCACTTATGCGGCCAGATGTATCGAAAACGAGATTCTCATGCATCTTCGGGCAAAAAAGAAATCTTCCAGAGAAATCTCCCTGTATGAGCCGATCGGAACCGACAGGGAAGGAAACGAGATCCAGCTTTTCGATATTATAGAGACAGAAGAGGATGACGCGCACAAGAAGGTGGAACTAAGAGACGATATCCGGATGCTGTATTACCGGGTGGAGTCGGAACTGTCGCCCAGAGAGAGGCTGGTACTTAAGATGCGGTATGGACTGTATAACGAAGAAGAGTATACGCAGCGGGAGATTGCTAAACAGTTAGGCATCTCTCGTTCTTATGTTTCGAGAATCGAAAAGAGTGCCATTGAAAAACTGCGCGAGTATTTTTGATACTTGCGCAGTTTTTGCTTGCATTAGTGTAATACATCTATTACAATAGAAATATAAATGTATTACGGAAATGATGAAAAGGATGTGGGAATATGGGAAGACCGGGAAGGCCCAGAGGAACCAATAATAAGGACGTTATCTGCTCCATGCGGATGGATAAGGAAACCAAGGAGCGTCTGGACGCCTACTGCGAGAAGATGCAGATTGCCAAGTCCGAAGCATTGAGGCAGGCGATCCAGATGCTGACAGAGGAGGGAAAAGGAACGGTATGAAGCCAGAACTGAGATTTGAGACAAAGAGAATGCGGGCATGCAGCCTGGGGGAGGAAAGCAGCGTGCCGGATATAGCAGGAAGCGCGATCCTTCAGAATGATCTGGAATTTGACCTGGATGAGGAGGATGAGATATTTGAAGCATATGGAACCAGAAAGAACGCTTATCCTTACCGCCAGTACCAGGCATATAGCCGCGAACTGAAAGAACGACGGGTGAAGACTGCTGTTTTGGAAAACGACTGTCTCCGGGCGGTTTTTCTTCCGGAATACGGAGGAAGGCTGTGGGAACTTTGGGATAAGAGGCGGCAAGAAAACCTTTTGTACACCAATGATGTGATACGCTTCAGCAATCTGGCAGCGTGTAATGCCTGGTTCAGTGGGGGAGTCGAGTGGAACCCCGGCATCATCGGGCATACGCCCTTTACTGTCCGCCCGCTTTATACGGCCAGGCTTGAGGAGGCGGGCATCCCGGTGCTGCGCATGTATGAATACGAGAGAATCCGGGGCGTGGAATACCAGATGGATTTCTGGCTGGAGGAGAAGGATGCCTGCCTGAACTGCCGGATGCGTATCGTCAATTCAGGGAGCCGGGTTGTGCCCATGTACTGGTGGAGCAATATGGCGGTGCCGGAATACGCAGGCGGAAGAATCGTGGTTCCGGCCAAAGAAGCATATACCAGCAGGGAGGCCAAGGTTTCTAAGGTTTCGATTCCGCAAGTGGAGGGAGTGGATATAACCAGATACGAGAATATTCCTTCCCAGACCGACTATTTCTTTAATATACCGGAAGAAAGTCCTAAGTTTATAGCCAATCTGAACCAGGAAGGCTATGGACTGCTTCAGTATTCTACCAAAAGACTCAGGGGAAGGAAATTATTTTCCTGGGGACATAAGGAGGGAGCAGACCGGTGGCAGGAATTCCTGACAGAGGATGCCGGCAGATATGTGGAGATCCAGGCAGGCCTTGGAAAGACCCAGTATGGCTGTATCCCGATGCCTCCCCACAGCGCCTGGGAATGGATGGAACGGTATGGAAGCATCCAGGTTCAGCCGGAAGAACTGCGGCTGGGGTTTGAAGAATTAAGTGCCGCGCTTGCAGGAAAGGTTGCCGCAAGAATCCAGGAGGAGCAGTTGGAAGGAAGGCTTAAAAAGACAAGAACCATGGCTAGGCGAAAGGGCATTGCCGTGTATGAAGGGAGCGGTTTTGGGGCGCTGGAAGTCCTCAGGAGGGATCTGGCCGGCGAAAGGCCTTTGTCGTCCCATCTGGAGTACCATATGAAGGGGGAATCCCTGGAGAACTGGGCCATGCTTTTGGAGGAAGGAAGGCTTGGGCGAAGGGAGGACAGGGAAAGGCCGGACGAATTTATGTGTGATGCCTGCTACTATGAGAGGTTAAAGGGCATGAAGGAAGAAGATCTGGATTGGCATGCCAGTTACCAGCTGGGAGTCATGCATCTGTATTATGGGAAGGAAGAAGCAGCTCGAGAAGCATTTCTTTATTCGCTCAGACTGAGAGAGAACCCATGGGCCTGCCATGGCCTGGGGGTGCTTGCGATGCAAAAGGAACGGTCCGCGGAGGCGGCGGAATGGCTGGAAAAGGGAATTGGCATGAGGAAGGAGGATCTGTCTTATGTCAAAGAAGGGCTGCGGCTTATCCTGAAGACAAAGGAATACCGCAGAGTCATCCGGGTCTGCGAGGAACTTCCGGAAAAGACGCGGACAGAAAGCCGGGTCGTATTCGATTATCTGACGGCCCTTTCCCATGAAGGCAGGTGTCAGGAGGTGCTTGCATACTTTGCGGCGCATCCGGATTACGTGCTGGATGACTTAAGAGAAGGCGAGGATAGTATTTCCGAACTTTGGAGCAGTGCCTATGAAGCGGTGTATGGGCGAAAGCCGGATGAGATTCCTCGTCAATGGGACTTTTATTCTTTATAATTCACGCCTGGGGAAGAGGCGATACTGCCAGTCTGGCAAGTCTTTTCCCTTTGGCTTCTATCGGGCCGTTTCGGCCGCATATCACAGATTATAGAACAAATGATTTACCAAGAATAAGAAAGGAAGATGCGAATGGCATTTCATACGGTATTATCCGCCTCCATCCAAGGGCTGCACGTGGAGATGGTTCATGTTGAGGCGGATGTAAGCAATGGACTTCCCATGTTCCATATGGTAGGATATCTGTCCGCTGAGGTAAAGGAAGCATCTGAAAGGGTAAGAACAGCAATCCGAAACGCGGGCATCCAGATACCAGCCAGGAAGGTGGTAGTGAATCTGGCCCCGGCTACGGTGAGAAAGAAGGGGGCTTCCTTTGACTTGCCAATTGCCCTGGCGGTGATGGCGGCTTTGGGTGAAATTGAGGGGGAGGAGCTGGAGCGTACGCTGGTAATCGGGGAACTGGGCCTGGATGGAAGGGTTCAGGAGGTTCCAGGCATCCTTCCAATTGTGCTGGAAGCCAGGAGGGCAGGATGTCGCACCTGCATCCTTCCGATACGCAATGCACCGGAAGGAGCGCTGGTGGAAGGGATCAGGATCTTAGGGGTCAGGCATTTGAAAGAAGCCTGTGATTACCTGAATGGAGAGGTGGCGCTTAAAGAAGAAGTAAGACAGGATGGGAAGATGGAAGGAGGGAGAGAGGAATTGTCCGTGGACTTTGGAGATATCCAGGGGCAGGAGGCAGTAAAAAGAGCGGCAGAAGTCGCGGCTGCAGGCGGTCATAATCTTCTTATGGTGGGACCTCCGGGAAGCGGGAAATCCATGCTGGCAAAAAGAATTCCCACCATTCTTCCGCCGCCTACGCCGGAAGAAAGCATAGAGATCACGAAGATTTACAGCGTTCTTGGAATGGTAGACAGGGAGCGTCCATTGATTACGGGCCGACCAGTGAGAAGCGTTCACCACACGGTGACGAAGGCTGCATTGATAGGCGGCGGGCTGGTCCCGGTTCCGGGAGAGATCAGCCTGGCCCATGAAGGCGTGCTGTTTCTGGATGAACTGGCGGAATTTCAAAAGAATGTTCTGGAAGTATTAAGACAGCCTCTGGAAGAAAAGCAGATTCGGATTGCCCGCAGCCATGGAACCTATGTGTTTCCGGCCAATTTCATACTGGTTGCCGCAATGAATCCATGCCCTTGCGGCAATTATCCGAATTTAGAAAAATGCACCTGCACGCCAGGACAGATCCGGCATTACTTGGGCAGGATCAGCCAGCCATTTCTGGATCGTATGGATCTGTGTATAGAAACTCCTCGGATCAAGTATGAAGCCTTAAGCGTCCGGAAGCCCCAGGAAAGTTCAAAAGAGGTACGAAAGAGGGTAGTAAAGACCAGAAACATCCAGAACATGCGTTATGCAGAAACCGGGATAACATCGAATGCCCTGCTGGGCGTCAGGGAACTGGAGAAGTACTGCCAATTAGGGGATAATGAAGAACGGCTGATGAAGCGCGCGTATCTGGCGATGGGGCTGACGGCAAGAACCTACCATAAGATATTGCGGGTGGCACGTACGATTGCGGATATGGAGGAGAGTGAAAGAATCCGGGAGCATCATCTGAAAGAGGCAATCAGCTACCGGACGATAGACAAGAAATATTGGGGGAGGTAGAAAAGGTGGTATATGAATACTGGCTTGCATCCATAAAACCGCTTCAGCCGAAGAAAAAGAGGATGCTAAGGGAAAATTTAGGAAGCGGAAGAACTGTTTATTATATAGAAGAAACAAAACTTCATTTTCAAGAGTATCTGAACGCGAAGGATGTTGAAACAATCAGGAAGGCGCAAGGAGATAAGAAGATTGAGGAGAGGTGGGCAAGGCTGAAAGAGGAAAATATACGGTTCATTCCTTATTTTTCCAGGGAATATCCAGAGAAACTGAAGCATATTCCTAATCCGCCTTATGCACTATATGTAAAGGGAAGCCTTCCCAAAGAAGATTCTCCCAGCGCAGCGATCGTAGGAGCCAGACGCTGCACTCCTTACGGCGAGCAGATGGCGCTTGCCTATGGAGAGAAACTTGCAAAAGCAGGAGTTCAAGTGATCAGCGGCATGGCGAGAGGAATCGATGGCGCAGGGCAAAGAGGCGCATTAAACGGAAGAGGAAGGACATATGGTATATTAGGATGCGGCGTCGATGTCTGTTATCCAAGAGAGCATATCGGGCTGTATATGGATCTTCAGGAAAATGGAGGCCTGATATCGGAGCAGATTCCGGGACAGCCGCCGCTGCCGGCATATTTTCCGGAGCGGAACCGAATCATCAGCGGTCTGTCAGATGTAGTTCTTATAATAGAAGCAAAAGAAAGAAGCGGCTCTTTGATTACCGCAGATATGGCCTTGGAACAGGGAAAGGATGTCTATGCGCTGCCTGGCCCCGTAACAAGCCCGGCAAGCCAGGGCTGCCACCGGCTGATCAAGCAAGGCGCAGGGATTCTCCTATCTCCGGAAGATCTATTAATGGAATTGGAAATCAGCAATATGAATCCAGGGCAAAATTCTGACGAAAATAAAAAAATGCTTGAAAGTCCTGAAAATATGGTGTATAGTTGTCTCGGTTTGTTCCCGAAGAGCATTGGCCAATTATTAGAAGAGACCGGACTATGTCCGAAGGAACTTCTGGAGAGGCTGATAACTCTGGAATTAGAGGGATATATTAAAGAAGTATCTAAAAATTATTATATAAGAATCCGGTGAAAGACCGGCAAGTCGTTTTTTATGGAGGAAGCAGTTATATGGCACGCTATCTTGTAATCGTGGAGTCGCCTGCAAAGGTGAAGACAATTAAAAAATTTCTGGGAAGTAATTATGTGGTTACCGCATCCAACGGGCATGTCAGGGATCTGCCCAAGAGCCAGCTGGGCGTTGACGTTGAGCATGATTATGAGCCGAAGTACATTACAATACGGGGGAAAGGAGAGATACTGGCAAATCTGCGCAAGGAAGTGAAAAAAGCAGATAAGGTGTATCTCGCGACTGACCCGGACCGGGAAGGAGAGGCTATTTCGTGGCATTTGAGCCAGGCCTTGAAGTTGGAGAATAAGAAGACTTACCGCATTAGTTTTAATGAGATTACAAAGAACGCAGTAAAAGCATCCCTTAAAAACGCAAGAGAAATTGATATGGATCTGGTTGATGCCCAGCAGGCGAGAAGGGTTCTGGATCGAATTGTCGGATACAGGATCAGCCCTCTTTTGTGGGCCAAGGTCAAGAGAGGCTTGAGTGCCGGGCGGGTTCAGTCGGTGGCGCTTCGTATTATCGCGGACCGGGAGGAAGAGATCAATGCATTCATCCCGGAAGAATACTGGACGCTGGATGCCAACTTGAAAGTAGAAGGAGAGAAGAAGATTCTGACCGCGAAATTCTACGGCACAGAGAAAAAGAAGATGACCATCCGTTCCAAGGAAGAACTGGAACAGATTCTGAAAGAAGTGGATCAGGCCGATTATTCCGTGGCAGACATTAAAAAGGGCGAGCGGATTAAAAAGGCCCCGGTTCCTTTTACCACCAGCACGCTCCAGCAGGAAGCATCCAAAGCGCTGAATTTTGCCACCTCAAAGACGATGAGGATTGCCCAGCAGCTCTATGAGGGAATTGACATCAAAGGGAATGGCACCGTCGGAATCATTACCTATCTGCGTACGGATTCCACCAGGGTATCGGAAGAGGCTGACGCCAGTGTAAGAGAATACATCGCGTCTAATTACGGAAAAGAGTATGTGGCAGCAGGAGAAGCAAAAGAAGGGGCTGACAAAAAGATCATCCAGGACGCCCATGAGGCGATAAGGCCTACGGATGTATCGCGCACGCCGGCAGTTATGAAGGATTCCCTGACCAGGGATCAGTTCCGTCTGTACCAGCTGATATGGAAACGGTTTGTTGCCAGCAGGATGCGGCCTGCCAGATACGAGACCACGTCCGTGAAGATCGCGGCAGGAACGTATCGGTTTACGGTGGCAGCGTCCAAGATTATCTTCGAAGGATTCCGTTCTGTATATACGGAGGCAGGAGAAGAGAAGGAAGAAAGCAACGTGCTGCTGAAAGGCCTTGATATGGATTCCAGGCTTACCAAAGAAAGTTTTGAGTCAAAGCAGCATTTCACCCAGCCGCCAGCCCATTATACGGAGGCAGCGCTGGTAAAGACGCTTGAGGAGCTGGGTATCGGCCGCCCAAGTACTTATGCGCCTACAATTTCTACAATTATTGCCAGAAGATATGTGGCCAAGGAGAATAAGAACCTTTATCTCACAGAGATCGGCGAAGTGGTCAATAATATTATGAAGCAGTCCTTTCCCAGCATTGTGGACGTGAACTTCACAGCCAATATGGAAAGCCTTCTTGATGGGGTGGCAGAGGGAAAAGTAGGATGGAAGACGATTATCGAGAATTTCTATCCGGATCTTGAGAAAGCCGTCGAAAAAGCGGAGAAGGAACAGGAAGCAGTCAAGATAGAAGATGAGGTTACGGATGTGATCTGTGACCAGTGCGGCCGCAATATGGTCATTAAATATGGACCCCATGGACGTTTCCTGGCTTGTCCGGGATTCCCGGAGTGCAGGAATACCAAGCCTTATCTGGAAAAGATCGGCGTGCCTTGCCCGGTCTGCGGCAAGGATGTGGTGATCCGTAAGACGAAGAAGGGACGAAAATATTATGGGTGCGAAGACAACCCCAATTGCGAATTTATGTCCTGGCAGAAGCCATCGACGAAGAAGTGTCCGAGGTGTGGAAGCCATATGGTAGAAAAGGGAAATAAGCTGCTTTGCAGTGATGAACAATGCGGATATGTGGAAAATAAAGAGATTATTAAAAATATTTAGGAAATTCATTGAATGTTATTGAATTGTATGATAATATAACAATCAAAGGATGGAGGAATGGCAATGAGTGTACAATTGTTAGATAAAACTAGAAAAATCAACAAATTACTGCATAATAATAATTCCAGCAAGGTCGTATTTAATGATATCTGCGAAGTGCTTACTGAAATACTGGATTCCAATGTTCTGGTAGTCAGTAAAAAGGGCAAAGTGCTGGGCGGCAGTAATTGCGAGGGAGTTCCAATTATCAAGGAACTGCTGGAGCGGGAAGTCGGGAGGCATATCGATGATATGCTGAATGAGCGCCTGCTGAGTATTTTATCCACCAAGGAGAATGTAAACCTGCAGACCCTTGGATTTTCGGAAGAGGCGGTGAAGGGTTATCAGGCCATCATCACCCCCATTGATATTGCAGGCGAGCGTCTGGGAACACTATTTATCTATAAGAGAGACCAGATGTATGAAATTGACGACATTATTTTAAGTGAATATGGAACAACGGTAGTAGGACTTGAAATGCTCAGGTCCGTAAATGAGGAGAGCGCTGAAGAGACCAGGAAGGAGCATATCGTCCAGTCGGCTATCAGCACCCTGTCCTATTCAGAACTGGAGGCGATCATCCATATCTTTGAGGAACTGGATGGCACGGAGGGAATCCTGGTTGCCAGCAAGATCGCAGACCGGGTAGGGATTACCAGATCCGTGATTGTAAATGCGCTCCGGAAATTCGAAAGCGCCGGAGTGATCGAGTCACGTTCTTCCGGTATGAAGGGAACCTATATCAAGGTCGTAAATGATTATGTATTTACGGAACTGGAACATATCAAGGCAGAACGTGCAAAATAAGAAAGACGGATAAAGGGGTATCGGGCGACTGATACCCTTATTTGAACTTGGGAAGGGAGAAGCAGGCATGTATGAGGAGTGTTCCGCTGATATCAAGATGACCCGTATGATCTTGAAAGAAGGGTTCTTTGATAAGGCAACGTACCATTGCAGCATAATCACGTATAATCCGGAAGAAGAATGTATATATTTGTTATCAGATGAGACGCAGCTTCCGGTCTTCTCCCTGGATGGCATCTACGAATGCAGGATCGACACGCCCAAGGGCGTTATCGGATGTAGCGGAACCATCAGGGAAAGATATTGGAATAAGGTTGGGAGAATCGTAAAATTCCAGATTCGGAATGGATTTTATAAAAATCTTGTAAACTAAATATAAAGGTTGTTGACAAAATAACGAGAGAGTGCTATTTTATATCTAGAGTCTTTTAGCACTCTCTTTTTATGAGTGCTAACAAATATAGATAATATTAAGGAGGAATAAATATGAAATTAGTACCATTGGGAGACAGAGTCGTATTAAAACAGTTAGTAGCAGAAGAAACTACAAAATCCGGAATCGTGATTCCCGGACAGTCCAAAGAGAAACCGCAGCAGGCAGAAGTAATCGCTGTTGGACCTGGTGGAACAGTTGATGGCAAGGAAGTTAAGATGAATGTCGCGACAGGCCAGAAAGTTATTTATTCTAAATATGCAGGAACAACGGTTGAAATTGATGATGAAGAGTATATCATCGTAAAACAGGATGATATCCTTGCAATCGTTGAATAAAGAAGTGAAGTTTGAAAAAGATTATAGCATAGAAAGAGCAGGAGGAATGTAATCATGGCAAAGGAAATTAAATATGGCGCTGAGGCAAGAAGCGCATTGGAAACAGGAGTTAACCAGCTGGCAGATACCGTTAGGGTAACGCTTGGACCAAAAGGACGTAACGTAGTGTTGGATAAATCTTTCGGCGCGCCGCTTATCACGAACGACGGTGTTACGATTGCAAAAGAAATCGAGCTTGAGGATGCTTTTGAGAATATGGGAGCGCAGCTGATCAAGGAAGTTGCATCCAAGACCAACGACGTGGCCGGTGATGGCACAACCACAGCAACCGTGCTTGCACAGGCAATGGTTCATGAAGGTATGAAGAATCTGGCTGCAGGGGCAAACCCGATTATCCTTCGCAAAGGCATGAAAAAGGCAACTGACAAGGCGGTTGATGCAATCGCTAAGATGTCCAGCAAAGTAAAGGACAAAGATCAGATCGCAAAAGTTGCAGCAATCTCCGCAGGCGATGTAGAAGTTGGGGAGATGGTTGCGGATGCAATGGAGAAGGTTTCCAATGACGGCGTAATTACGATCGAAGAATCCAAGACGATGAAGACGGAACTGGATCTGGTAGAAGGTATGCAGTTTGACCGCGGATATGTTTCCGCATACATGGCAACGGATATGGATAAGATGGAAGCAAATCTGGAAGATCCATATATCCTGATTACAGACAAGAAGATTTCCAATATCCAGGATATTCTTCCTCTGTTAGAGCAGATCGTACAGTCTGGAGCAAGACTTCTGATCATCGCTGAGGATATCGAGGGCGAGGCTCTTACCACATTGATTGTAAACAAACTGCGTGGAACCTTCAATGTAGCGGCCGTAAAAGCACCTGGATATGGAGACAGAAGAAAAGAGATGCTCAAAGATATCGCGATCCTGACAGGCGGACAGGTGATCTCTGATGAACTGGGAATGGATCTGAAAGAGACTACGATGGAGCAGTTAGGACGTGCCAAATCCGTCAAGATCCAGAAAGAGAATACCGTTATTGTGGATGGCATAGGAGACAAGAAAGAGATTGCTGACCGTGTCGCTCAGATCAAGGCTCAGATTGAAGAGACCACATCTGATTTCGATAAAGAAAAATTACAGGAAAGACTTGCAAAACTGGCAGGCGGCGTAGCGGTAATCCGTGTAGGAGCAGCAACCGAGACTGAGATGAAGGAAGCAAAAATGCGTATGGAAGATGCCCTGAATGCCACAAGAGCGGCAGTTGAAGAAGGCATCATCGCAGGAGGCGGATCTGCATATATCCACGCGGCAAAAGAAGTGGCAGCATTGGCAGAAAGCCTGGAGGGCGATGAGAAGACTGGCGCGAACGTAGTATTGAAGGCACTGGAGTCTCCGCTGTATCATATTGCTGCAAATGCCGGACTGGAAGGTTCCGTAATTATCAACAAGGTAAAAGAGTCTGATCCAGGATACGGATTCGACGCGCTGACAGAAAACTATGTAGATATGGTAGAGAGCGGAATCCTGGATCCTGCAAAGGTTACAAGAAGCGCTCTTCAGAACGCTACCAGCGTTGCATCTACACTGCTTACGACAGAGTCTGTTGTTGCCAACATTAAGGAAGAGACACCGGCAATGCCTGCAGGAGCAGGGGCCGGAATGGGCATGATGTAACGTAAATCATTTCTGCAGCTATATAAAGTATGAAATTTTTGAAAACTCCTCTGACGGGGAGTTTTCTTTTTGCCTGAAAGTATGGTACAATAATGGCATTCAGTATAGATTGTGGAGGAATAAAAGATGAGCGACTATTATACAGAACAGTTAGTGAAGAAACAGGCGGGCATGAAGGATATTGTAATAAAGGCGGCGCTGGTTGCGGTGACGATCGTTTCTGTCTTGATCGTGTTTCTGTTTCCATTCGGTATTATCCTGCCGGTCCTGGCGGTTATTCTGGATGTGCTCATGTTCCGGAGGTTGAATGTGGAGTATGAGTACCTGTTTGTGAATGGGGATCTGGATATTGACAAGATTATGAACAAGGCAAAGCGCAAGCGGATGTTTTCCGCTAACGTCAATGATCTTGAGATTCTGGCACCCGCTGATTCTATCGAAGTACGCCAGTACCAGAAGGCCAAGACCTATAATTACAGTTCCGGGAGCGGACAAGCCGCCCTCTATGCGCTTGTAGTATCCGAGAGGGGCGAGCAGAAGAAGATTATATTTGAACCGAATGATACGATTGTAGAAGGGTTTTATATGATGGCCCCCAGGAAGGTCGTGCGCAAGTAAATTTAAAAAGTGGTCGAAATATGTTGACAAATAGTGCGCAGATTGGTTATCATAGCAGTTAATCGTAAAATTTGAAAAGAGAAAGAGAGGATATAATCATGGGAAAGATAATTGGAGATGGGATTACATTCGATGATGTGCTCTTAGTTCCGGGCTATTCAGAAGTGATTCCGAACCAAGTGGATTTATCAACCTACCTGACCAAGAAGATTAAGTTAAACATACCGATGATGAGCGCGGGAATGGATACGGTTACGGAACACCGTATGGCAATCGCGATGGCAAGACAGGGGGGCATCGGTATTATTCATAAGAACATGCCTATTGAGCAGCAGGCAGAAGAAGTGGACAAGGTAAAGCGTTCTGAAAATGGCGTAATCACAGATCCTTTTTACCTGTCACCGGAACATACTCTGGAGGATGCCAATAATCTGATGGCGAAGTTTCGGATATCTGGCGTTCCGATTACCGAAGGAAAGAAATTAGTTGGTATCATCACGAACCGTGATTTAAAATTCGAAGAAGACTTTTCAAAGAAGATCAAAGAATCCATGACTTCCGAAGGATTAATCACAGCTCCGGAGGGAATCACATTGGACGAGGCCAAGAAGATTCTGGCAAAGGCAAGAAAGGAAAAACTCCCGATCGTGGATAAGGACTTTAACCTGAAGGGACTGATCACGATCAAGGATATCGAGAAGCAGATCAAGTATCCGCTGTCAGCCAAGGACGGACAAGGACGCCTGCTGTGCGGCGCGGCAATCGGCATTACGGCAAACTGCCTTGACCGGGCTCAGGAACTGGTGAACGCAAAAGTCGACGTGGTAGTTCTGGACTCCGCTCATGGCCATTCCGCAAATGTTCTGCATACGGTTGACATGATCAAGAGCAAGTTCCCGGATCTGCAGGTGATTGCAGGAAACGTGGCTACCGCAAAAGCAGCGGAAGCGCTGATTAAGTCTGGCGCTGATGCGGTCAAGGTGGGAATCGGACCGGGGTCTATCTGTACCACCCGCATTATTGCAGGAATCGGAGTTCCTCAGATTACCGCTGTCATGAATTGCTACGAGGCGGCAGACAAGTATGGGGTTCCGATTATTGCCGATGGAGGAATCAAGTACTCCGGAGATATGACAAAGGCAATTGCGGCAGGAGCGAATGTCTGCATGATGGGAAGTATCTTTGCAGGATGCGATGAAAGCCCCGGAACCTTTGAACTGTACCAGGGAAGGAAATATAAGGTATACCGTGGGATGGGATCCATCGCAGCGATGGAGAACGGAAGCAAGGACCGCTATTTCCAGACGGATGCGAAGAAACTGGTTCCGGAAGGCGTGGAAGGCCGTGTTGCCTATAAAGGCACGGTGGAAGATACGGTATTCCAGCTGATGGGCGGCTTGCGTTCAGGCATGGGATATTGCGGCGCGCCGACAATCGAGGATCTGAAGCAGAAGGGACAGTTCGTGAAGATCTCTTCCGCATCCCTGAAGGAAAGCCATCCTCACGATATCCATATTACGAAGGAAGCGCCAAACTACAGCGTAGATGAGTAAAAAAGAAGCGATATAGTTAAGAGCCATATAAAAGACGTCCGTAAGGGAAACATCCACCGGGCGTCTTTTTTAAAGCCCACGGATTGTAAGGATAGGAGGATAGAGGAGAAGATGCCTCTCAGGCAGAGCCTGGACGGGATCTGGTATTTTGCCTATGCTAGCAATCCGGCTATGCGTATCAAGGAATTCAGATTTGTAATTCAAAGGAGGCAAAGAGATGACACATAGTTTTGGAATGACATCTAAGGGAGAAGAGGCAAGACTTTTTACCATTCAGAATGATAAGGGCATGGAGATAAAAGTGTCCGATTATGGAGCCACACTGGTACAGGTAAGGGTTCCTGACAAGGAAGGAAGACTTCTGGATGTGGTGCTGGGATATGATGATGTACAAGGATATGAGGCGGGGAATGCATTTTTCGGCGCTACGATAGGAAGGGTCGCAAACCGTATTGGAAACGGAGAATTCCGGCTGGGTGGAAGAACCTATGAACTGACGCGTAACGATGGACAGAACACCCTCCACGGCGGCAGGGATTTTTACAATAAAAGAATTTGGAAGACCGGGGAGACGCAGGAGGACCATGTGGAATTTCTGATGGACAGCCCTTCCGGAGACCAGGGGTTCCCGGGGAATGTAAAGATTAGTGTGACATATACATTGACAAAGGACAATGAGGTAAAGATTCATTACCGGGCAGTTCCGGATGCGGATACCCTGATGAATCTGACCAACCATAGTTATTTTAATTTGTCCGGCCATGCATCCGGCACCGTGCTTGATCAGGAAGTGATGCTGTATGCGGATGCATATGCCAGAGCGGACAGCCAGTCCATTCCTACAGGAGAGATCGTGCCGGTTAGCGGAACGCCGATGGACTTCAGGCAGTTAAAGCCTGTAGGGGCAGAGATAGAAGAAGCCTATGAGGCGCTGGAATTCGGCAAGGGCTATGATCATAACTGGGTGCTGAACGGAAATGGGTATCGCAAGGCGGCATTTATGCGATCGAAGGAGTCAGGGATTGCTATGGAGGTATACACGGATCTTCCGGGCATGCAATTCTACACGGCCAACTTTGTGGATCATGAAAAGGGCAAGGCAGGAGCAGTCTATAACATGCGCCAGGCAGCCTGCTTTGAGACCCAGTATTTTCCGGACGCAGTGCACAAGGATCACTTTGAGGGTCCGGAAGTGAAGGCAGGGGAGGTATATGAGACTACAACGGCGTACCGGTTTGTCAAAGGATAATAGCCTGTGAATCTTCAGAAAATCATAAGTAACTTTTCATAAAAAACTGCGGATTATATGGTATGATAATACCAGATAAACGAATGAAAAGTTTACGGAGAGTATGGATGAGGAAGAAGAGGAATTACCATAGAAAATTAACGGACGCGCAGCGAAAGAGAAAGATCCGGCGTAATATCCGCCTGGGACTTCTTATATTATTAGTCCTGGCAGTCTTATTTGAAATACTGAGGATTGTCAAGCCTGCCTGGTTTACGGACGAATATGTGGAACTGAAAGGGAAGGATATCGATGCGGCAAGGCCGGACATCGACGTGGAACTTCTGACGGTGAACCCGTATTCCAGGCCGGGAACGGAGGCGAAGAAGATTACAGGCGTTGTCGTGCACTATACCGCCAATCCCGGAGCGTCAGCCATGGACAACCGGAATTATTTTGAAAACCTCAAAGACAGCCACGAGACCAAGGTGAGCAGCAACTTTGTGGTAGGCCTGGAAGGAGAGATCGTCCAGTGCGTTCCCACCTGGGAGGAGGCCTATGCGTCCAACAGTCGGAACCTTGACACGGTATCCATCGAGTGCTGCCATCCGGATGAGACTGGGAAATTTAACGATAAGACCTATCAATCTATGGTGGAATTATGTGCTTGGCTGTGCCTGAAGTTCGATTTAGATGGGAATGACGTGATACGTCACTATGATGTGACTGGCAAGGATTGTCCAAAGTATTTCGTGGAAAATGAGAAGGCATGGGAGCAATTCAGGAAGGATGTAGGAAAGCAGCTGGATAGACTTAAATAAAAGTTATATAGAAGATTCGAAAAACAGCATGGGCAATTTCCCATGCTGTTTTTCGATTGCTGCTTTCCTAGTCCAGATATCCAAGCCTTTCCAGCGTATTCAATACCAGGTGACGGCCGGCGTCCGTTCCATCAATGATGCGTCTTGCACGGACTGAGTCGCCGATATTGATGATTTCCGTATCTGTACCCTCAAACCCTTCTGCAATCGCGTCCCAGATTGGTGCGTTTGCCTTCATTCCCAGGCATACGAATCCATAATCAAAGTGCAGCTCCTCCTCTTTGCCATCGTATTTTACCAGGAAGGAATGAGGATTTACTTTCATCAGCGCGGTGTTCGTCATCTGTCTGACCTGGTGCTTCTCCATACATTCTTTCATGCTGGCGGTAGACGAGGCGTCCAGCCCGTTTCCGATCATCGGAAGCATCTCGACGATGGCAGTATCTGCCCCGCGGGGAGCGAAGAATTCCACCACATCCAGGCCGACTGCTCCGCCGCCGATGACGACCACCTTTTTGCCGGTCATGTCTTCGGGGTAGGAGTCTATCTGGTCAATCATGTCCAGAATAGAGTATACGCAAGCCTCCTCATTCTTAAGGTTTTCATGCAGCCCTTCAATCGGAGGAAGGAGGGGGACAGAGCCTGTCGCATTGACAACAAGATGGGGGTTTTGTTCCTTGATCACGTCCAAGGTAGCATCCACGCCGGTGAGGATTTTAAGGTTTTTAAGCTTGGAGGCGCGGCGCTTCAAGTATGCAGGGAAGTCCGCAAGTCTTTTCTTGGCAGGAATCTTGGATATTTCTACAGAAAGGCCTCCTATGGAATCCTTTTTTTCCAGCAGCGTAACATTGCATCCGACCTCCGCCGCGGTGCAGGCGGCTTCCAGTCCGGCGGTTCCTGCGCCTACTACGACTACGTGGCATGGCTTTTTGACGGCTGTCTTTTTATAGGATTCTCCATTGATGAGATCCGGATTGATGGTGCATCTAAGGGGCTTGTTGCCTCCGATACGGTTCCCTACGCATCCGACATTACAGGAGATGCATTTGCGGATGTCTCTTACATCCCCATATCTGGCCTTGTTGCACCAGTCAGGATCGGCGATCAGTCCGCGGCCCATGCCGATCAAGTCCGCATCGCCTCTAGCCAGGATATCCTCCGCAACCTGAGGATTGCGGATATTGCCGATAGCAATCGTGGGCTTGCCGAACTTGTCCCGGACAGCCTTGGCCATATAAGAGCGCCAGCCGTCTTCCAGATAGTTGGCATCAATCTGGTATTGGATTGAAGGATTCAGCCCGGAAGAGGTATCAAAAAGATCTACTTCATCGTTGAGATATTCCAGGTATTCCAGGCAGTCATCCACAGAATTGCCTCCTTCTACCAATTCATCAACGCTGAGACGAAGGGAGATGGGAACTCTTGGCCCGATGGCTTTCCTTACTTCGTCAATGACCATGCGGCAGAATCTTGCGCGGTTCTTGGCACAGCCGCCAAATTCATCGGTACGGTCATTCATGGTCGGCGACAAGAACTGGCTGATCAGGTAGGAGTGGCCGGCGTGAACCTCAATCAGGTCAAACCCCGCGTTGACGGCGCGTCTTGCGGCGGCGCCGTAGTCTTTGGCAATGCTCTTTAATTCTTCCTTGGAAAGAGGACGAGGAATGTCCCCGCCAGACTTGGAAGGAAGGGTGGATGCGGAGACCGGCTGCATGCCAATGCGGGACGCCATGGCGGACGCGCCGGCGTGGTTGATCTGGATGCCCATGCACGCGCCATGGCGGTGACAGGCTTCCGTGAGCGCAAACAGGCGGGGAATATAGCAGTCTTTGTCGATCCGCAGCTGGGTGGTCCCATTGGAGCCCTCCGGATATTTGACGCAGATGTTCTCTACGATGATCAGGCCTGCGCCGCCCCGGGCTCTTAACTCATAGTATTTGATATGCTCGTCGCTTAACTGGCCGTCATGCCCTGCAAAATCGCTCCCCATGGGCATCATTGCAACTCGGTTTCGCATGGTCATTCCCCTTAAGGAAAGTGTGGAAAAGACGTGTGGATAGTTATTCTTCATAGTATCATCCTCCAATTTTTTTCAGTTGGTAAACCGTTGATTTAACTCTTTAACTGGATTATAATTCATCGTTAAATATAAAACAAATTCATGTTTTTGACGTAGACGATAGAATTTGTCTATGTATTGTGCTATACTTGGTAAAAATCGACAAAGGAGGATAAAATATGAACTTAAATCAGCTACAATACTTTGTAACACTTGCACATATGGAGCATTACACAAGAGCAGCGGAAAAACTGTCAATCACGCAGCCAAGTTTAAGTCATGCGATTTCCTCGTTAGAAAATGAGCTAGGGACTTATCTGTTTGAAAAGCAGGGACGGAATGTTGTCCTGACCAAGTACGGCAGGCTATTTATGGAATATGCCGAAGAAGCGTTAAGCATTCTGGATGCAGGCATACGCAAGATGAAAGCGATGACGAGCGAAACCAGCGGACACATAGACATGGGATATATCTATACTCAGGGAGGAGAATTCATACCGGAGGTGGTGAAAGGGTTCTTGAATGAGAACCCGCACAGGGAGGTGGAATTCGGCTTTCACAATGGCGTGACAGAGAAAATCTTAAAGGGAATCCGGGAAGAAAAATACGACGTAGGCTTCTGCTCCATGAAAGAGGGGCAGAAAGATCTGGAGTTCTTTCCTGTGGCACAGGAGAAACTGATTGCGGCGGTTCCATTGGGACACCCCCTGGCAAGCCGGGGCAGCGTGGAAATTGCGGAACTGGCAGTCTATCCCCAGATTTTCTTTAATGAAGAGAGCGGCCTGCGGCCCGTGATAGACCAGATATTCAAAGAGCAAGGGGAAAAGCCGGATATCCGGTACATGGTGGATGAAGACAGCGCGCTTGTAGGACTGGTGGCAAAAGGCTTCGGCGTTGGAATCGTGCCGGACGTGCCGGCCATACGCAGTATGCGTGCCGCATTCCTGGAAATAGAGAATCTGAATTATAGGAGGCTGATCTATATGGTTACCTGCAAGAATAAATATCTGGCCCCAATAGCAAAGGATTTTATAGACTATGTCAAGTCGCGGCATGGCTTGAAAAAATAGACGGAAATTCTTGCGAAAGTGCGGGAATATTGATATAATACACGAGTGTGTATACCATGTATGCCCTACGAAGGAAGGGCGCAGATATGCTTGTTAACAGTTTGAAAGTAGATAGGAAGTAGGAGAGATAAGACATGAATGATTTAGAGATGTACAGAGAGCAGTTGGGGCTGTGCGATGACAAGATTATTGACGCGTTGGTAGAGCGTAATGCGATCATTGAGAAGATCATGGCATATAAGGAAACGTATGGAATGCCGATCCTGCAGCCGCAGCAGGAGGCGAAACAGAAGACGAGGCTGGAAGAGAAACTTGCCGATAACAAGTACAAAGAGGAAATCTATGATGTTTTCCGTTGCATTCTGCGTAACAGCAAGAGAATCCAGGCCAGAAAATTATTTGATTACAATATTGTGCTGATTGGATTTATGGGAGCAGGAAAGACCACCATATCCGATTACCTGAGTACCATGTTTGCCATGGAAATCATCGAGATGGATCAAGTGATCGCAGAACGGGAAGAGATGAGTATTCCTGATATCTTTGCTACATACGGGGAAGAATACTTCCGTGACCTGGAGACAAATCTGCTGATCGAAATGCAGTCTCATAAGAATACGGTGATCTCCTGCGGCGGCGGCGCTGCCTTAAGAGAGAGAAACGTAGCGGAGATGAAGAAGAACGGCAGGGTGGTGCTTCTGACTGCAAGCCCGGAGACCATCTATGAAAGGGTGAAGGACAGCGATGACAGGCCTGTGCTCAAAGGAAGGAAGAATGTAAAGGGCATCTCTGAACTTATGGAGCAGCGTCGTGAAAAATACGAAGCGGCAGCAGACATCGTAATTAATACGGATGACAAGACAGTCCTGCAGATCTGCGAGGAACTAATCCAGCGACTGTCGGAAATGGAAGAACGCTAATGTTTGATATGTTTTATCCAGACAGGTATATTGCATCTACCTATGTCATAGATTTTGAAAAATTGTACGAAGAAGGCTACAGGGGCCTGATCTTCGATATAGACAATACGTTAGTCCCCCATGGCGCGCCGGCGGACAACAGGGCGATAACGCTGTTTGACAGGCTTAGAAAGATCGGTTTCAGGAGCTGCCTGATCTCCAATAACCAGGAACCCAGGGTCAAGATGTTCAATCAGGATATCCAGACAGATTATGTATACAATGCCCATAAGCCATCCACGAAGAACTATATCAAGGCCATGGAGAAGATGGGGACAGATCGGAGCAACACGCTGTTTATCGGAGATCAGCTTTTTACCGATGTATGGGGTGCTAAGAGGGCTGGAATCCATAATATTCTGGTAAAGCCGATTCATCCGAAAGAAGAGTTTCAGATCGTTCTGAAGCGGTATTTGGAGAAAATCGTGCTATTCTTTTACCGCAGGAGTCTTATGCGGTAAAAAAGGGTTGAAAAAAGGCGTAATCTATTATAGAATGAAAAAAGTGAAAGAACGTATAGTGCCATCCGGGCACGACTAAGGAGGATTATAGAATGGTATCAGCAGGAGATTTTAAGAACGGCCTTACTGTAGAGATTGAAGGAAACGTATTCCAGATTCTGGAATTCCAGCATGTAAAGCCGGGAAAAGGTGCGGCTTTCGTACGTACAAAGTTAAAGAATATTATTAACGGCGGCGTTGTTGAGAAGACATTCCGCCCAACAGAAAAGTTTGAGAACGCGCATATCGACAGAAAAGAGATGCAGTATCTCTACAACGACGGAGATCTTTACTATTTCATGGACACAGAGACCTATGACCAGATTGCTGTCAATAACGACACAGTAGGGGATTCCCTGAAGTTTGTAAAAGAGAATGAAAACGTCAAGCTCAGTTCTTACCAGGGCAGCGTATTTGCCATAGAGCCGCCTCTGAACGTAGAACTTGAGATTACGGAGACAGAGCCTGGATTCAAGGGTGATACGGCAACAGGCGCTACAAAGCCGGCGATTGTTGAGACGGGCGCGCAGGTAATGGTTCCTCTGTTCGTTGAATCAGGCGAGAAGATCAAGATCGACACGCGTACAGGAGACTATCTTTCCAGAGTATAATGCTAATTGTAAAAAAAGCCTTGCAATTTTTGCGGGGCTTTTTTATAATTGTAATACCATAATCAATCAACTCATATTTTTCTATCTTTTCAAAGGCGCGTTCGTGCCGCGTTACCATGAAAAAATACCATGCTGCCATAAGGAAAGGAGTTCTATGACTTATTACCAGTTTATCCAGGCAGTGGAAGTGAAAGTAAAGGAGAGGATCCAAGAGAATGTGACCGTTTCCATCCACACCGCGGTCAAGAATAACGGCACAAGGAGGCAGGGGCTTAATATCGTGGAGCAGGGAATCAATATATCCCCCACCATCTATCTGGAAGAGTACTACCAGCAGTTCCAGCATGGAGGAACGGTGGAGGAGATTGCGGGAGATATCTTAAGGCTGTATGCACAAGTGCGATTTGGAAGTTCTTTTGAAAGCGATTATATTAAGGACTATGAGCGTGTCAGAGGGAAGATCATATATCATCTGGTCAACCGCGAATCCAATCGTCAGATGCTTAAAAACGCGCCGCATAAACGATATCTGGACCTGGCGGTGATCTTCTATGCACTGCTGGAAGTGACTCCCTATGGTACTGCATCCATGATGATAAGAAATGAGCATCTTGCCATGTGGGGCGAGACCATGGAGGGCGTGTATAGGTGGGCATGCAGGAATACCCACGTGCTGCTCCCGGATGAATTCCAGACCATGCGGGCGGTGATTGAGGAATTGACGGGCATGGAAGAAAAGGGGAAAGAGGATATGATGTACATCTTAAGCAATGAGATCCGCAGTTACGGCGCAGCGGCGATCCTGTACGAAGGAAGGCTTGAAAAGATCGGCGACTATCTTAAGGAAAATTATTATGTGCTGCCAAGCAGCGTCCATGAGGTGATCATCGTGCCGGAGAGTGAGGCGCCAGGACAGGCGGAACTAAGCAGGCTGGTGAAAGAGATCAATGAGACGCAGGTGGATCCGGAGGAAGTGCTTTCAAACCATGCGTACTATTATGACCGGAAGCAGAAAAAATTGCGGATCTAGCTTGAAAAATCGCCTGAAATAAAAAAGTAAAGGAAATGTCGTAATCATTTCCTTTACTTTTTTGGATAAATGTGTTAATATTACAAAGGCAATTTCATAAAGGTAATCATACATGCACCCGTAGCTCAGGGGATAGAGCACCGCCCTCCGGAGGCGGGAGCGGCGGTTCGAATCCGCCCGGGTGTGTACTTTTTTAAGTGCTTATAAGTGGAGGTAGTCTTATGGAAGGAAGAAGCAAAGACTATTCCGCCAGGCGCAAGGTTCGGGGAAGGGCAGGCATTATCATAACCCTGGCCGTACTTGTACTGGTGATCGGAGTAGCCGGATTCAGCCTTACCAACGAGAAAGCCCGGAAAGCACAAAAGACAAATTCAGAGGATCTGAAGACGGAGAACAGAGGATGCAGCAGCATGGAGCTGAATCCGCTTCGGATGGATGAATATCCGGAGATTACCGGCGTAGTGGACAAGTATTACCAGTCGCTGGGAGATAAAGCAAGTTTTGTAGAAGCCTATGATAATATCAAGGTATATACTAAACTTGGAAAGTATAAGGATACATATGTGGCATTTGTCAGATATGAGATGAAGATAAAGGATATCTATACAAAGGTTCCGGGACTTGGCACCGTATATGTCTGCAAAGACAAGGATGGCGGGTATCAAGTCAGTGCAGCCGTAGAAGAGGAGGATGTAAAGTCCTATATCAATGAAATCGCACAGCATGAGGATGTACAGGCTCTGATTGAAGAGACGCAGACGGCGTATCATGAGGCTGTGCAGTCGGATGCACTTCTTCAGGAAGCGCTAATAGATTTAAAAAATGCTTATGAAGACTCTACCGGAAGCTGATCGAGGTTTTGGAGGGGGCAGGCCCTTGTGGGATATGCAGGGGACTGGCCTCTTTTATGATGTTTATATTTAAGAAGGAATGAGAGACGAAGGATGGGAGCATATGTCTGGTTATAAGATGGCATTTAAGAAGGCTTTCCCGTACACGATTCCGGTACTGACCGGCTATCTGTTTATCGGGATAGCATTTGGCGTGATGTATGCAGAGAAGGGATATTCCTTTCTCTGGGCAATGCTGATGAGCCTGCTGGTCTACGCTGGATCAGGACAATACCTGGCTGTGAATTTTTTTGTGCCTGGGATTTCACTTATCCAGGTGATATTCATGACGCTGATGGTGAACGTGCGACACATATTCTACGGAATATCGCTGCTGGAGAGATTTCATAATATGGGAAAGAAACGCTGGTATATGATATTCGGGCTTACGGATGAGACCTATTCTCTGCTTTGTACTACAAACGTCCCAGAAGGGGTGGAGGAAGAAAAATTCCTGTTTGCCATATCCATCATGAACCAGTCCTACTGGGTCATCGGCTCCGCCATCGGCGGGCTTGCCGGAACGCTGATTCCCTTTAATTCAGAAGGAATTGATTTTGCCATGACAGCCTTGTTCGTGGTGATATTTGTAGAGCAGTGGATGGATCGCAAGAACTGTATTCCAGAGATGATCGGCGTGGCCGCATCCTTTATCTGCCTGCAGATATTCGGGATGGACAGTTTCGTGCTGCCGTCCATGATTTTAATCATTCTGGTTCTTTTTATCGCAAGGACCAGGCTGGAAAGGCAGGTGGATGGGACATGCCAATAAGTGCAGCAATGTCATTTCTTGTGATCCTGACGGTTGCCTTGACTACATTTGCGACCAGAGTGGTTCCCTTTCTGATCTTCCCGAAAGGGAAAGAGATTCCGGCCGTGATCCAGTACCTGGGGAAGGTACTGACTCCGGCGGTAATCGGGATGCTGGTGGTATACTGCCTGAAGGCTACGCCCGTGATGAAGGCGCCCCATGGGCTGCCTGAGGCCATAGCGGTGGCGGTTACGGCCGGACTGCACGTCTGGAAGAGGAACAATCTTCTGAGCATCGGCGCCGGGACGATCCTCTATATGGTACTAATCCAGGCTGTATTCTAATAAGAGATTCATAAAAAGGCCATGAGGTTCGCTCGGAACTCATGGCCTTTTGGCTGATTAGATTAAGTTGATCTTCTTTTTCATAATGTAGTAGGACAAGATATAAAACACTACATCGACTACCAGCGATAAGACGGTGGTGACCTTCAGTATATCGATCATGTAGGCGATGAAGTTAAAGTCCGCTGGCGGGGCAGAACTGCTTGCAATCAAGAATGTATCCGAGAACGATCCATAGATTACCATGACGACAAAGGATATGACGGATACGACCGTGGTAAGGGCAAAATAAGAAACCACGGCTCCCAGGATGCGGTGGCCGGAGAATAACTGCCCAAGTATGATGGAAACATAGATCGTGAGCACACTGGTAATAGCGCTGATGATCAGGAAGAATAAGAGTCCGGCCACGATGGCGCCCAAGGACACCCCGGCGTATTTGCCGGTGACTCCCAGTTCCCTGAGAATCTGGTCTTTATTACTGTTGAATGCGTCCACCACGAACGGAGTGGCAGAAATAATATAAAAGGACGCAAGCAGCAGAATCATATCGAGGCTTCCCCAGATGCTGCCGGCAATCGTCTTGGACAGCAGATGCTGGCCGCTGGTGACCGGAAGCGTGCGGGTAAGGTAGCCCTCATCAGAGAACAGGTTCTTGTAAAAACGGACGGTGATCACTATAAAGGTTCCAAATGATACGCCCATAATAATCAGGAAGAACAGCAGGAAGGATAAGCCCAGCAATGTACCGTCCTTCGGTGTCTCCACAAGCACGCGCCCGGTCAGGAAGAAGCGTACCAGCAGCGCGGCAAACAGAAGAAACCCGTGGATAAGAATAAGAAAGCGGTTCAGTGCTTTCATGTCGTATTTTATCAGTTTTCCTAACATCTGAACACCTCCCGGAATAACCCATCAACAGACTTGCCCTGCTCCAGGCGTATTTCATCTACCGTCGCATTGAGCGCCACCTGACCCTGACGGATGAACAGCACCCGATCCAGTATGTTCTCGATGTCATGAATCAGATGCGTGGAGATAAGGATTGTGGCATTCTCATTGTAGTTGCTGAGAATCGTGTGAAGGATATAATCTCTTGCAGCTGGATCTACGCCGCCGATTGGCTCATCCAGGATGTACAGCCTTGCATCCCTGCTCATGACCAGAATCAACTGCACCTTTTCCTTCGTGCCCTTAGATAAGGTCTTTAAACGGGCATTGGCATTGATCTCCAGATCCGTCAGCATCTGATAGGCCCTGTCTGTCACAAAATTGTCATAAAAATCAGCAAAGTATTGGATAATATCCCTGACCTTCATGGAATCGTCCAGATAGGTGCGCTCGGGAAGGTAGGAGATAATCTTCTTGGTAGCGACTCCGGGCTCCTTCCCATCGATCAGCACCTTTCCCTGGGTAGGCACCAGCGCGTCATTGATCAGCTTGATCAGCGTAGTCTTTCCGCTTCCATTTGGCCCAAGCAGCCCTACGATCTGACCTTGCTCCAAGGTAAGGTTCAGATTGTTTAGGGCGTAAAAGTTGTTATTATATTTCTTAGAAAGACCAACGCATTCCAAGATTGGATTCATATTAGTGTTCCCCCTTTATAGCTTCCTGTATTAAACGCAGAGTCTCTTCCTCCTGAAAGCCTAACTGCTTCATCTTTTCAATGAATTCCCGGATGTGCTCACTGGCGAGACTCTCTTTTAAGTGTTTCAGCATCTTCTCATCCTCCGTAATAAACCTGCCGCTGGTCCGCTGGGAATGTACAAGTCCATTGCGCTCCAGCTCGGACAGGGCTTTCTGCATCGTATTGGGATTGACTGCGGCTTCCAGTGCAAGATCCCTGACAGAGGGCAGCTTGTCCCCTGGCTTATATACGCCGGCCACGATATCTAGCCGGATTTTTTCCATCAGCTGAAGATAGATTGGGCGGTCATTATCTAAATCCCATGGCATTCTCTTCACCTCGCTTTTGAGATCTGTTGTATTATCTATATAGTACAATAATACATGTGAGGGGAAATGTCAAGGGTAAGATGAAATATGAATGGGAAAATGCAGAAGAAAAGCCGGACGGGAAGGAACCCCAAAGAGGAGGGATTCCCTTCCGGCCGGCATAGCGTCCGCGCATCTGTAATTATGAATCGCCGGTCTTTAGGAATTTATCTTTTCCCTGATGGCAGATCGGGCAGGCGTAGGTATCTGGAAGTTCTTCGAAGGGGATATCCCCATCGTAGACGTATCCGCAGATGCTGCATACCCACTTTGCGCCGGAATCGCTGGCAGGCTCGTCTTCCTGAGGAAGATAGGTAGGAGCGTTCTTGGGGCTCTTGCCTTTTACAACCTTATGGTAATAGGAATAGGTCATGGCAGGATCTGAGCCAATGACGTCCCCGTCGATAACTTCGCCTAAAAAGACGGTGTGGGTCGAGGCCTCCATCTTATCAATGAGGCGGCAGACGATATAGCCGCAGGAATCTTTGACGATGGGAAGTCCTTCTTTGACGGTGTAATCGATGTCATCGAATTTATTGACATCCCTTCCTGTACGGAAGCCGAAGCATCCGATCAGGCCTGGGTCGGAAGTTTCCGACAGAATGGATATGGCGAACTTGCCGGTCCTTGAAATGCAGGAATTGGTATAGTTATCATGATTCATGCTTAAGGCGATTGTCGCAGGGGATGAGGTGATCTGCATGATGCTGTTGGCGATGCAGCCGGTATTGCGGTCTCCATCAAGGGAAGACACTACATAGACGCCATAGGACAGGTTGCGAAAAACGTTTGGGTTCATAAGAAATCCTCCTTTATTTAATAATAATAATTGTTACTAATAATATAGCACTTTCCTGGATTTTTTGCAATAAGAGTTTTAAGATATGGTTGTTGCCTGGAAATCCTTGTGATAAAATAACTAAATGAGACTGTAATAGTATACTGGATTTCAAAGATATTATTCAGATCAACAAGGAGGAATCAAGATGAAGAAAATAATAGATCTCGTTGCAGACGAACTGGCGGAGGCATTTGAAAAAGCTGGATATGAAAGGTCCTATGCAAAGGTGACCCTTTCGAACCGCCCGGACTTGTGCGAATACCAATGTAACGGCGCTATGGCGGGAGCAAAGGCATATAAGAAGGCACCGATCATGATCGCCGAGGCCGTGGCAGAGAACTTAAAGGACAGCAGATGCATTGAGGAAGTAAATGCGGTAAAGCCAGGCTTTATTAATATGAAACTCAGAAATGACTATGTGGCCGGGTTCCTGAATGATATGGGGGCAGACGACGAGTTGGGAGTAGAAAAAGCAAAAGAGCCAAAGATGATTCTGGTAGATTATGGCGGGCCCAATGTGGCAAAGCCGCTTCATGTAGGCCATCTGCGTTCCGCGATCATCGGGGAGAGTATTAAGAGGATTGCCAGAAAGATGGGACATGAGGTTCTGGGAGATATCCATCTGGGCGACTGGGGATACCAGATGGGACTGATCATAACGGAACTTCGGGAGCGTAAGCCGCAGCTTCCGTATTTTGATGATAATTTCCAGGGAGAGTATCCAAGCGAGGCGCCATTTACCATCAGCGAGCTGGAAGAGATCTACCCCACGGCAAGCCAGAAGGCAAAAGAGGATGAGACATATAGAGAAGAGGCGCTAAATGCAACCTATCTGCTGCAAAACGGGCACCGGGGTTATACGGCAGTGTGGAATCACATCATGAATATATCTGTGGCTGATTTGAAGAGGAACTATGCCAACCTGAATGTAGAATTCGACCTATGGAAGGGCGAGGCAGATGCCCAGGCCTATATTCCGGATATGATCGAGCGTCTGAAAAAGGAAGGATACGCGCACATTGATGAAGGGGCGCTGGTGATAGACGTCCAGGAAGAGACGGATACCAAGGAAGTGCCGCCTTGCATGATACAGAAATCCGACGGAGCATCCTTATATGGAACTACGGATCTGGCGACCCTGGTGCAAAGGGAAGCGGATTACCATCCGGATAAGATCATCTATGTAGTGGACAAGCGCCAGGAACTGCATTTTCTGCAGGTATTCCGCGCGTCTAAGAAGACGGGGATCGTGCCAGAGGAGACGCATTTAAGATTCCTGGGCTTTGGTACTATGAACGGCAAGGATGGAAAGCCTTTCAAGACCAGGGAGGGCGGTGTCATGCGCCTGGAGAACCTGATTGCGGAGATTGAAGAGGAGATGTATAAGAAGATTGCCGAGAACCGTACCGTGGCAGAGGATGAGGCAAAAGAGACGGCAAAGATCGTGGGCATGTCGGCAATCAAGTATGGAGACCTGTCAAACCAGGCATCCAAAGATTATGTATTCGATGTGGACCGGTTCACTTCTTTTGAGGGCAACACAGGGCCTTACATCCTGTATACCATCGTCCGAATCAAGTCCATCCTGAATAAATATCAGGCACAGGGGAAATCCTTTGAAGGACTTGCGATCGAGAGCGCCCATAATGAGAGCGAGAAGGCTCTGATGCTGGAAGTGGCAAAATATAATGAGGTAATGGAGACGGCATATGAAGAACTGGCGCCTCATAAGGTATGCGCATATATCTACGACGTGGCCAATGCATTTAACCGTTTCTATCACGAGACGAAGATTCTATCAGAAGAGAACGAGGCCAGGCAGAAGAGTTACATTGCCTTGCTGATACTGGCAAAAAAAGTGCTGGAAGCATGCATAGACGTGCTGGGATTTGAAGCGCCGGAGAGGATGTAGGACGTGACGGACAGATTATATTATAATGACAGCCATAGGAAAGAATTTGAGGCAGAAGTGCTGGATTGCCGTCCGGTAAAAGACAAGTATGAGGTGGTGCTGGATCGCACCGCCTTTTTCCCGGAAGGGGGCGGCCAGTATGCGGATACCGGATATCTGGATGACGTAGAAGTGCTGGATGTAAAGGAGCGGGAAGATGTGATCTTCCACACGACGGCGGCGCCGCTGGAAATCGGCAGAATGGTAGCAGGCAGGATCGACTGGGAACAGCGATTCGACAGGATGCAGCAGCATACGGGAGAGCACATGGTCTCCGGCCTGATCCATCGGCGATTTGGCTATGACAATGTAGGCTTCCACCTGGGCAGCGATTACTGCACCATGGATTTTAACGGGCCCATTCCAAGGGAAGCATTAAAAGAGATCGAGCAGGAGGCTAACCGGGCGGTCTTTCAGAATCTGGATATCCAGATCAGTTATCCTTCCAAAAAGGAATTAAAAGAACTCGAGTACCGCAGCAAGATTGAGATCGACGGCCAGGTCCGTATCGTGACGGTACCAGGATACGATGTGTGCGCCTGCTGCGCGCCACATGTGAAGCGGACTGGAGAGATCGGGCTGATCAAGCTGGTGGGCATGGCAAAGTATAAAGGCGGAGAACGCATCAGCATGCTCTGCGGCCGCAGGGCGCTTCTGGATTATGAGATCAAGGATGAAAATGCCAAGAGGATATCCGCGCTTCTGTGTGCCAAGGAATATGAAGTAGCTGACGCGGTGGAGCGTATGAAGGAAGAACAGGCCAGCCTGAAGGGAAAACTGGCCTCCCTCCAGCAGAAACTGCTGTCTTATCAGGCGGCACAGATTCCTGTGGAAGGCAAGGTGACGGCTGTATTCGACCCGTCGCTTTCAGGAAATGCTCCAAGAGATCTCATGAACCTGCTGCTGGGAAGAGGCGCGGTAGTATGTGCGGTGTTTACAGGAACCGATGATCTGGGCTACCGTTATGTCATAGGGAGCGGAAGGGAAGACGTCCGTCCTCTGTGCAGGATGCTGAATGAGGCATTTGAGGGAAGAGGCGGCGGAAAGCCGGAAATGGCGCAGGGCTCTATGAAGGGCAGCGAGGAAAAGATACGGGAATTAATAGGGAATTGGATTTAATCGTTTCGTCATTCTTTCATCACAATTTAAACACAATTTGGCAGTAGACTACATACATAGACAAAGATAAATAGATGAAGGGAGACTTTTATATGGAAAATCAATATACTTATTATACACCGGAACAGGATGAAAATAATCAGAATGCGGGAGGCCCGGACTTAAAAGAGCCTCATAAGAAGAATAAGAAAGGCACTCCCAAATGGGTCAAGACAGCCTGCCTCGGACTGGTGTTCGGTCTGGTGGCAAGCGCGGCATTCCAGACCAGCAACATCGTTGCGGGAAAGATTATCGGCACTTCGGACAGCGCCAAAAAGGCAAAGCAGACGGCTACCGTGGACAGCACCAAACTTACCACGTCAGCGGATAGCAAGGTGGCCTCGGATATAGCCGACATTGCTAAAAATACAATGCCTTCCGTAGTCTCGATTACAAACATGAGCGTGCAGCAAGTGCAGAACTTCTTCGGGGGCGTGCAGGAACAGAAAAGCGAGAGCGTAGGCTCCGGCATTATTATCGGACAGAACGATACGGAACTTCTGATCGTTACAAATAACCATGTGGTGGAAGGAAATGATACGCTGACTGTTTCCTTTATAGATGAGGAAAGCGTGGAGGCCAATGTCAAAGGAACCAATGCGGCAAAGGATCTGGCAGTAGTAGCCGTGAAACTTAGCGATATCAAGGATTCTACCATGGATGCGATCGCGGTGGCTACCCTCGGGGATTCCACGCAGATTCAGGTTGGAGAGCCGGCCATCGCTATCGGAAATGCCCTGGGCTACGGGCAGTCTGTTACAACCGGCATCATCTCAGCAACCAACAGGGAATTAAACGGCTTTGACGGCAAGCTGATCCAGACGGATGCGGCAATCAATCCCGGCAACAGCGGCGGCGCGCTTCTCAATGCCAAAGGAGAGGTCATCGGGATCAATTCCGCCAAAGTGGCTACCGATACCGTAGAAGGCATGGGTTATGCAATCCCGATCTCTGATGCAAGCGATATTATTACGAACCTTATGAATCAGAAGACCAAGACGAAGGTTGCAGAAAATGAAAGAGGCTATATCGGAATCCAGGGCGTGGATGTTACGGCTGACAGCGCCGAGATGTACAATATGCCTACAGGCGTATATGTATCAGAAGTGATCTCAGGCGGAGCAGCACAGAAGGCAGGCATCTCCAAAGGGGCGGTCATTACAGGCCTTGACGGGACAGAGATCAACAGCATGAGTACCCTGCAAGAACAGCTGCAGTATTACAAGGCAGGCGAAAAGGTTACATTGACCGTCCAGACTCCTGGCAAGAACGGGGAATATGAGAAAAATGATGTAGAAGTTACTCTTGGAACTAATGCGCAATAATGCTATAATAGTACCCAGCTAGGAAACACACCTTAGGAGGTACTGGAATGTATGATTTTGACGAGATTAAAAAGGTAGACAGCGAGATTGCAGATGCAATCAAGAAAGAGATGGAAAGACAGAATTCTCATATCGAATTGATTGCATCTGAAAACTGGGTAAGCAAGGCAGTTATGGCAGCCATGGGAAGCCCGCTGACCAACAAGTATGCAGAAGGGTATCCGGGCAGAAGGTATTATGGAGGCTGCCAGTGTATTGATATCGTAGAGGATCTGGCAAGAGAGCGTGCGAAGAAACTGTATGGATGCGACTACGCCAACGTGCAGCCGCACTCGGGCGCCCAGGCGAATCTGGCAGCGTTTTTTGCGATGCTGACGCCCGGAGATAAGGTTCTGGGAATGAATCTGGATCATGGCGGCCATCTGACCCATGGCTCTCCGGTGAACCTTTCCGGCAAATACTTTGAGATCGTCTCTTATGGAGTCAATAATGATGGCTTTATAGATTATGATAAGGTAAGGGAGATCGCTTTAAAAGAACGGCCGAAGCTGATCATAGCAGGAGCCAGCGCTTATGCAAGGACCATTGATTTTAAGCGTTTCCGGGAAATTGCAGATGAGGCGGGGGCTTATCTTATGGTGGATATGGCGCACATTGCAGGCCTTGTGGCAGCAGGGCTTCATCCAAGCCCCATCCCCTATGCTCATGTGACGACAACCACGACGCACAAGACGCTGAGGGGGCCAAGGGGAGGAATGATGCTTTGGAACCAGGAGGCGCAGGAGATGTTTAACTTTAACAAGGCAATATTCCCAGGAACCCAGGGAGGCCCGTTGGAACATGTAATTGCTGCCAAAGCGGTATGCTTCAAAGAGGCGTTGGAGCCAGAATTCAAGGAATACCAGCAGCAGATCTTGAAGAATGCGCAGGCGCTTTGCAAAGGGCTGATGCAAAGAGGCGTGAAGATCGTATCCGGCGGAACGGACAATCACCTGATGCTGGTAGATCTAAGCAAAGAAGAGGTGACAGGAAAAGAACTGGAGAAGCGTCTGGATGATGCGCATATCACATGCAACAAGAATACCATACCTAATGAGCCAAGGTCTCCGTTTGTGACCAGCGGCATCAGGCTTGGCACGCCGGCAGTCACCACCAGAGGCATGACCGAGGAAGATATGGACGTTATTGCAGAATGTATCTTCCTTGTGTTAAAGAGCGAAGAAGATATAGGAAAGGCCAGGAGAATGGTAGCAGGGTTGACGGAAAAATATCCATTATGCTAATATTTTCAGATTCTTTTTGATATTTTATGTCGGATGTATTATAATGTCCCTATGAAATCATATTTGCATATGAAAGCAGCCTGTGGACTGTAAGAATACTATCACGATACGAGGAGGGGCACGTTCCGATGAAATGTCCAATATGCGGTCAGGAGTTAAGACCAGGAAAAAAGGATCCGAACTATCTTTTATGCTATAACTGCAAGAAGAAATTCAAGGTTCCGCAAAAAAAGATGCAGCAGAAAGAGGAAGAAGAGCAGAGATATTCCAACATCCCGCCAAAGCATGTGCGGAAGAAACGTGAAGACGAGATGCGCAAAGCTTATGACGACATGCTGGCTGTCGATGATGGCAAGAGCAGAAAGAAGAAGCCAAGACGCCAGGAAGAGCCGGATGACGACTTTTATGACTATGAAGAGGAAGAGAAGATGTCAAAAGCGCCGATCATTATTCTTGCGATCGCTATTTTGATCGTGGCTGCGCTGATTGTATTTATGCTGTTGAAATAAAAGATAAATCAATGCGATGCCGATACTTTTAAAGTACCGGCATCGTTTTTTTGCCGCAAAGAAGCGGCATTAGAGGCAGGGCAATTATTTGCCGCAGGGCCTGGTATCAAACTCTGGGTTGATGGCATAGAAATTCTTGCTGTCCAGATTGTCCTGTACGATTCTTAAGGATTCGCCGAATCTCTGGTAGTGAACGATTTCCCGTTCCCGGAGGAAGCGGATCGGCTCGCAGACTTCAGGGTCTTTTACGAGGCGCAGGATGTTGTCGTATGTTGTTCTTGCTTTCTGCTCTGCTGCAATCATATAAGAACAACTTTTCATTAAAAGTTCCAATGGATTTCAATGGGAACGTCCCTTGTTCCCGGAATACGCTTGCCTACGGATATATAATCAATCAGCGTTTCCACGATTTCACGGGTAAGGTGTTCCAAGTTGGTATATTGTTCAATCAGTTCGCGGCGATTGTCGCCCGCCGCTATTTTTTCTTCGAGTTCAGATAACTGTTTTTCTCCGTCTGCGATTACACGCTCCAAGCGGTCGCGTTCTGTGGTAAAGTCTTTTGACATAGCCACATAATCGCTTTCAGATAGCAAGCCCTTAACCTTATCCATGTAAAGCTCCCGAATCCCTTTTGAATACTCTGCAACTTTTTTTTCATAAGCTGCAATGTCAGAGAGCAGGCGGTTTTTTTGTCCCTGCAAGTTGTCGCAAAACTCAATGTTCTGTTCTAACTCGTCTTTGTCAAGATACTCTGCGGATAATCGGTTCAGCTCGTCTATCACAAGCCGTTCCAATTTATCAACGGAGATAAAGGAGCCTATACAAGCGTCCTTTGCCACATGGCGGTTAGAGCATTGTAGATAGTGTTTGTTGTGGTTTTTGGAAGAACGCATTGTATAACCGCAGTTAGCGCAGCGGGCTTTCCTTGCGAATAAACCGATTGTGCCAACATCAAAGGGTTTTGCCCTTTGCTTGATTAACGCTTGTACTCTGTCCCAAAGTTCACGGTCAATAATCGGCTCATGCGTTCCCTCGACACGATACCATTGCTCTTTTGGACGCGGCTTATTTTGCTTTGTCTTATAGGACACGCTGCCGTATTTACCTTGTACCATATTGCCGATATAGATTTCATTTATCAGCATATCAGAAATAGCAAAGTATTTCCAAAGAGTGCTGTTTTTCGTTTTCGGCTGTTGGTAACGCAAACCATGCAGACGCTTATATTCAGTTGGATTAGGTATGCCCCTGTCATTGAGCATACGGGCGATAGCAGTTTTTCCGTACCCCTGTGAAAACAGGGTAAACACTTCTCGGACGACGGTTGCGGCTTCCTCGTCGATTATCAAATGTCCTTTTTGGTCGGGGTCTTTCTTATAACCATAGAGGGCAAAAGCACCGATATGGAAACCATTTTCCCGCCTGTTTGTTAAGACGCTGCGGATATTCTCGGACATATCCTCTAAGTACCATTCATTGACAAGTCCATTTATCTGCCGGGATTTTTTGTTTCCCTTGTTTGCGGTATCGGCGTTATCTACAATGCTGATGAAGCGAATACCCCATATAGGGAAAAGCCCGTGTATGTACTTCTCAACTAATTCCAATTCACGGGTAAACCGTGATTGTGTCTTGCAGAGGATAATATCAAACTTGTGTTGCTCTGCGTCCTTTAGCAGACGGTTAAACTCCGGGCGTCGTCTGTCTGACCCGGTATAGTCGTCATCGCTGTAAATGTTGTAAAGTTCCCACCCCTGTTCCATAGCGTATTGCAATAGCATAGACTTTTGGTTTTGTATGCTGTTGCTGTCGTCAGTTTCAAATTGCTTGTTTCTATCTTCTTCGGATAAGCGGCAATAAATAGCTACTTTCATGTTCATATCTCCTTAGAGATAGGAACAAGCTGTTTTCTGTACTAATTATACCATACAGAAAACAGCTTGTCATTATCGCCGCGTCGCGGTTACACCTTTATTTTTTTCTAATCTATTGATAAGTTCAATCCACACTTTTGTGAACTGGCTCTTGGAAGTAGTGTTTTCGCCGCTTTTGAAAACACTCTTGCAAGCAGCTTGAGGTTGTTCGTTATTTGCCATAATTAGCCCCCTTTCAAGAATGGCTAATACACTATATGAATAGTGGCAAGTCCACTATTACAACATATAAAGGGGCTTTAATCAGACGGTCGATTCGCTTCTCAACCTCACGGGAATTGCACCCCTGCGCGGTTCTCGCGTAGCCCTACCCATTGCCTGCGACGCTTTGAACGCTCGGACTATGGCGATAAGGGAGTATCATTATGTATTTTGCGCGTTGTCGCCGACAGGCTGCTTAACCTGTTTTCCGGCGTCGGTGTTAATCGCTCGGTTATCCCAACGGGGAAGTCCCGCCGGGATAACGTCATGGCGCACCCGCCGCATGGCTCAGCGCAAAAGGAACGTATCTGATTTGCCCTATGCTGCGCCGCCGTTATCTTGCGCCGCTTTCTTTGTCAAGGTACAAAAGACAGGAATACACAAAGTGGAAAGGGGTGGAACACTTCGCGTTTTTACTTATCTGTCTTAAAGGATAGGACAGCCCGCATGAGCTTTGCTTGCAGCCGTTCCCGCAAGTCCTCGTCTACGCCGTAATAGGTATTGCCGCTTTCGTCGCGGATTTTCTTCATAGACAAATGGGCTATGTAGCTTTGGTAGTGCTGCATTACAATTTTCATGGCGTCGGGGTCGCCCTTTGTCGCGGCTAAAATGACCGGGTAGGGTAACAAGCCGCGCTCATTGTCATTACAATTCGTTCCATTCATCAGCGCGTTCCTCCAAATATCGTTTTAGCAGTTCAAAAGAGCTTGTCCGTCTATACTGTACTGTGCTGCGGGGTACTTTCATAAGCTCCGCGATTTCAGCGTCGGTCATGCTGAAAAAGTAATACAGTAAAACGGCTTGCCGTTTTTCTTCCGGCAGGGAGTGCATTGCGTCAGCAAGCAGCTTCGCCGTAATCTTCAAACCGCCTATGCAAAAGGCTTCTTCGTCCTCATTGACAAAATATCTGTCAACGGTATAAAGCTGCTTTTCCTCATGTGGGGCAAGGTCTGAAAAGTTAACTTCGTGCTTTCGCCGACTTTTGCTTTCCCGGCAAGCGTCAATCAGTTCGTTGCGTAACGTGCGTTTGCAGTACGCATTAAACTCACATCTCGTTTGCCATTCCAACCGAGTAAGGTAATCCATGTTCTCACCCCCTTTCGTCCCGGGGGCGGGTTATTTATCCCCTTTCGGCTGCCTTCCACGGACGCACCGCAGATTTGCCAAACGGAATAGCAAAGTTTTTCAAAAAAGTTTTGAAAAATGCAAAATGCGCCTGTCTGCAAGGCGCAGACAGACGCAAAGGAAATGTAAGCAGTATTTAGATGATTTGATAGTTCATACTCATAGCCGGAATATCCCGTTGCAGGGGTCGGGCTTTTTTTGATAACATGAAGCTTGTCAAATTATGTTGATATAAAGCAAACACGGCGATACCTCCCCGATACCGCCGTATCCTTAAAAAAGGGCGACTTTAATACACCCTCCGTATTTCCAATTTTCAAAAAGGAAAACGGCGGCTTTGATTGTTATTCAAAGCTGCCGCCCTCACATTGCTTGCTGCTATAAATTCAATCGTAGGAAACAGCTTTATGTGATATTACGCAAATACTTTCTTGTGCTTGCTATGATTGATGATAAAAAACAGCAGCAACCATACAAGGCAATGTGCCGACAGCACGACAAGCTCTATTCCAATGCCTTGCGTTGTTCCGCTTAACAAGTCCATCAAGCCGTAAAATGTCGCACTTGATGGGAGCAAGTAGGACAGAGCGCGTAATATGCTGTCTGCTGGGATAAGCAAATAAAACAGAATGGGTGGGGCGAGGAACAAAATCATTACAATTTTGATATATACAATTCCCACCATAAGCCCGCTTGAGAAGCGTCCTATAAACAGCCCGACTAACGCAGCCACAAAAGCAGATAGAACAATTAACAGCAGTAGCGGCAAGGCTTGACTGACTGTGATTTTCATACAGATGAGGGCAGTTAAGAGCGTAGATAGAACACCTCCCACAAACCCTAAAGTGATTTTTTGAACGGCATATTCTTTTTTTGTCATAGGTAAAACTTCGTTAATAAGTGCAATACCATCTTCTTTTTCTCCAATAATGCTCATGGCATTGAACGTACAGCCCATGAACATAGCAGTAACCATTGTTATCACAATGAGCAGGGATTTAAGTGTGTCGCTGTTATCCGCAGTCGGGGTAATGGTTACTTTTGATAAAGCCGCCATTTCCCGTTCAGCGTAGAGTTTTGGGAGCGTGTTACCAATCACTGTGTTTACTTGCAGTTCATCGCCCGACAGCAGCGTTTTAATTCCGTTCCCGTCTTGCATTACGCCAATCACCTGTGTTGCAGGGTCATTGACGGCGTTTTTCAAAGAAGCCATATCGGGCAGCGTTGTAACGCTTCCGTTTGTTTGCAGCCACTCTATTGTAGTGTCGGAAAGGTCATTTTCCACAATACAGAAAGCCGTTTCGCCAAGAGATGAAAAACTTACCCCCGAAAGCAGGTTTATTGCAAGTCCTACAAGAATAGGCAGCAAAAAGGATAATATACACATTTTGTCCCGGCGAATATTTTTAAGCTGATACTTTAACCCTTTCATGCTACCCCTCCTTTGCCATTTCACGGATAAGCACACGACGCACAAGCAGAAATAAAAGTACGATTGTCAATCCGCAGATTGTGTAATAAATTCCGTTTGCAGATGATATGCCCCAATACGCATTTTTCATTGCCATAAACAGATGATACATAGGGTGATACTTAATCCATTTCAAAGTAATTCCTGTCTGTCCCGCAAGGAAAACGGGCGTTGTAATAAAAATCGCTAAGACGAGATACAGCAAAGAAAATTGTTTGAAGTCGGGCAACAAAACCGCGCAGAAAAAGCCAACCAAAGCCATAAGCAGGGATAAAATACCCGCTTGCAGTAAAACGTAATGTAATACCGCAAAGCCTTCTGAAACGCCCAAATTTATGATGGTCAAGAGTGCTGAAAATACAAAGTCTGATAGTAGAAATAAGCAAAGCTTTGAAAGGATAAAGGCACTTTTGCTTACAGGCAGTACCCCATGAACGCGGATAATGCCCATCTGCTTTTCCTTGAACAACATAGAAGCAAGTCCTAAAAAGCCAACCGCCGCCAATTCAAAAAACAGAAATTCGCAAGTGATTTCCCTGCGGTTTTTCATTTCCTTGTCGTCCACGCCTATCACTTCTGCGGTGGTGGGGTTTGTGGGTGACAACAAAGATAAGGCGTAGGCGGCACGATACCTATCTGTGCTGTGTATGCTTGATGAAACCATGATGATTTCCGGCGTTCCACTTGAAGCGTCAATGCCAACAGCGTAACCGTCCCCGCTTTCCTTTTTCAGTTCCTCCAAGCTCTCAACTTCGGTTATTTCGGAAGATACCACGCCCTGTGTATGAAGCGGGTCGTAAAGATACACCGGGTAAATGTCCTGGTCTAATCCCACATAGATAAAATTGATGTAACATGAGTAAAGAATGAGAGAGCCAAGCGCAAGCAGCAGGAACTTGCTTGATAACATCAACTTGAAGTCCTTTTTCAGTAAAGAAAGAAAACCTCTCCACATTACGTCAACCCCCTCCCTGTGTATTGAATAAACATATCTTCAAGCGTCGGCTCTTTGGAGTGAATACTGATAATCTCGTCATACGGGAACGGAATACCCGCTTTTAGCTCCGGCGTTTCAATAACTGTCATACTGCGTTTCCCTTGATACAGAGCTTCAATTTCGACTTGATGATTACTATTTTTCTCTTTCAGCTTCTTTGGTGTGTCGATTGCCTTTATTTTGCCGTCTGCGATAAAAGCTACCCGGTCACAAAGTAAATCTGCGTCCATCATGTTATGGGTAGTCAAGAAAACCGTTGTGCCTTTCTTCCGTTCTTCCTCAATGATATTGCGGAATAGCACCGCGCCTTGCGGGTCAAGCCCACTGGTCGGCTCGTCCAAGAAAAGTAGCTCCGGGCTGTTTAGTAATGCCCTTGCCATACTGACACGCTGCCTCATTCCTTTGGAGTATGAGGACACGGGCTTATTCATAAAGTCTTTTTTGAACTCCAACATACTAAGCAGTTCGTTTACATCACGCCGCCTTTTGGCGGGGTAGAATGAAGCAAAATAATTCAGATTGTCGAGTGCGCTCAAATTGGTATATAGGTACGGAAACTCAAACAGCACGCCAATTTTTTCTTGAAAATTCTTTTGCTGATTTTGAAGCGGCTCACCGAACAAATGGACGCTTCCATCATACCCATGCAAGATACCCGTTAGAATCTTCTGTGTGGTGGACTTGCCGGAACCATTCGGTCCTAAAAATCCGAATATCTCACCATCACTTACGGAAAAGGTTAGCCCGTGCAAGGTTTGTTTTTGCTTTTGGTAAGAAAAAATCAAATTTTCAACTTCTATCATTCATCATCACCCCATTTTCCGTGTTGCTCCTTTTTCTTCTCCTGCTCCCGCTTGCTCCACCACTTCATAAACTTAACCTTGAACGGGATAGAGATTGCCAGAACCACCACAATAATTAACCACCAATACCATTCTAATCCTAAAAACATATACTTTTACCTCCTTGTTTTTTGTAAGGTCAGTCTAATAAAATGCGGTGAAATTGAAGTGCGGTGGCTGTGAAATCGAAGTGAAATAAAAACGCCTTGCTCCGTTTATAGAAGCAAGGCGTTTCAATATGTGGGTTATGTGATTGTGGGAAAATGAAAGGTGAATTCAACGCCGCTCGGCTGGTTTTGAACGCTGTAATCGGTGTGATACATGGAAAGGATTTGAGCAATGATAGAAAGCCCTAGACCGGAGCCGCTATGTGTATCATTTTGCGGCTTTTCCCCACGATAAAATTTTTGCCAAACCTTTGAAATATCCTGCGGTGGTATCTGCTCCCCTTGATTGAAGATTGAAAATTGCAATTCGCTTTCCCGACAGATGACAGATAAATGGATTTCTCCATCATTACTAACGTGGTTTTTTGCGTTCACTATCAAATTGTTAAGGACTTGTTCCATACGGTATTTATCCGCACGAATAAAAGCCTTGCCCTCTGGCAGATCATAAGTAAAACGGTAATTTGCGTTTGGTGTGTCTATCAACAAACGCCCAGCGACTGTTTCAACCAATTCTATGAAGTCAAAGCGTTCTTCCGATAGCTTTACAGCTCCCGCTTCTAATGCGGACAAATCAAGCAAGGCCACTATCATAGTGTTCATGCGGTCTGTTGCAGATAAAATAACATCCATATAATGCTGCCTTTTTTGTTCGTCCGTTTCCTCCTTTAGACCCTCAATATAGGCATAGATAATGCCGAGGGGCGTTTTCATTTCATGGGATAAGCTATCAACCAATTCTTTTCTCTGTGTCAGTAGTAAATGCTCCTGTGTCACATCTTTTTCAAGCTGCTTGTTTGCGGCTTCTAATTTTTCAAGAGCTTCTTGAAGATTGGAGAACATGGTATTTAAGTTCTCGGAAAGCTCCCCAAATTCATCATCTGTATGAATACCACAAGTTGCTGAAAAATCCAACTTTGCCATTTGCCCCGCTATATGGTTGATTTCATCAAGCGGTTTTGAAATGAAATGCCCAAGCAGAAAGTCTACACCCATAATAACCGCCACCAATAGCACCAACCAAATCAAAAAGGCTATGCTTCGGTTGGTCGGCAATTTTGCCGTAAATACATAAAACAAAACAATAATACCACCCGCTAATTTTGAAAGCAGCAGAACTTTTTTCCGAACCGTATTGAGGGCAAACCATTCATTTATCTTTTTCATAGTCATACCTCAAACTTGTAGCCGGAACGTATCAACGTAACGATATAGCGTCCCTCTGCTCCCAGTTTTTGCCGTAAAGTTTTGATATGGGTATCTACTGTTCGGGTGTTTCCCTCAAAATCGTACCCCCAAATTCGATTTAATAGCTGTTCACGGGAAAATACTTGATTTTTGTTCTGCATGAAAAAACGCAGTAATTCAAACTCCTTATAGGTCAAATCAACATCGTCACCCGCTACCATAACGCTATGTGAAGTTGGTATCAAGGTCAAGTTGCCAACCGTTAAGGTTTCCGGCGTATTTTCTGATGAGGAACGGCGCAGCAGGGCGTTGACTTTTGCCAACAGCACCTTTGGGCTGAATGGTTTTGTCATGTAATCATCCGCGCCTATGTCATATCCCTTTAGCTTATCGTCCTCGCCCTCTTTTGCCGTAAGAAAGATAATGGGAATATTATACATTTCTCTTGCTATTTTGCAAACGGAGAAACCGTCCAAGTGTGGCATCATAATGTCTAAAATAGCTAAATCAACGGGGGTGTTCTTCAAAATTGTAACAGCGTCTATGCCATCGTCTGCCGTAATGCAGGAATGACCGCCGCCCTTCATGTATTCCACAATAATATCCTGCATATCTTTTTCATCTTCCGCAACTAAAACAATAGCCATATATACTCATTCCTTTCTTTTTGAAAATGCTTTACGTCGCCCGTCAGCGGGCTTTTCTGCGTTTTTAGGTATCAGCCACATATAACTGAATTTCGCAACACCCGCTATACGATTATCTTCGCACAGCTTCTGTACTCGTCGTTCTGAAATGCCCCATTTTTTAGCCGCGTCAGAAGCGGAAATATACTCTAACATTTTCGTTCATGTCCTTTCAATACCCCAACGATATAATTATATACGGACGTCCGTATAATAGCAATAGATAGAGTGTGAATAAGGTACTTTATTTAAGCTAATTATAGGAACTGTGTAGACATATCTAAAAGGAAAGATGAACTGTAAAATGTAATATAGTGAATGAATATGACAAAACGACCAGTACCAATATATGATTTTAAGGCTTTCGGGGCTGCCATTAAAGCCGCGAGAAATGAATACGGCGAGAGCCGCAAAACGGTAAGCGACGCGCTTTATATTTCCCCGCGCTATCTTGCGAATATCGAGAACAAGGGACAGCAGCCGAGCCTGCAAGTTTTCTATGACCTTGTTACTCGTTATCATATTTCGGTAGACCAGTTTTTCTTTCCGAATGATAACGCGGAGAAGTCCACACAGCGGCGTCAGCTTGATACGCTGCTTGACAGCATGAGCGATAAGGGCTTGCGTATCGTTGCGGCTACGGCAAAGGAAATAACGGAAGTCGAAAAAGGTAATGACTAAAACTGAATAGGCACTAAGAACGCTATGGAAACGCTGTGTTTCTATGGCGTTTTTCTTTTTCTGCGGGTATGTTTGGCAAATCTCCGTCTTTATCGTGGAAGAAGGCGAAAAGATGAATAGCAAGCATAGGAAGCGGGTACCCACTTCCGTATTTTGACCGCCCTGCTCTACGGCAGCGTTGGCAAAATTGCTTGTTGGGAAGTGTCCCAAACCCTCTATACGGAAAGGAGCGTCAAAGCATGGACGGACGGAAAAGAACGGTTCAAATCAAGTTCCGCGTCACAGAAGAAGAACGGGATTTAATAGAAGAGAAAATGAAGCTGATACCCACCCGGAACATGGCGGCGTATCTTCGCAAGATTGCCATTGACGGGTATATCCTGCAAGTAGACCACACCGACATAAAGGCAATGACAGCGGAGATACAGAAAATCGGGGTCAACGTCAATCAGATTGCAAAGCGCGTGAACAGTACGGGCAGCGTCTACCAAGAGGACATAGAAGAAATAAAGGGGGTGCTTGCGGAAATATGGCGGTTACAAAGATTAAGCCTATCAAGGGAACGCTAAACAAGGCTCTTGACTATATCCAAAATCCCGCAAAGACCGACGAAAAAATGCTTGTGTCCTCTTTCGGCTGCTCTTATGAAACGGCAGACATTGAGTTTAGTTTTACTCTGTCGCAGGCGTTGGATAAGGGGAACAATTTAGCCCACCATTTGATACAGTCCTTTGAGCCGGGAGAAGTCGATTATCAGACCGCCCATGAAATCGGGCGGCAGCTTGCCGACGCAGTAACCAAAGGACAGCATGAGTATGTTTTGACTACTCATATTGATAAAGGGCATATTCATAATGTACGCCCGGATAGGGCAATGAGAAAAGCAGTATGAGGTACTGCCCCGTAAGATAACGCGGGAAACAACCAGCCTAACCGAAAGGCGAAAGCTGACACGGGAACACAGTACGGCTGGAAAGCGGTAAGTCACCTAAAGGCAATCGGGTGCGACTGAACCGCAATGTTAATCGGATATAAGGTATAAGTTGGATTTACTGAACGTGAGCTTCCAGTTTCTGTTATGTGCCGATAGAGGAAAATTGCCTGAAACCTCTGGTACGGAAAAGGCAAGTTATGGTTGTGGGCTTGTCGGTTATCAATCATTCCGTACAACCTGTAGGGGAACCTATGGTAACGAAGCGAAAGCGATACCGAGAATCCGAATTTACCAAGTCTCATTGCTAACCGGGGATGCCCTAACCAGGAGTGCCGCACGAAAGGGGGAATGAAAAAGCGGCTATGGCTTTGGAGCCTGAAAATCCTGCATGGGTACGGAGTGCTCGTAGTAGTCCGAGAGGGGTAATGACCCTTACATGGCGAAGGGGCACAGTTATTGCGCACTAAAATTAGAAGTTGATTAGGGAGGAAAACCTCACATGAAGCCAACAACGGAAATTTTAGCAAGAATCAGTCAAAACTCACTTGCAAATAAAGAAGAAGTATTTACAAAACTGTATCGCTATCTGTTGCGTCCTGACATTTACTTTGTGGCATACAAAAACCTGTATGCCAACAACGGTGCGGCAACAAAAGGAGTAAACGAGGATACGGCGGACGGTTTCAGTGAAGCCAAAATAGATAGTATTATCAAAGCATTGGCGGACGAAACCTATCAGCCCATGCCGGTGAGGCGAACCTATATCCAGAAGAAGAATAACCGCAAAAAGCTGCGTCCCTTAGGTATACCAACCTTTACTGACAAATTGGTGCAGGAAGTGTTGCGGATGATACTGGAAGCGGTATATGAACCTATCTTTCTGGATGTCTCCCACGGTTTTAGGCCAAAAAGAAGTTGTCATACGGCCTTAAAACAGTTGAGACGGGAGTTCAACGGTACGCGTTGGTTTGTTGAAGGCGACATCAAAGGTTGCTTTGACAACATCAACCACGCTGTTCTTGTAGGCTTGCTGAACAATAAAATCAAGGACGCTCGGATAACCAAGCTGATTTACAAATTCCTAAAAGCAGGATATTTAGAGAATTGGCAGTACCATAAGACGTACAGCGGTACACCGCAAGGCGGTATCATTTCTCCGCTACTCGCCAACATCTACCTGCATGAATTGGACAAGTTTGTAATGAAGTTGAAATCCGAATTTGACACGCCCGGAGTGGGACAAATCACACCTGAATACCGAGAGCTGCACAATGAAATCAAACGGCTATCCCACCGCTTGACGAAAGTAACAGGTGAGGAAAGGGAAATGGTGCTGGCAGAGTATAAGCCCAAACGTCAGAAACTGATGACCATTCCCTGCACTGCGCAGACCGACAAAAAACTGAAATATGTTCGGTATGCGGATGATTTTCTAATAGCAGTCAAGGGAAACCGTGAGGACTGTCAATGGATTAAGAGCAAACTGGCCGAGTTTATCGGAGATACACTGAAAATGGAACTCAGTGAAGATAAAACGCTCATAACCCATAGCAGTAAATGTGCAAGGTTCTTAGGCTATGATGTGCGTGTGCGCAGAAGCGGAAAAATAAAGCGGGGTGGCCCCGGTCATGTAAAAATGCGTACCCTCAATGGGGGTGTAGAACTGTTGGTGCCACTTAACGATAAAATCCGTCAATTCGTTTTCACTAAAGGTGTGGCGATACAGAAGAAAGATGGTTCCATGTTTCCAGTTCATCGGAAATATCTGGTTGGGCTCACAGACTTAGAAATCGTTTCAGTATACAATGCGGAGTTAAGAGGAATATGCAACTATTATGGTATGGCAAGCAACTTTTGCAAGCTGCACTATCTTGCCTACCTTATGGAATACAGTTGCTTAAAAACCCTTGCTTCAAAGCATAAAACCAGCCTATCCAAAACCATTGACAAGTTTAATGATGGCACAGGAAAATGGGGTATACCCTATGAAACGAAGCAGGGAAACAAAAGGCGTTACTTCGCAAATTACGCCGACTGCAAAGGCAAGGGCCCTGCTACGGATTACATCAGCAATGCTGCCGTTGTCTACGGATACGCAGTCAATACCCTTGAAAACCGGCTGAAAGCAAAGGTCTGTGAGTTATGCGGAACGACAGAGAGCGACCATTACGAGGTTCACCACATTAACAAACTCAAAAATCTCAAAGGCAAGGAACGGTGGGAAATCGCAATGATTGCCAAACACAGAAAAACGCTTGTGGTGTGCAGGGATTGCCACCGCAGTATTATCCACAAAAAGTGAGTTTTGTCTGAACGAGCAGTAACAGAGCCGTATACTCCGAGAGGGGTACGTACGGTTCCCGGAGAGGGTGGCGCAAACCTATCACAGCAATGTGACAAGGCGGTGCTTCCCTACTCCACCATGTGATTTTCTGTGCGGTCAATTTCGTAGACCACCACAAGTACAATTCCAATAAGCGCAGCTATTACGGCATACGGAACATGAGCGATAAGCTGTGTCGGGAACATGGCTTGTCTGTTGTCGTTCCGAACAGGGGCAGCAAGGGAAAAAGCTATGCAGAATACCAGGCGGAGAAAACGGGCACCAGTTGGAAAGGCAAGCTGAAAATTGCCGTAGACGCGCTTATCCCCCAAGTGTCAAGTTTTGAGGAATTGCTGTCAAGATTACAGGCGGCGGGCTATGAGATAAAACCGGGTAAATACATTTCCTGCCGCGCTCCCGGACAGGAACGGTTTACCCGACTTAAAACCCTCGGCGCAGATTATACAGAGGAAGCTATCAGAGAACGGATAAGCGGCAAGAGCGCCTGCGCTTCGAAAGCTCCTCGTGCAGATCGCGGCGGCGTTAGTCTGCTGATTGATATTCAGAACAGTATCAAGGCGCAGGAAAGCCGGGGCTATGAGCAATGGGCGAAAATCCATAATCTGAAACAGGCAGCGAAAACTATGAATTTCTTGACGGAACACAAGATTGAACAGTACGCAGAGTTGACCGCGAAAATCGCGGAAGTTACCGCAGCAAGCGAACAGGCAGCGGACAGCTTAAAAGAGGTCGAAAAGCGCCTTACGGATATGACGCTGCTTATCAAGAATATCTCCACCTACCAAAAGACAAAGCCCGCCTATGCCGCTTACCGCAAAGCAAAGGATAAGGAGAAATACCGGGCAGCCCATGAGAGCGATATAATCCTCCATGAAGCAGCGGTAAAAGCACTAAAGGCCGCGGGTATCTCCAAGCTCCCTAATCTTGCAGAGCTGCAAGGGGAATATGCAAAGCTCCAAGAGCAGAAAGAAGCCCTGTACGCCGACTATGGGAAGCTGAAAAAGCAGGTTAAGGAATACGATGTTATCAAGAAAAATATCGACAGTATTTTGAAAGTAGAACGTCAGCCGGAACGGACAAAGGAAACAGAGCGCGGATAGCGTGTCTAATGGTGGAAAAATCCCTCTTTTTCTGTTATAATATTTTGAAAAGAAAGGGGGTATATGTGTTGTCGAGATTAGTTGTTATAGGCAATGGATTTGATTTAGCTCATGGCTTGCATACAAAATATTCTGATTTTATGGAATACTTGATTTCTTATGAACAGCAGCCTAAAGTAATTCAAGGTCGGTATATTCGTCTTGATAGTGTTTCAAAGCAAGACCAAGCAAGACACCGTTTTTATGACGCAATAAGTAAGTATATCCCCGAACAGGATTTATGGAGTTCTTTTGAAGAAGCATTAGGCTATTTAGACTATGAACAAATACAAGAAGATAATTCATGTTATTTCCTTGATTACGGAGATGATAACTGGCGTGATAGTGCAAATCACGATTTTCAATACATGATTGGCGAAAATTTATCTTTTGCAGCAGATATTCCGTATTATTTTTTAGAATGGATTTCGCACATAAATACAAGTGTGCCGTCTATTGTTTCATCAAATGTAATCAATAGAAAATGCTTGTTTCTGAACTTTAACTATACAGATACGTTAGAGAAAGGGTACGCTATCCCTTCTTCTAACATTTTATATATTCATGGTAATGCCTTGCGGGGAAACAATCTCATATTGGGACACCATGACGCTACACTTTTTCAAGAAAGGACAATCCCCGCATTTAATGCGGCAGAAGAACACGGTATCTATCTGGAAGATATAGAGGAAGATTTTAGATTGCAAGAAGCAAGAGAAATTATAAAAGACTATTTTAGAAAAACATACAAAGATACCGCTTCGATTATTAGATATAATCAATCGTTTTTTAACTCGTTGACGACAGTTAATGAAGTGTATATATTCGGTCATTCTCTTTCGGAAATAGACTTTGACTATTTTGCCGAAATCAAAAAGAATGTTCCACTAACTTGTCAATGGTATATCTCATACCACGACAATATGGTTAACGCGCAGAACCTCATTCGCAGGCTGAATATAAAGAACTTCCAACTGTTTCAGTTTTAAGGGGGTGTATCAATGAAATGTGCGTATTGCGGGAAGGAAACAAAGGGAACTAAAGAACATATTATTTCATGTGCTATTTTAGATTTATTTCCCGAATGCTATATTACGTTTGATAACGCAAGAGATAAGGTACATCAAGCTGATCCAATGGTCAAAGACGTATGTGCAAAATGTAATAATCAAAGGATTTCCTATATTGATAGTTACGCCAAGGACTTTATTAGCCAGTATTTTACACAAAAATACACCGAACATGATACAGTCGAGATTGAATATGATTATGTCATGGTTCAGAAAATGTTGTTAAAATACGCTTTTAATGATTTAAGGTCACACAAAGATGACTGTACTTTCTTTGATGAGGAAATGCTTCATTATCTTTTGAACGAAAACGACAATTCACCAAAAATAAATGTGACCGTGCTTTGTGGGCTTGCTGTGAACGTATCTCCTGCACCAGACGCAATGTTCGGAAATCTTAAATTACGTTGGTGTAAAGACCCTATTCTTTATGCAAACAGTATTGTACGAAACATAGATTATGAAACGGGACAAGTTTTTCTTAATGATGATGTACAAAAAGAGAATTTCCCTGATTTAAGGATTTCATATTTGTTTCGATTTAACAGCGTTCAATTCTTGCTAATGTGTTGGGATAAAACGTCTGAAAAGATAGAAGAAAACAATGTGGTATTGAGTTGCCAATATCCATATTGTTTGATGAAAGCGACCGAAACAAAAACTGTCTTGCCTGTATGTACCGATGAATTTAACTACCATCAATTTGAACATATCCATGTTAAATGGGACGGTTTATTTGAAGTCGGTTTAATGAGGAAACTTGCAAGTGGTGGAAAATATCAGTATAAGGAGTTGTACGAAAGGGAATGGGAAAAAGAAGAAGAAAATATTAAACAACAGCACCCTCGGTAATATAAACTTTGCAAAAAAGAACGGGCGCGGCAGCCGGTATGTTGGCCACCGCGCCCGTTTTCTCTATGGGTGCAGATTGTTGTTTCTGTTACGCAGTAGAACCGCGATTTTAAGGGAATAAGTATTAAGATATTACCGCCCTGCAAAACGGCTGTCAGAGCCGCATAAAACAAGGCTTTTTTCGCCCCTACTGCGTAACAAGAGCGCGTCTTTTCCTCATGCGCTCGGCTGCCTGTCTGCGGGTAATCCGCTTCCGGCAATCCGGGCAGTATTTGACGCTGTTTGATGTAGATACAAAGGACGCGCCGCACTCGGTACATTTCTTTCTGTCCTCGGTCTGATTGAGTTCTGCATACAGGAGCTTGTCGGCGGGAAGTACGGCAGTCCGAAACCACTTGCAGAGCAGCGAATAGGAAATGAGCTGCGGGCATACGCAAGTGTCCCCGTCGTCAAGTAAAATACAGTTGCCATTCTCGCAGTTGCAGCACTCCTTTTTCACAAGGGTGTTTACCTTGCGGCTTTGGGGCGGCGACAGCCGCTTAATCCCGTTCATACTTCATCAGCAGGATAAACGGCAAGCTCCTTATACTCGGCTTCGGTCAGCGCGTCCACTTTGGAAAGGGTGCGCTTTGCAAGCTCCCGTAATCCCGCGTCCATGAAAGGCAGCGTGGCGGTCATGTTCTCTACAAGCTGCGCTTTGTTTCCCACATGGTAAATGCTTAAAAGGTTTGTTTCTTCAACAGTAAATCTAATCATGCTCATACCTCCAAATCGTGATTTTTTGTTTTTACGGGTTTCTTCTTTCCCGCCCGTTCCTTGTCCGCTTTGAGCTGCGCCCGGATAGAGGGCTTTTCTTTCGCTGCGGCTGTCTTGCCTTTGCCCCTGCCATTTTCCCGGTCGGTCTTAATCGCTTCCGCAAGGTCAACAAGGGAGATAACTTCGCCCGCCTTTGCTTTCTGTTCCAGAGCGTCCACGGTCGGCGTCTGCGGGGTGTTGTTGATGATACCGTCAAAGTTATTGTCGTTCTGCTCGATAGTGTCCTCGATATACTTCAAGGGGTTTACCTTTTCCGGCTGCTCGGAAGCAACGGCAAAAGCCCGTGTACCGTTTCCCATAATCAGATATTTCCCGTCGTCGGATTGATGATGAAAGCCATATCCGGCGGCTTCCATTTGTTCGCGGCTCATGGCGGTTACATGGAAAGTCCCCCGTGGCGTTTTAATTGTTTCGCCTGTTTCCAAGTCGTCGGGGATAAGCTGTGGCTGCTTCTCCTGTAAAAACTCCGGCACGTTCTGAAAACCGATACTGTCTACATAGTGGGCGGTATTCTCGCCGTTCTGATGAAGCACCACAATATCGGAAACGGAAAGACTGTGTCCCTTAAAATCTTTCGGGTGGTCGATATTAAACTTTTCCCAAATGCTGTTAAGGGTAATGTCTGCCGTAAGGGGCGCGGTATAGATAAGCTCATAATTCGCCCGGTCTACGGTGTGTCCCGTCGCCTGCAGGCGGTCGTAAGGCTCAAAGCACAAGTCCCTTGTGGCGTTGCCGCGGGATAACTGATAAATGCCGTAGCTGTCCTCTTTGCCGTAGAGTAAAAGGGCTTCCTTTGTCGGCTCACTTTCCCGTAGCTGCTGTTTCATGGCATTGTATTCGTGCAAGGCTTCCCAAGTTTCCTTTTCCACACCGAACAAGCCGCCTTTTCCTGCGTGTTCCTGTAAATCGGTCAGACTGGTAACGGCTCCCTCGGTGCCGTCCTCATAGATACGGAAAACCTCGATACCGTCCTGTGTAAACAGACGCTCGGCGGCTTCCTGTTTCAGCGGAAACATACCGTCCCAAGAATAGCCGTAGTCCTGCATTTCTTTTACGCTGATAGTGGCATCGGGTACGGGGATTTCCGGCTGCTCCTGCTCCGGCGTGTCCTGCTTCCTTTCATGTACCTCGGAAGCCTGAGCCTGTTCCTGCGCCTTTTGCAGCTCTGCGATATGTTCATCAATGCTGTTAATGATTTCCGCTGCGGTGCTGCGGATTGTTTCAAGAGAGCTTTTCAGTTCCGCAAGCTCCCGTCCGGCACTCCACCCGGCGACATACCCAAAGGAATAATCGGAAGTATCAAGTCCGTAATGCTGGCACACGGTATAGGCGATACTTTCTGCCTGTACCTCACGGGTGCGGCGGTCGGGTCTGTTCTCCAAGTCCTCCAAAGGGGCGTTAAGGTCAATGTCGTGTAGCTTCGCATGGGCGATTTCATGGATAAGGGTCTTTAAGGTTTGCAGCTCGCTCATACCCTCGTCAAGTGCAATGCGCTTGTCCTCCAAGTGATAATAGCCGTGTGCGCCGCCCTCGATTTTCTCAAAGCCAACTGGAACAGGGGAAGTCTTTTCAAGGGCAGCGAAGACGTCCTTGTAACGCTCCACGTCACCCGTCAGACTGTCAACGGCAATGTTGGGGATTTCCTTTCCCTCGGTCTGCGACACATCAAAGACAGATACCATCTTAAAGGCGGGGATAGTGATTTCCTTTTCCTCGGTTACGGGCTTTCCGTCCTTGCCGATAACGGGCTTCTGTGTCTGCGGGTCGATTTTCTCCATTTCCTTTTTAATCTTAAAAGGCGACGGGGCAAGGATTTTGATACCCTTTTGTCCTTTCATCACGTTTCGCCCAAAGTTATTTTTCCATGCGTTAAATCCGGCGATAAGGGAAGCGTCGGGCTTCTGCATGGCGATAAGCAGCGTATTGTTAAAGCTGTAATTATGAAACTTTGACATGACGCGCAGATATTCCTTGTAACGCTCGCTGTCGAACAGTTCCGTAATGCCCTGCTCCAAGCGGTCGGTTATCTCTTTGAGCTTTTCGGCGGGCTTCTCGGAAGTTAAGACAATGGGGATAACCGGGCGCGGCTCCTGCGGCGTTGCTTCGGGAACTGCCGCCTGTACTGCCGGGGCTGCGTCCCGTTCTGCGGTCGGCTGCGGGTAGCTCATAATGCGGTAGTCCTCCGGCACATCCCGCCCCTCAAAGTGTTTCTCCCATGCGTCGCCGCTTTCCACAAGATAGCCGTATTCTGTAAAGCTGCCTTTTTCCTGTGCAGCGGCGTTTCGTCCAAAGGCGATAGGGTCAATGGCATTTTTCCATTCAGCGGGCATTTGTACCATGCCGGACTTGTTAAGGTAATAGTCGCCTAAGTCGCGGGGCGTGTGTACTTCGGGGATATGCACGAAAAAATCCTCGTTATAGGTAAAGTCAATGAGCTGCCCGATATTTTCAAAACCATTCCTGCGCTGCGTAGCTGCGTTCAGTGCGGCAATCCCGGAAGCGTCAAGGGTTTCCAGTCGTGCCGCAAGGAAATTCAGCTCGTCCACCTGTGCAGCGCATACCATGTCATACGGTAAGGCAATGTGCCTGTCCTCCCGGTCAGAGTAGCCGTGAATAAAAAAATCATGCGGATTGTCAGCGGTAATGCCGACGCTTCGCATAGCTTTGTGAAGTTCTTCTTTTGTGGCGGGCATGGATAGCCAGCAGCCACCCGGTTCTCCCGTGTCAAAACGGGTGCGGCTGTCAATCAGGATTGCAAACTGTTCCGTTTCCTGTCCCGGCTCGGTTCTCGGTGCAGCGGGAATGTCGGCGGCAGGCTGCTTGATTTCCTCGCCCTCTACGGTGTAGCCCGGTAAGAGCTGTCCGTTTACCCTAAACTGCTCCGCGTACTCCTGCGGGATAGCCGGGGAGATTTCTGTAAATAAATGCTGATAGGCTTTGATACGCCCGTTTAAGTATTTTTCCATAGCTGCCCGGTCAGCAAATACCTTTCTGTCCTGTCCGGCGATTTTCGCCTGTCCGTACCCGTGGGGGCTGTTAGTGTAGATGTTCCAAGACAACGTATAGGAGTACGGGATAGATTTCTCTGCTTTTCTGTCGTAGCGGGTATTTTCGTACACATGGTAGCTCATTTTATATACCCGGTTGCTGATAGTGTGGCGGTCGTTGTCCTCGTCCTGCCACTTGTTCGCCGTATGCTTTGCTTCGGGTATTCTCGCATACTCAATCGCCTTGTCAAATAGCAGGGTCTTAGCTGCCTGTTCTTCCCATGCGGAAGCCTGTACTTTCAGATTTTCAAATACAGTCTGCTCCGCAGCCGCGCTTTCCTCCCGCAGCTTCATAAGCTCCGCAAGGGGTAAAGCAGTCAGCGGGGAAATGTCCGCGTTTTTCGTTTCAAAATAGATACCGCGCTCAATTTTCATCTTGTCGGCGGCTTCCAGTCTGTCATGGTCGTATGAGGAATAACCTGTTTTCCATTCGTCCATTTGCTCGCTCCTTTCTTTTTCAATCATGCGGTGCATAAGCTCGTAGTCCTCGTAGCTCATGCTCCCGTCAAATACATAAGGGTCAAAATCTTCCCCGTCCCGGTAAGGCTTTTCGGAAAAGGGAAGTCCCGCTGCATGGGCGGCGGCTCTTGCTTCCTCGATAAGCTCCGGGGGAAGTCTGTCGTCATGCGCCCCGATAAAACCGTCAATGTCATTCATGCTGTTTTCATAGTGATAGCGCACTCCGGTGGTCAGCTCGTCAAGGCTCATATCCTCGCCCAACTGCCCGCAGTAATAGCCGTTTAAGATAACAGCGGCGGGGTCAGCCGCTTTGATTTCCTCTAACCGGCTTCTGTCAAACGGTTCTAAAGTACCGTCCACTTCAAGATGAAACAGCTCGGCTTTCCAAGAACGCCCCTCTTTCCAAAACGCCACCCATGCGATACCGTCCCTAAGTTCCTCTTGATAATCCTTTACGGTGTTGCGTAAACTTGCCATGTGTAAAACCTCCTTTCGCGTATGGCAGCGCGGATGCTGCGCTTATGGTTACATAGTCCTACTACGGTGCGTCCGTATTTCTGCCAAAGGTTTTTGAATATTTTTAGAGGGTTTGGGAAACTTCCCAACAAGCAAAATCCCCGCTAATCTCGTCAGAGAAAAGCAGGGATTTTACGGAAGTGGGTACCCGCTTCCTATGCTTGCTATTCAGTTATTTTTTCTTCGACAGTTCAATGCGGTAGTTGACATATTTCCCGCCTGTATCGGCTAATACGATAGTTCCGTCGTAGGTTTTGCCCGTTTTGGGGGAATAGAGCTTCTTCACGTTTACTTTGCCGGATTTTAAGAGTGCGGCGGCAATCTTCGGGGTAAAGACGGTTTTCCGTTCCTCAAAGAAGCGGTCATTTTTCCACATGGTAAAGCTGCACTCTTTGTTGGAACAGTAGTAGTTTTTCCTGCCCTCATAGACATTTTCGCCGCAGCGGGGGCATTTGCCGATAACGGGCTTTTCCTCTTTGAAACGCTCCTTGTCAGTATCAGAAAGAAACGGATAGGTCTTTACCAGTTCCCGCGCCATATCCTCGATACCCTCCATAAATGCGGCGGGGTCTGCCTTGCCTTTTGCAATCTGTGTCAGATTGTTTTCCCATTCTGCGGTAAGCTGCGGGCTCGTCAAGGTGTCCGGCAGGACGCACACAAGGTTGATACCGTCTTTTGTGGGAAGTAGCAGCTTGCCTTTTCGCTCCACAAAGCCGCCCTTTACCAGTTTTTCAATGACAGCGGCGCGGGTGGCGGGAGTTCCAAGCCCTTTGCGTTCTGCGTCCGGGTCGGTGTCCTCGCTTCCGGCGCGCTCCATAGCGGAGAGCAGCGACGCTTCGTTGTGAGGTTTTGGCGGTGTTGTGTCATGCTCCGTTACCTTTGCCGCCGGATTTTCAAAGGTCTGTCCCTCGGTAAACGGCGGCAGGGTCTTTTCTGTGTCCCTGTCTGCGTCGTCCGTTTCGGATTTGTTTTTCAGTGTTGCCCGGTAGCGTCGGTCAAGTTCTTTCCAACCCTCACAAAGAATGGTCTTGCCCCTTGCGGTAAAGGACTGTCCGGCACATTCAAAAACTGCCGTAACCGCTTCAAAGGTATGCGGTGTAGCGGTCGCCATAATCAGACGCGCCCCGGCAAGGGTAAGGATATTTTTTTCACTTTCCGGCAGCGCGGTAAGGTCAGCTTTTGCAAGTTCCATAGTGGGGATAATGGCGTGGTGGTCTGATACTTTTTTGCTATTCAGTACCTTTGCAAGCTCCGGCATAAAGGAAACACCCGCCATAAAAGGCAGCTTGCCGCAGAGAAGCGTTATAATGCTTTTTGCCGTGTCGCTCATGTCGTCGGTCAGAAAGTTGCTGTCGGTTCTCGGATAGGTCAAGAGCTTCTTTTCATAAAGGGTCTGTGCAAGGTCAAGGGTCTGCTTCGCTGTGTACCCATAAATACGGTTTGCTTCCCGTTGCAGAGAAGTAAGGTCAAAGAGTTTCGGCGGGGCAATGGTTTTCTTTTCTTTCACAAGGGAAGTACAGACAGCCGCCGACGCTTCGCAGGCCGCTTTCAGTTTGTCCGCTTCATCAGCGGCGCAGATCTTCGCGCTTGCCGCTTCTGCGCCGGGGAGCATAAGGCGCACATGATAATATTTTTCTTTCTTGAAGTTTGTAATGGCAGCGTCCCGGTCTACAAGCATTTTGAGGGTCGGGGTCTGGACGCGCCCCACGTTCAAGGTCTTTCCATACAGGCAGGAGAAAAGGCGGGTGGCGTTAATGCCGATAAGCCAGTCAGCCTTTGCCCTGCATAGTGCGGAGTGATAGAGGGCGTCATACTTGCGCCCGTTCTTCAGATGTTCAAAGCCGCTTCTGATTGCGCCCGTTTCCATTGAGGAAATCCAAAGGCGGGTAAAGGGTTTCTTGCAGCCCGCTTTTTCTATGACAAAGCGGAAAATGAGTTCCCCCTCGCGCCCCGCGTCGCAGGCGTTTACGACTTCCGAAACGTCGGTGCGGTGCATGAGGTCTTTTAAGACATTGAATTGCTTTCCCTTGTCGGCAGCTACGGTGTACTGCCATTCCTGCGGCAGAATAGGCAGGCTGTCATAAGTCCATTTCTTGTACTGCTCCCCATAGGCGGCAGCTTCGGAAAGCTGTACCAAATGCCCGATACACCAAGAAATGATGTACTCGTCGTTTTCAATATATCCGTCTTTTTTATCCGTAACGCCGAGGGCGGCGGCAACCGCCGCCCCGACGCTGGGTTTCTCACAAATCACTAACTTCATTCTTCCTCGTCCTCCTGTTCGGTGTCTGCGCTGTCAGCTTCTTCCTCCGGCTCGTCCTCGTCGTAATCGTCAAAATCAAACTCGTCAAGGTCGGTACTGCCTTTCACGTTCTGTTTCGGTTTCCTAAACTTAAAGTAATAAAGGGCTGCGCCGCCGCCAAGAAGTCCCACAACAAGGAAAATCAAAAGCCCGTTCATGCTGTTTTTGGGTTTCTCCGGCTCTGCGGGTGCTTCCGGCTCGGTGTCCCTGCCTGTGCAGTTATTCATGGTTACGGAACAGACAGGACAGGCGGTGTTTACCTCGCCCGCCTTGCATTTCTCGGTACAGTTGCAGACAGCAGGGGGCGGCGCGGTCTGCCCGTCCTCAATGATTGCCATAAGGTCGGTTTCGTCTACCTGATTTAAGAAGTGGACGGAATTTTCCCCCTCGGCTGCCCGGTCAACGATAATGTAAAAATAGTTGCCGCCTTTGCTTTTCACGACGATAAACTGCTTATCTTCGGCAGCGTCGCCGCTTATGTCGTCCACAAGGGTCATGTTTCCCTCCGGGGTTAAGGTCTGTGGCTCGGTTTCCACGATTACGCCGCTGTCGTCGGTTTCTTCCGTTGGCGTCTGTGCATGGGCGGGAACAGAAAAACCGCCCACAAGGATAAGGGCGGCGCAAAGTGCGGTAAGGCTTCTAAGGATTTTATTCTTCATCTGCATTGTCCTCCTGTTCCTCGTAGTCTGCGGGGATAGGGGAAATCCCCGGAATACCGCTGCCGGAAAGCATTGCGGTAAGCTCCTGCGGGGTAAGGCGCATAGAGCGCACAAGCTGCACGATTTCAAGGTTTTCCGCTTCGGTTTTCTGTGCTTCCAGTCCGCGCAGCCTGTTCTGATACTCCGTGATTTTCTCACGGGTCTTTTGGATTTCCTTTTCAATTCTTTCGATTTTACTCATAGCCATAATGATTTTTCTCCTTTCAATTTTCAAAATTGTGTCAGTTCCAGTTCATCAGCCCGTACCCTTTGATACAGGCATAGTCAAGGGGATAGCTCTTAATCTTGCAGGCGTCGCCGGAATTGCCCTCTACGGTGTAGACACGGCTTGCGTCCCTGCCGATAACAAGCCCTACATGGTCTGCGCTGCCGTCTAAATCCCAGTCAAAAAAGATAGCGTCGCCGGGGGCAATGTTTTCATAGCCCCGCGCGCCCCATTGCCCGTGAAAGGTAAACCACGTAATACCCTGCGACTGGCAGGCGGCAAAGCGGGGTTCACTTTTTCCGGCTTGATTGTAGCACCACGAAACAAAGCAGGCGCACCATTCCACGCGGCTGTTAAAGCCGTACCAGCTCCAATACGGGTAGCCGCCCACATTTCCGACTTGCTGCTTTGCAAGGTCAACGATAGCGGTATTTCCGGGTCGCGTTCCGTTTACAAAGTCCACGCCGCTTAAATCCTCGGACGCGGAAGTGTCGGGAGAACCGCCGCCAAAGATAAGGGGCTTGTTCCCGCTGGTCTGTAAGTACACCCGGTACATTTCAAGCTGCTCCGGGGTCAGATTGTTTTCCGCAATAGTGGAAAGCGGGGTGTTCGTCAGCTTGACGTTCAAGATGTAATACTCATAGGGCACTTGTACGGTGTAGGTGTCCGTATGCTCGTTGCCGTCCTCGTCCGTCCATGTGTCGGTGCGTTCTTCCTCCCGGTAGCGTATTTCCACTTCCTCGGTCAGCGTCAGCTTGTATTGCTGATTGAAAATCCTTTGCAATTCACTTTGAACGTCGGCGCGGGTATAGGTCTGATATTTTGCAGTCAGATAGGACGCTAATTCGTGTGGGTTATGCCCGATATTTGCAAGGTCATAGCGGTACTCGTCATAGCCGCTGTGGGTGGTTTCGATAGTGTCAATTTCCCTTTGCAGCTCGTTTTCCAATCCGGCGTAGCTGTTTTCCACTTCCACAAGGTCGCTGTCCTCGGACGTGTAGGACGTTCCAAGCACCCCGTTTAACGTGCCGGAAAACATAGCTCCGCAAGAGGACAGCCCGGACATTACCATGATAAAGAGCAGCAGCACCCCGACAGCGATTGCCACGCCCACCGGGTGCCTTGCTACAAACGCCGCGGTCTGCTTCGTTTTCTCGGCGGCTTTGGCTGCCGCTTTGCGGGTGCGTTCTGCCGCGCCCTTGATACCCTTTGCGGTAGTGCGGGCTTCCTTTGCATATTGCCGTTTAATTTTCTGCTTCTGCCAAAACCGGGAAAGAGGGGTACTGGTTAGCTGCGGGTTATCATGCAGGGTCTTGTGATACTGAAAATCCACGTTTGCCTGAAAAGCCGCTTTTTCTGCCTTTGCCGCTTCCCGGTAGGGTTTGAGCTTATGGCTGCGGTAGCCCTGTTTGATTTTCCGCGCCCCGTACTTTACGCCGCGCTCGGCGGCTTCCTCGGTTTTGTGTGCGCCCTCCACGCCGGAGTTGTCCTTTTCAACGGAATGGATTTTGTTGTGGACGAAAATACCCGCTTCCTGTGTGGGGCGTGAAAGCGGATTGTGCTTTTCCTTAAATCCGGGCGGCTTGTCCTTTTCCTCAAAATGCAGGCGGGTCTTGCCTTTCCCGGTGGCTTCGTCAAAGGTACGCTCTTTCGTAAGTTTCTTTTCTTTGGGGATAGCTGCCTTTGCCTTATCCAAGCGGTCGGCGGCTTTGTCGGATTTCTTGATATACTTTTCAAGCTCCGGGGCAGCGCGTTCCTCGTCGGTAAATTGCAGCCGGGAAGATTTTGTTTGTGCGGTAGCTTCTGCCTGTGCCTTTCGTACCGCTTTTTTAGACGCTTTGCGGGTATGGGCGGCGTCGATATGCTCCATGACGCGCTCCGTTTTGCCTGTGTCTGCTTTGGGGGCAGCTCCCGGCGCATGGGGCAAGGGAGAAGTCGGGGAAGCTACACCTTGTAGCTGCGCTGCGTCCTGTGCTGCCTGTTGTTCCGGGGATTTCTGAAAATCCGCGTCCTGCGTCCGTTTGCTGATACGTTCCGTTTCGCCCGTGGTCTGATTTTCTGCGATAGCCCCGTCGCGGGTCATTTTCTGCATGATTTTATCGCGGGGCTTTAAGGGGTCTTTCAAGTGTTCCCACCTCCAATCCGCGCCCCTGCAAGGGCGCAATACCCGGCGTTCAGTTCAATGCCGATATAGCGGCGGTCAAGGCTTTTCGCTGCAAGCCCGGTGGTGCCGCTTCCAAAAAACGGGTCAAGGACAACGCCGCCTTTCGGACAGCCCGCCAGTATACAGGTTTCCGCGAGCTTCGGGGGATAGGCGGCAAAATGCCCGCCCTTATACGGTACGGTATTGATAAGCCAAACGTCCCGTTTGTTCCTCGTGGTCGGCATGAGGGCGTCGTCATAATAGCCGCCGCTGCGGGTCTTGTTGATACCCTGTACCTTGCCCTGTCCGGGTACTTCCTCGGCGTATTTGTGTCCTGCGCCGCGCCCCTGCCGGTACCGCGCAGCCGTTCCCGGCGCGATCGGCTCCGCAATGGCGGCAGCGTCATAGTAGTATTTCTTTGACTTCGTAAGTAAAAAGATATGCTCATAGCAGCGGCTCGGTCGGTCGCGGCAGCTCTCCGGCATGGGATTTTCTTTCAGCCAAATAATATCGCTCCGCAGATACCACCCGTCAGAGCGCAGGGCAAAAGCTAAAAGCCACGGAATACCGATTAAGTCCTTTTGCTTGCAGCCCGCTTTCATGCCTGTGCCGCAGTAGGTGTCTGCGATATTCAGCCAAAGAGTGCCGTCGTCTTTGAGTACCCGGCGCAGCTCCCGAAACACTTCCACAAGCCGCCCGATATACTGCTCCGGCGTGTCCTCCCGTCCAATCTGCGCGTCAAGCCCGTAGTCCCTTAGTCCATAGTAGGGCGGGCTTGTGACGCAACAGTTCACGCTTTCGCTCGGAAGCTCCCGCAGGGCATAGAGGGCGTCGCGGTTGATGATTACGTCTGTTTTCATGGCTTGCTCACTTCCTCCGGCTTTGTCGTAAGCAGACGGTAAAGCTCGGTATTCGTCGGGAAGCGGTCAATGAACGGCAGCACCACATTCCCGTAAAAGATAAGTCCCTCGCCCGCTTCGGTATGGGTCACATACTTCATCTGCTGCGGGGAGATATTGAGCTGCTTTGCAAGGATAGCCCGGTCGCCCTGCGCCTGATTGAGCATGAGGACGAAATCGGAGTTTTCAAAGATATTTTCGACTTCGCGGCTTGATAAAAGGTCTTTGACGTTCTGCGTGATTGCTGTCGGTATGCCGCCCCATTTACGAAAACGCTTCCAAATCTCCACGGAATAGGCTGCGGTCTGTTCCTCTTTCAAAAGCAAATGAAATTCGTCCATGTAGTAGCGGGTCGCCTTTTTCTCGGCGCGGTTTAAGGTAACACGGTTCCACACCTGGTCTTGCACAATGAGCATACCTAACTTCTTTAATTGCTTTCCAAGCTGTTTAATATCAAAGCAGACAAGACGGTTTGAAAGTTCCACGTTGGTACGGTGGTTAAAGACGTTCAGAGAGCCGGAAACATAAAGCTCCAATGCCGCCGCAATGCGGGCAGCTTCCGGCTCCGGCTGCTTCAAAAGCTCGTTGTAGAGGTCGCCCAAAATCGGCATTTTTGCCGGGTCGGGGTCTGCAAGGAACGGTCGGTACACATTCCGAACAGCGCGGTCAATCACGGTTTTCTCTACGGGCTGCAAGCCCTCTTTGCCGCCGATAACAAGCTCGCAGAGGGAAAGGATAAAATCACTTTTCAGCGCAAGCGGGTTGTCGTCCTCGGAGTAGTTGAGGTTAATATCCATAGGATTTACATAGTGGCGGCTCGTCGGGGAGATATGCACCACCTGTCCGTGTAACCGTTCCACAAGTGGGTAATACTCGGCTTCGGGGTCGCAGATGATAATATCATCGTCGGTAATAAGGAAAATGTTTGTGATTTCCCGTTTTGCCGCAAAGGATTTTCCGCTTCCCGGCGTTCCCAAGATTAAGCCGTTGGGGTTTTTCAGCTGTTTGCGGTCGCACAAAATCATGTTGTTTGACAGCGCATTTAAGCCGTAGTAAAGGGCTGCGCCCCGCTGAAAAAGCTCCTGTGTGATGAACGGGATAAAAATAGCGGTGCTACTGGTCGTTAATCCTCTTTGAATGGGGATAAGGTTCTCCCCAAGAGGGATAGAGGACATAAAGCCTGCTTCCTGCAAATAGTCAAGGCGGGTCAGAGCGCAGTTATTTTTCTGTGCAAAGCCCGCCGTAGCGAAAATGTCATTCTCCAGTTTCCGCTTCGTATCTGCCATGTTTGCCACAAGGAACGTCAGCAAAAACATTCGCTCGTTGCGGCTCTGTAAATCCTGCAAGAGATTTTTTGCTTCGCTGCCGAAAGTGGCAAGGTCGGAGGGAATTATATCCATATCGTAACCGCTGCGTACCGCTTTTTTCTGTTCCTCAATCTTCATCTTGTCGAGGTCGGTTATCTTGCGCTTAATGGTCTTGATTGCTTCGCTTTGGTCGATACTGCGGATATGCAGATTGACGATAATCCCGTTTTCAAGGTCGAGAATATCCGAAAGCATACGGTCGTTCAGCTCCGGCGCAAGGATTTCAAGGAACGATACCGCACCTAATTTCTTTCCCATGCGAAACGTGCGCCCGTCGCCAAAATGGAACGAGGACGGGGCGATAAAGTCCTTTGTGGTAAGCCCCGACGGTACAAGCCAGTCCCAAGAGAAACGGAACGGCTCGCCCGCCGGGTGGAAAATCCCATGCAGCACGTTCAAGCGTTCCTGTCCGTTCATGGGGCGGGCGGTTACGCCAAGCACCTTAAAATTATTGAGTACGTCGGTTTCGATACGGGAAAGGCGGGCTTTTGCCGCCGCAAGATTATCCGCTTCAATAGAAAAGGTAATGTACTTGCATTTTTCCAGTCCGTTGTTGCCTTTTTCAAGCTGATTTTTCAGCATATCCGCGTACTCTTTGCGGATAGAGTTAAAAGCGTCGTCCTGCGCCGGGATTTCGATAGCTGCCTGTGCCTTTTCCTGCCTTGCGCCCTGATTGATGAAAGAGAGCTGCACCGAAACGGAAGCGTCAAAGTAGTTGAGAAAATCGCACCAGTTTTCAAAAATGGCGGTCTTATCATCTGCCTGTGCAAGCTGATAGTTAATGTCCTCAAAGACAAGGCTTTTACTGTATTTCTTTTCCGTTACCCTGCAAATCCCGTCCGGGTACATCTGCAAGTAAGGAATGGTCTGCTGTGCGGTGTGGGGCTTCCCGTCGCCCTTTGCCGCCTGTATCACGGCGGCGATTTCTTTCTTTTCTGCGCGGGTCAGCTTGCGCTTAACGGGATTTTTTACCGCGCGGCTCATGGTTTTTCGTTCTGCCATTGACAATAGCCGATACCTCCTTTTCCAGTTTTCGTTGTTTTTCTATGACGGCATAAAAATTTTCCGTCTGATAGGGGCGTTCCTTTGGCCGGATAAACTTTGTCTGAATGACGTTCTTTATCACGACTTCAAGGGGCTGCCCGTGTTTTTCATACATTGCCAAGAGGAAGCAGGGAAGCATAACGACAATCATTGCAAAGGCCGCCATGCTTGTTCCCGCGCTGTCCTTGAGCAAAAAGAAAAGCGGTAGTCCCATAGCAAGAGCTGCCGCAAAACATACAATCTGCCGCTTTGTCAGATTAAAAGCGACTTTCGTTTTGATTTTTGATAAGTCTTTGGGTACGGGTACATACGCCAAGTGAAAACCTCCTTTCTGCCTTAGTGGGCGTTAAAGATTGACTTCGCAAGTGCGCCTGTTTTGAATAGGGAGAAGCACAAAATCACGGTGTAGGCTGCAAGGGAGAAAATCGCGCTGTGCAGGTTATCCGCTACAATCATGCTGCCAACCAAAACCGCATAAATGCCGACGCACACCATAATGAGGAAGCCTTGAAAACCGAGAGCGAACAGGGCTTTTAAGTAGTTGTTGCCTATCTGTCCCCATTCTCTGTTGGTCATAGTTGCAAACGGGATAGGCGATACCGAACAGTAAAGGTAAATCTCTATCATTCTGCCGTACAGGATAACCGTGATAAGCACCGACATGATTTTCATGCAAAGGCTCACAAGGCTTGTTTCCATAACGAGCAGCAACAGTTCGGGGATTTCCATAGCGTCAAGTCCGGCTTGCATGGACGAGAGGGCGGCGTCAACGTCGATATTCGTATCGCCGCCGATCACGCCCGCCGCGCCGGAAACAACGTGCTGCGCCATATCGAACACCGCCATTGTAATGGTAAAGGTGTGGGTAACGAGATACACCGCTACCCACGCCTTGAAAAACCACTTAAAGAACATGAACGTGTCAACATCGTGCATATTGTTCTTTTCCGTTACCATGCTGATAAGCTCCACGCATAGAACGTAGGTAATGACAAGCCCCGCAATGGGTACAATCACATTTTCCGACAAGCTCTGTATCATGGAAAATATGCCTGCGTTCCACCCCTGCGGGGTCTTGCCTACCTCTGCGGCGATAGTTCCGACTTTTTCGTTTACGTCCCCGAACATAGTTGACAGATTACCGTTAATGGCTCCAATGAGGATTTCCTTTATCCATTCGTTAATCGCGTCAAGTATGCTCTGCATAGGCTACACCCGCCGCTTAACCGAACAGTCCGGCAAGCAGAGGTACAAGGGTGCCGCCGATAAGGGCAACGCCGCCGCCCGCCATGAGCTGCTTCATGCCCTGGCTTTTTACTGATGTGCGATAAAGAAGTAATAGAAGTGTAAAAAATTTTGCCGTTCCTATCCGGCACTTGCGCATTGTGTCGGATAGGTCGGGCGGTTATTCGGGCAAGTCCACCTTGCCAACAAAAGAATAATAAATCTCAATGTCCTGTCTGCGGGTCTTGTTCTCGTCATAGCTGCACTCATGCACAACGATTTTCTCTACAAACTCCCGCAGCAGAGTAGGGGTAAGTTCTTCAAAGCTGGTATGCCGCCGGACAACATTCATAAACTTTTCTGCGTTCACGGTGGCTTCCTGTGCTTTGGAAAGCTCCGCTTGAATAGCAGCGGCTCTTTCTTTCAGCTCCCGTTGCTCTGCTTCATAGTCTGCCGACAGCTCTGTGAAACGCTCGTCTGATATGCGCCCGGTCACGCTGTCCTCATACAGCCGCTTGAAGATAGCGGATAACTCGGCTATGCGTTTCTCGGAGGCTTCCAGTTCCTTTTTCTTGGCGGCGTTCCTGCGTTTGCCCCCGTCCTCGTTCTGCTCAATCAAGAGTTTCATAAACCGGGCTTCATGCTTTGCCGCATAGCTGGTCACTTTCCGCAGATTGGAGAGTACACCAGCGGTCAAGAGGTCGGTGCGGATAAAGTGCGCCGTACAGTCATGGGTGCGTTTCTTGTAGTTGCCGCAGATATAACAGTCCTGCTTGCGCTTGTCCGTCTGGTATCGCTGCTGATACATCACGCTGCCGCAGTCCGCACAGAACAGTATGCCGGAGAACAAACCCACTTCATCATAGCGGTTTGGGCGTTTGCGCTGTTTGCGAAGCTCCTGCACCCGTTCCCATGTTTGGGTGTCTATGATAGGCTCGTGGTGGTTCTCGAAAATCACTTGCTTTTCCGGGGGATTTTCTACACTGTGCTTGACTTTGTAAGAAAGTTTTTCTGTCTTGAAATTTACCAGACAGCCTGTGTATTCCCGGTTTTCAAGGATATGCACTACGGTATTGGTCGCCCACTTGCACTCATAGCCGGGGTGGTAGCGGCGGGTGCTGCCCGTCCTGCGGTATTCAAGCGTTCCCGGCGTGGGGATTTGCTGCTCTGTGAGCATACGGGCTATCTTGGTCGGACCATTCCCGGCAAGACAGAGGTTGTATATCTGCTTGACTACGGGTGCAGCTTCCTCGTCAATAATGAAATTTTCATCCTCGTCCATGAGGTAGCCATACACAGGCTTGCTTGTGATGGGCTTGCCATTCATGCCTTTTGAGCGTTTTACTGCTTTGATTTTCTTGCTCGTATCTCTCACCAGCCATTCGTTAAAGATATTCCGCAGCGGGGCAAAGTCATTGTCGCCCTGTGCGCTGTCCACTCCGTCATTGATAGCGATGAAGCGGACACCTTTCTGTGGGAAAATCATTTCCGTGTACATTCCCACTTGCAGGTAGTTTCGCCCTAACCTCGACATATCCTTTACGATAACTGTCCCGACTTTTCCGGCTTCAATGTCCGCAAGCATGGCTTGAAAACCGGGTCTTTGAAAGTTCGCACCAGAATAACCGTCGTCCGTGTACCAGCGCAGATTGGAAAAGCCGTTCTGCTTTGCATAGGTTTCAAGGATACGCTTCTGATTGGAAATGGAATTGCTTTCGCCTTGCAGCTCGTCCTCATGGGATAGTCTTGGGTAAAGGGCGGTAATTGGTTGTTGGTTGGTCTGTCTTAACATAAAATCCTCCGTTTCCGACAGCCAGCCCCACTATTCCGTACCTTGATTGTACCACATGGGGCGGCTGTCTGTATAGCGGCAAAAGCGTCAAATCTGCTTCTTTATGGTCGGTCAAATCGCCGTTTTTTGTGTAGCAGCTTCCGCTTCCAGCACTTTCATCATCTTGTCGGCTGCGGTGTCGGTTGCGCCCTGCTTGAAGAAGCCGGAAACGGTAAGGACGGAGTTGCCCATGCGGATTTCCGTCACACAGTCCGGGCGGCGGTCTGTTTTGGTGGTGCTTGTCTGTTTCGTTTCTGTCATAGGCTCTCCTTTCGCTGCTTCATCAGTTGCTTTAAGCGTTCCAGCTTTTCCTGTGCGGTTTCCTTTCGGAAGTTGCTGCCCGTGAAGCGGACGGGGGCGCACATGGAAGTCAGCCTGTCATAGATACGGGCGTGGGGCGTGTCCTGCGGGTGCTGCAATTCCTCCAGCGTGAGGTTGGTCGTGGCGATCAGCGGCTTGCCGCTTCGGTAACGGCTGTCAATCACGCTGTAAACCTGTTCCAGCCCGTATTCTGTTCCTCGCTCCATACCGAAATCATCAAGTATCAGCAGAGGGTAGCTGCAAAGGCGGGAAATATATTCGTTCCTGCCCTCAAAGCTGGCGGCAAGGTCACCCAGTATCGTTGCAAAGTTTGTCATGCAGACGGCAACCTCTTTTTCCATAAGGGCGTTGGCGATACAGGCGGCAAGGTAGCTTTTTCCCGTCCCCACGCCGCCCCAAAACAGGTAGCCGATATTTTCAGCCTGCATGGTTTCCCAGCTCTCCACATAAAAGCGGGCGGTTTCGGTCTGCGGGTTTCTGCCGTTGTCATGCTCAAATGTCCAGTTCCGCATAGCAGGGTCGGTAAAGCCCCGGCGTTTCAAGTCCTCCACTTTTTCAAGGTGCTTCTGTCGGCTTTCGGCGGCTTGCTGCTTTTCACGGGCTGCCCGCTGGCAGTCGCACTCTGCCGGGTGGCGGTCACGCCCGAAACAAGTCTTTCCCTCTGCAAAATAGGCTTCTTTGGGCGTATGGCACTTACCGCAGTATAAAAGCCCGTCCTCGCCTGTGTAGTCCTCCGCTTCGGCGGTAGTGGCTGTAATGTCCGTAATCATAGCTTCAATTCCGTTTTTCATAAGCTCTCGCCCTCCTTGCATGAATAATCGGGTATGCCCTGTTTCGGGGCAGCCTTGCCTTTGGCAGCGTCCTCCTGCGCCCACTTGTAAATGGTGGCTGCATGGCTGTGGTACTGTTTCCCGGTGGAAGCGATATGGCAGGAAAGCCGGTCAATATAATACTCCCACTTGTCGGGCAACTCTGTTTTTAGCCCGGAAAGCTCTGTATCGGTCAGTATCACATTGTTGTATCTGCCATAAGCGGCGGGGGCGGGGTGTCCCGTTTCTCCCTCTCTCTCTTTTTCTATCTCTATCTCTTTCTCTAACTCTATCTCTATCTCTGGTGGACGAATGTCGGACAAATGTCCGCCTTTTGTCCGGGGCGGTAAAAGTGCCTTGTTTTCCAGTCTTGCAGCCCGTTTCCGCTCGGCTTCGGTAGAGGACTGTCCTATCATCAGCTCAATGTCGGTCATATAGAAAGCCCCGCTGTCAAGCTGCTCCACAAGCCCCAACTGCCGGAAAATCTCTAAAGCCCTCTCAACCGTCCCTATCTGGTGGCGGGTCAGTGTCGCTATCATCTGCGCTGTGTAGGGGATATGCTCGTCAAGCTGCAATTTCCCGCCGTTTTTCAGCGATTTTAAGTACAGCTTCAAGAGGATATTGGAGTATAAAATCCCGTCTTTCATATCTTCCAGCAGCACAATGGAGTCGCTGTCAAAAAAGTTCTCTTTCAGCTTGAGGTAGTAATACTTGCGGTTATCTGCCATTGTCCCTGTCCTCCTTTTTCCGGCGTTTGGAGTAGTAGTGGGGGCAGAGTATGATAACCGCCCGGAAGCTCTGCTTGCAGCTATGGGTACAGCCCCGGCAGAGGTCATTGTATGTGATACGATCGCAGGTGGAATTCCCGACTTTCACTTGCCGCAGGAAAAAAGACCATTCCAGCCGCCGTTTCTTGCTCATTCTTGGCATGGGTGCGCTCCTTTCTGCCGTTTCCGCTGGTGTGGCGGTATCGGCGGTAATTCTGTATCATCTCGGTATCATTTTCGGGTTTTTTCTGCCCTATAAGCCCGTTAAAAAATCCTTTGGTATTTGCGGATAGGGTACGGGGCAGCCCCCTTGTTCTGTATAGGTTCGGGTACATTTTGGGGCGGTTTTTATCGTTCCTGTTCCTGCCTTTTCACAGGCTTGCGCTCCCGGTGTAAAATCTGGTCGATATTGCCCTTGACAGTCTGTAAGCGGCGGTATTCCTCCCGTTTTGCCCGGTAATCGTTGTAGCCGCTGTTTTTCTCTTGGATAAGGGTTTCAATCTCTGCTTGCAGGGCTTTATAGCTCGGCAGCTTGGAAATGCCGTTTTCCCTGAAATAGCGGGCGGCTGCGTCTGCTATGATAAAGTCGCTTTCGTACTTCTGACGGTAGGCTGCTTTTGCTTTGGCGTTTTTCTGCTGTTTCAGCCCGTCCCGGACAGGGCGGGTCTTGGAATAGGCAAGCACCTGCCGTTGCAGCTCCTTTTTCCCGTTCAGCGTCTTTTCCATCTGCTTCAGCTCTGTAAGGCTTTCCCGCATGGCGGTATAGGCGGCAGAACAGGCTTCGTCCAGTTCCTCCGGGGAAGAAAAGCCGTACTGCTGATAGGCGGTAACGGTAGCTGCCATTTGCTTTAGGTTGTGCTTTGCCGCCCAGCGGTCATAGCCCACGCCCTTGCCCTCGGCTCGCTTGGCTTCCCGGTCAACCATGCGCTGCAAGGTGTTGTCTGCCGGGGTGGTTTTTGTGGTTTTTTCCCCTTGTGACAGCTTTTTAACCGCGGCAGGGTATTCGAGTATGGCTTTGCTCTGTTCGGCGGCTCTGTGGGCGTTCTGCGTAAGCAGGACAAGGACAGCAGCCTTGTCAAAATCGTCCCCCAGCTTCCGGGCTGTGATAGGCTTTGTCCTGTCCGGCGTGAGGTAGGAAAGCCGCCCCCGGCTCTCCTTGACGGTCACACCCTCCCGCAGCAAAAGGGAAGAAAATTCGTCAAAGCTGCCAGCTTGGGAAAGTGCCTGCCGTATCGTCCGGCGCAGCTTCGCCTTGTCCGTTTCAAACTTGGTGGGCTTGGTCGGCTGTCCTGCGGCTTCTCTGACAGCGTTCTCTTTATCAAGGGCAAGCTGTCCTTTCTTTGCCGCCCAGTATTCCCGTTCGGTTATCCGTTCCTTGCTGCCGCTTAGGAGGTCGATTTGGTAAAGCCCCTCCCGGTGGCACATCTCCATGACTTCACTCTTGAAATATTCCATAGCGGCGTTGGTGCAGCGGTGCTTGCAGCCCTCCCGTGTGTCGGCTGGTCTGTCCATGTAGGGCAGAAGCGGGACTTCATAAATCCGCAGGGAGTTGATGACGATATGCACATGGATATTGCCGCTGTGGTTATGCCCGTCCGGGTGGGTGCAGACTAAGGCTTGGTGTCCGGGGAAATGCTCTTTACAGAACTGCTCGCCCAGCTCCTGCGCCCGGTCTACGGTCAAGCCGTTGTCTGTCCCGTCCCGTGGGTCAAAGCTGATGATATAGTGGTGGCTTTTCACATCTTCCCGTTTTTGGTTTTTCTCATAGCGGAGATTAGCCCGCATACAGGCAACAGCGAAATCCTCGCCCCCACAGTTGAGGGAAGAAATGCGGTAATCCTCCCTCGGTATCAGCCGCCCGTTTTCATCAAGGGTGGGCTTCATGGTAAACTCGTCATGCTCAAATGTGAGATAGGCTTCCGCTGCGCCATAGTCCGCATTTTTAGAGCTGATATGTTTGAATGTTGCCAACAGCGTCACCCACTTTCTGCAAGACTTCAAACTTTAGGGCAGCAAGGTCGGAAACCGCCGCCCGTACCTCCCCGGCAAGCTGCGGGTAGGGGCTGTGCCACTCGTTCAGCGTCCGGGCTATCTGGTTTAAGTTGCCGCCGATCCTGCCGTATTCGGCGGTCAGCTTCCCGACAGCGGCAAGCAACTCGTCATTGACGGGGGAAACGGTTATGATGGGGCGTATGGCTGCCCCGGTTATGGCTTGCCGGATAAACTCGGCTTGGCTCATGTTGTAAGCAGAAAGCCTTTCCGCAAACTCGGCGTATTCTTCCTCGGTCATGCGTGTCTTGACTACCCGGCTGCGGTGCGGCGTGTTATATCGTTTTCGCATGGTAAAACCTCCTTCGGCTGTGCGTGGTGTCCTCTCACTAATAGGAGAAAAACAGGGTGTAAAGCGGAACTGTTTTTGAAAAATCCGAAAAATTATTTTGAGGGATTTTCCAGCGGCGTAAGCCGCATAAGCAGGGTTTGGGGAAGGCACTCCCCAACAAGATTCCCGCAGGGGCAAAATGAGCGATAAGCGAATTTTGGTACTGCGGTAGAATCTTGCTCTGAAAAACTCCGGCGTTCCCCGGCTTCCGTACTTTCCGCTAACAAGACGTTTCAAAAGGGCTTTGCTACCCGCTATTCCGGCATATCTTGAAAATTTTCCTTTCACTACCTACAACACCACGCAAAGCAAAATGGACGGAGATTTTTAGAATTTCCCCTTATTCCCTACAACACCACGCAAGCCGAAAAAGGCGGACAATGGCAGTATTTTTTTCTTTGATACCCTCCACGGATAAGTAAGGGATTTTGCCAACTGCGGCGGCAATTTTCCCTTTTGTTTTTTCATACTGGGGATTTTCAAAAATGCCAAACAGGAACGAAAAAAAGCAGCAAATCTGTTGAATAGATTTACTGCTTTCTGGTTGCCGGCGAAGCGGCGGTTATTCAGTTGTAGGCGGTAGGGCTATCTCCCAAAGCGGAACTTGAAAATAGCTGTGAGAAGCGTCTGGGTGATGTAGTCCTCTGTATCTTGGTCTACCCGTCCATTCACACGGGCGGCACATTGTATGCGGCGGCGGTAATACTGCAATACAGTTCCCACCGCTTCCGGCTCCCCGCTGGTGGCTTGGACGATTGTTTCATAGGGGAGAAGCCTATTATTTCTCATATGCCATTCCCTCCATTTCCGCTTGGAGCTGCCGTAGGACTTTTCGGATATGGTAGCCCGCTGTGCTGCGGCTGCGCCCGTACTGTCTGCCAATTTCGTGCTGTGGAATACGCTTGAAAAAGGACAGGTAAATCATTTCCCGCTCCCGTTCGTCCAGCCGTGACAGGGCTTCCGCAAGTAAGCCGCTGCTGAAAATGACCGTATCGCCGCAAAGGGTAAGTATGTATTCCTCGTCCGGCTCCGGGGCTTGGAAATATTCATCTGTCGTGCCTAAAGGGTAGTGCTTTTCGTCTGTGAGGTATTCAAGGGATATTTCTCTTTTGTGCTTCCTGCTCCGTGTCCTCGCTGCGTTGATCGTTGCATTTCGGATAACGACTTTGCAAAAGGCATGGAAAGTGTACTCGATATGTTCCCGATATTCTTCTGTACAGGTCATGGAAAATCCCCCTTTCCTCCCAAAAGGGCTGTGGCTGGTTAGTAGTTGCTTTTTATGATAGTAAGGGGCGGCAGCACTTTAGGCTGTCGCTCCTTGACTGCCTAACTGCAAAACCGGGCGGGGCTGTCAACGGCGGGCGAAGCCCGTTCATCTTGACCGTTGACTGGCTCGGCCAGGTTTGCTATTTATCCGGCAAACTTGAATTTATTTTAAGCTATCACGTTTTACCTTTTTAAGCCTTACTATCATTACCATAGGAATTTCTTTGTTGTTTTTGAAACATTCTTCATAAAATCCATCAATGACAAATCCAGCTCTAAAACAAAGGTTAAAAATATCTTGTATGGAACGATGATAATAAATCTGCTCCTCCGGTTGCCCTTCAATCGCTATACCATAGTAACTGTGCGGTGTCATATATTTTTCAGTCAACGTGATAAAACAAGGGTGTTGCGTTGCAAAGACAAAAATTCCGCTTTCCTCCAACAGTTCATAAACAGCCATAAGAAGTGGTTCAATATCCGTAATATCCATAATTGCCATATTAGAAACTGCTTTCGTAAAGGCTCGATTTCTTTTTAATTCTAATATACTTTCTCTATTGGTCGCATCCGCTACACAAAATTCAATTTGTTTTGCATATTGTGATTGCCGTCTTTTAGCCAATTCTATCATTTTTTTGCTGTAATCAAAAGCGACAATCGAAGCGCCTCTTTGTGCAAGATACGAAGAATAATTTCCATTGCCACACGCAATATCCAAAATGTAATCCGCAGGATTAGGAGATAGAAGTTCCGTTACTTTGGGACGCACTACCTCTCTGTGAAATTCATTAGATTTGTCACCCATTGCATTATCCCAAAATTGTGCGTTTTTCTCCCAGATTTTTTTACTTTCCTCTGTTCCCATGTTCTCTCCCACTCCCAAAATTTGCCTTTTTGCTTCCATTAAATCTTCCTTACTATATTCCATTGTTACCCTCCATAACTTCTGATTGTTGCCGTCTTGACTATTATGTATCTTTTCTTTCCAAAATGGTATAGGCTTTTATTTTTATAATGCTGCAAAACTTTTCTTCTGTAAGGTATTCAAAGGATATTTCCCTTTGCCGCCGCTATTGGAAAGCCAAAAGCAGCGGCTTTTTTACGCGATATGACCGAAAAGTCTAGAAAGCAGGATATGTCATCATTTGTCATTTCTTCTCAATGTAATAACTGCATGGCATATCAAGCCAAATACAAGAGAAAAACAGCCACCGCCAAATAGTGATGCTCCCCACCCTGCACCCGACATTGTCATAAAACCGCCAACAAAGAAAATACCAATGCCAAGAAATATCCCGACACCATAAAAAAGTCCAATTGCCATATCATACTTATTAAATTGTCGTTTCTCTTTTTTTTCACATGTTTCCATTTTTGTTATTACCTCCTTCGCAAAATCGTCCATGTGGACTCCAAAAAGAAAACAAATTTTTTTCAACGTATTTAAATCGGGTTCATTAACATCTCTCTCCCAATTCGATAGCGCCTGCCGGGTAACATTCAATTCCCCAGCCAGTTCTTCCTGTGTCATTCCCGATTGTGTTCGCAGATGACGTATTTGCTTTCCTGTTGTAATATCCGTCTGTTTCTGGTTCAAAATGGTTCCTCCTCTCTGATGCTGATTTTATCAATGATATTTCGCAATAGCCAGCAATGAACGCTTGCATTGCGCAAGACGTTACATTATCTTCTGAAACATATGCCGGATCTTGTCTAAACGGCTGTTCGGGCGGCGTGGCTGAAATACAGGCTCGCCGGAAGTTTCCTGATACCCTTTTAATTCTGTAATGCAGACACTTCTTCCATTTGTATAAAAATTCAGATCATTCCTATATTCACCGATACAACGGGCAGGGATTTCACCCTTAAAAATAACTTCATCTTTTTCAAGTCTGGTTGATTCAATGATTGCGCAATACTTTGGTGCATCATTATAAGCCCGTGAAAGATATTCCTGCGGTGCAAAAAGGGTAAAGGAAAGGTATGGTTCCAACAGTTGTGTCCCTGCTTTTTTCAATGCCTGCTCCAACACGACAGGCGCAAGAAAACGAAAATCAGCGGGGGTGCTGACCGGGCTGTAATAAACTCCATAATCAAAACAAATTTGGCAGTCTGTCACTCCCCAGCCATATAAGCCCTGCTCCATTCCATAACGCACACCCTCCATGACGGCATTTTGAAAACTTTGGTTTAAATAGCCGAGAGATACCTCGCTTTTATATTGTGTTCCGCTTCCAACAGGAAGCGGTGTTACAGTCAAACCAATAGATGCCCAAAACGGATTCGGCGGCACTTCAATATGAATCGTGCAGCTCGCTTTTTTTTGCGGTCTTTCCAGATAAATAACCGAAGGCTCTTTCATAGCCACGCCCACATGATATTTTTCTTCTAATAGCGAACAAATAACTTCTAACTGTACTTTTCCCAAAAAAGATAACATAATCTCATGGGTAACAGTATCAATGTCAAAATGCAAAAGAGGGTCTGTATCAGCAATCTCTGCGAGGGCATTTAACAGGGCTTCCCTTTGCTCCGGCTTTTGCGGCTCTACCGTTGTCCGAAGTAATGGCATGGGATTATCAATCCGTGTTTTGTGAGGCAGGAGTTTTTCATTTCCCAGGATATCGTTCAGTTTCAAAGTATCATCAGCTAAAATAACAATTTCTCCCGGACAGGCATGGTCAGCCGGGACGATTTCACCATTTGACGGAATACACATTTCTGTAATCTTTATTTTTTCCTTTTTTGACAGCAGCAGGGTATCCCGTAAATGGAGCGTCCCATGATACAGGCGTAAATAAGAAAGCCGTTTTTTCCGCTCTGTATACTCAACCTTAAAAACATATCCACATAATTCAGACTGAATATCGTCCGTTTCTGTAATGAAAGTTTCTATAATCGCTTCAATCAGTTTTTCTGTTCCTAAATTGTCTTTTGCACTCCCATGATAAACAGGAAACAAAGAGCAGCATCTGGTTCTTTTGCACTTTTCATATTGTAATTCCTGTATATCCAAAGAATCCTCTGCAACATATCGTTCTAATAGTTCATCGCTTCCGGAAATAATCATATCCCATTTGTCTAAATCAGAAATATCGGTCATGGTTATCTTTGGCGACAGGGAAACCTCCTGCATGACAATCATATCACTGGTAAGTTTATCTTTAATGCTTTGGTAAACACACTGCAGGTCGATCCCATTTTGGTCTATCTTATTTATAAAGATAATTGTCGGAATGTCCATTTTCTGAAGCGCATGGAATAATATACGGGTTTGTGCCTGTACGCCGTCTTTTGCTGAAATGACTAAAACAGCTCCGTCAAGGACAGATAAAGAGCGGTATGCTTCGGTTAAAAAATCCATATGACCGGGAGTGTCCACGATATTGATTTTATAATCATTCCAATAAAAAGAAGTAACCGCTGTCTGAATGGTAATTCCCCGTTGCCGTTCCAAAATCATAGTGTCTGTTCTTGTGGTCCCTTTATCCACGTTTCCCTGTTCCGCAATCGCTCCACTGGTGTATAGCAGACTTTCTGTCAATGTAGTTTTTCCTGCGTCTACATGGGCCAGAATGCCGATATTGATTATTTTCATGTGATTGTCCTCCCTTTACAGCCCCAAAGGGCATAAAAATCCCCAGCAGTAAAATACTTTTACCACTGGGGATTCTAATTTGCGGACATACACATATACAGCATACACCTATTTGTGATTGCTGTTTTTTGAATATGTCAAAATTGATAAGGCAAAAGTATTCTTAAATTGGGTACAAAAAACCAAGCCCCCACAAAAGGAGCTATCATAATTCTTTGTTCCCACTATTTGATTATAGTTTTATTTAAGAATACCTTGCCGCATATTTTTTACTCCTTTTCTGGAATGAAGCTATTATATCACATCAGTTTTAGGAAAGAAAGTACTTAAAAGAAATTTTTCTTCCCCTTATATGTAACAATCATACCGGCTTCCTGGTGTTCAGAATGGTTTCTGCTGTCTGCTGTGGTGTTTGATTGGAATTGTCCAGCCAAAAGCCGATCCGTGGTGTTGTCTGCATAAATGTATCGTATAAGGTTTCAACCGTAAAGCCGGAATAGCCTGTTTTCTCCCTGTATCGTTCCCTTTCTTTTATTGTTTCCACATCTGGACAAAGAACGACAACCTCAACAGGGTATTTATGCAGATAATTTATCATTCGGTTTAATTCATCACCGTAGTAGTTATCTTGGATCACTACAGAAAAGCCGTTGTCAAAGTATGACCTTGCCGCATCAGCAGTCAATTTGTATCGAAGGTACAGCTGGCGGACTGCTTCCGCTGATGGGGTAGCTGACATATTTTCTCTGCCTGAAATAATCATTTTTCGGAACACATCACCACGAAGATGGACGCATTTTTCTATTGATTTTGCCAGTAAATCGGAAACTGTAGATTTTCCAGAAGCCATTAAGCCTGTAATGAGATAAATTTTTTGTTTCATTTCACTTCCTCCGGCACAAAAAATATGTACATGTAACTAATTCAACACATTTATAATTTGAATAGGGACATTATAGCATTTACTAAATACAAATTCAATGTATACGGAAAGAAAGATATAAGGAGTGGGAGGGATTCCGCCGTAGTCGGCATTGTAGGAAAATCCAAAAGTTTAGATTTTCCCACAATGCTTATCTTTTGGTCTTTGGTTCGGAATAGTGTAGTGCTGGCGGTCTATCTCTTGTTTTCGGTTGCTTGCTTCCTTACCGTACATGAGCATTCGCGCCCGGATTGTCGTTACCATACCCCTCTAAGAGATTGATAACGCCCCAAATGCCGAGACCTGCTCCCAGAGCGATAACGAGTGTCTGCAAAACTCCTACTGCGCTGTTGAAAAATGCCATAAAAAACTCCTTTCTGCCGCTGTGCGGCTGCCCGAAAAAGGGCATAAAAAACGGCGGTCAGTTTTCGATAACTGCCGCGGTCATAAGTCCCCGCGCTGCGTTTGTTTCTGCTGCGCGGCGGTATTCAGTTGTAAGGGTACGGCTTCCTGCCGCGATACGCACAAGGAGTAGGGGCGCGTACCATGTAGCCCGTGTTGATTGTTTTTACTTTAAGCTCCCTCCTTTTCAAAAAGCGGTGTGTAGACAGGCTTAATGCCGTACTGCCGTTCCTGGACAGCTTCGATATACTTGATATAGGAAATACCCGCCTGTCTTGTCCTGCGTTCCTGTTCCCGCTGCATTTCCTCGGCTGCTTCCACAAGCCCGCGGATAGCTCGGATTAACTGCTGTTTGTTCTTTTTCTTTCTGATACGCTTATTCATTCTGCGTCCTCCTGCAAATCTGCTTCGTCAACTTCGTAGTAGTCAAATACCTCGTCCGGCTTCACGATTGCAGGACGGCGGCGCAAGTGCTTTTCCATATCAAAAGCGTTTTTCTTGTCAAAATCGGAAAGGTACTTGTATTTCGGGTGTTTGGTAATGTCGTATTTTTCGGAGAAGAAAGGACGTACCCCGCGTAGCTGCAAGATACATTTGCCGCCGTCCATAACGGCGATTTCGTCCTGCGACATCAGCTCTTTGACACATTGTCAAGTGAAGAATTCATTCCTTTTGCTTTTTAAAAATAAGTTGACAATTGAAGTAAAATGTATTAATGTAATAATTAGTTAAACGATTGCGCAAACGAATAACTAACGTAAGGAGGCGATAAATTGCAAGAGTTTTCTTTGGATGATGATTGGAAGTTTTTATACCTGCCGGTTCAGGAAAACCAGGACGAGAGTATTCTAAAGCTGTATGATCAAAATCAAGAACAACTGTATCGGGTTAAAATGGCAAAAGATCGAGTAGATATCTGGATTTGCTTAAACTTACATAGTCTGGGCTTCAGGCAGAGTATTTCAGTAGAGACAAGTGTAACGAATGTTTTTACATCCGGTATTTGCGTAGGGCCCACATGGCAGCAAAATTCTGACTTATACCAGGAAAAAATGCGCCCGATGGTTCACTACACTGCTCATTCTGGAACTGTAGAGCATTTGATTGGATTGGAACATACAAAAGGAATGTGGGAGTTAAAATATCAGTGGGGCCTTTCAGGAGTAAGAGGTGAATCCAGATTCATCAGCAGGGCTTATTCAAAAGACTTAATACATTGGCAGGAAGAGGAGGAATTTGAACTCTCGGAAGATGTTCCGGCAAAGCAGGAAAATGATTGTGACGGATCTGTTTGGCAGGGAGATGTAACAGATATTTTGTTAGCTGACGAAAGGCATGAAGTAGCGTTGATTAGTAAGCAGGATGCTGATACGAAAAGCTCTTACAGCACAGTCTCCCTTCCATTTCTGGTGGAGAAGAGTCCTGATCATAAGGTGGCCGGACCGGCAGCAGAAATAAACCGTCTCAAAGTATGGAAGCGCGAATGGCATAATGAACCGCTGAAAGAAGTATTTTGCCAGGAACTCCGATTCTCTGTTCAACCTGATGAATGGCCGCATATTAAACTGGTATCAGCAGCAAAGACTCCGGATGACATCAAAGGCAATTCTTTTTTAATAGAGTTTTTAATTGATGTCGGTCAGGAATACGATTTACAGTTTCAGATATGCCATCTTCCGATGTCGTGGGAGGCCAGAACACAAATGCTGCAGGTCCATGACTATAAGATTAAGGTACCGCTGAAGCGCGGGAAGATCCGGTTTTCCATGATTATCGATAAGGCCGTTGCCGAAATCTATACGGAACAGAATATTCTGGTAATAGCAGATGTTCAGCCGGATAAAGAATTAAAACGGGTCGGGAATATACTGACTGGAAACATGTTTTGTGATATGGAAGTACAGGCCGAGAATGCGATTCACATCAGTGCTCCGGCCGGAACAGCTCAGATAGAGGAATTGTTTGTCTACGGACTGCGGGGAATTCACTTAAGCAGTGACAGCAGGGAACTGGTTCGGGGACTGCCTGAGAAACAGAAGATATTGTTTCAGAACGAAAACTTTACCATCTATGAACATAAGATTATAGATCAGGCATATGGAGAACCGCCGGCATATGTTCCAAATGCAAAAACAGTAATATCACCACCTCGTGTGATGGAGGAGTTTTGCTGGCGAAATACCCCCTGGGGAGATATGACCAGGACTATTAACCGAAGTGATATCTGGCGTTTTAAGGAGAAGCAGCCGCAAGGATTGTCGGTGACCACCAATATACCAGTCATAGATGCCGCTGTCCGTATAGCATTGGATGTCTTTCAAGATTGTTCATCCGGCCAATTTGCATTGGCTGATCAAGAACAAATGTGGAGTGCCGGTCTGTTTCAGGGAAAAGGAGAAGGTTTTGGTGTATGGGTACGGGATACCACTCATACAGCCATCCGAAGCGGTTTGTTTCTGGATCCGGATACGGCTAAAAGGTCACTGATGTATGCAGCTGAGAATGGTTTTAATAATGGAGCAGACGGGCTGGCAATGACTGTCACGGGGATTTGGGAATACTATCTGGTGACAGGCGACTCAAAGCTGGTCTATGATACCTGGCACATTTTGAAAGAGGCCATTCAGGAAGCAAGTACCCGGTATGATGAACAGATGGGGCTGATCGAGGCCGGTCAGGCGACGGCCAATGATGCGTTTGAAGAACCGGAGTGCGCAGGATTTAGTCTGGGGACTGAGATTTATTTTGCCTATGCTTTTGACGGGATGGCCAAGCTTGGTAAGATTGTTTCGGAGAACACACAATTAGTGGATGAGTGGACTCAGATGGGTGAACGGCTTAAAGAGAACATCCGAACCCTTTACTGGAATGATGCCTATGGTTATTTTACTGCCGGGCCAAAGGGCAGTGAAGCATATGAGAAAGGGTATTGGGAGTCATCGGGGCAGGAAGCAGCTATATGGTCTAAATTCCAGATTGCCACCGAAGGGCAGCAGCGGTCAGTACTGCGACAACTTCGGAAAGTGGCGTTAAATGACTATGGAATTGAGAATTACCCATACCGGCAGGAGAAAAACCACTACTGCCATGCTAACTGGGTCGTGTGGAGTGCTGGATTTACCAACACGGCAGCCCTCTTAAAAGATCAGGAGCTGCTATTTACGCTAATCTGCCAACAGGTTAGAAATGCTGTCTTTAATAAGACATTTTATGAGGTCATTGATGCAGAGACCGGCCGGACCTGGCGATGGCCGGGGCAGCTGTGGCATGCAGCCGGATTCTTATCCTATTTTACGTATGGTGTTCTGGGTCTGCAGGTATATGATGATTATTTGACTTTATCGCCTTGTGTCCCGGAGCAATTAGAAGGGATGGTTATTGAGCATTTCCGTTACGGCAGTGCTAAATATCGGATTGAAATACATGGGAGTGGAACCAATAGCCGGGTTTTGCTTGATAATACACCAGTTTCAAAAATTGAACGGGATATCAGCGGCCCCCATGTAATTGACATTATTTTTTGAAGAGGAGGACATTTATGAGAAACAATATGTTGAATTATTTAAAGAATTTAACACAATGTGTGGATGCACGCACTGTCCGGGCATCAAGCTGGGATCAGACCGGTAGGAACAAGGATTATTGGCTGATTGAGGAAGGTACGACGGCGACTCTTTCCGAAATGGAGGGACCGGGATGCATTAACCATATCTGGATGACATCCTTTTGCCGTAAGGTGCTGGGTCCGAACATCCAGGATCCGGTTCTTGGTTCCAGTATTGCACCAGTAGCTGAAATGGAGAACGCAGAAGGAATACAGTGGGAACTGAATGACCCGGATTATTATCGCAAAGTGCTGATTAAGATGACCTGGGAAGATGCGGAACGTCCCAGCGTTCTGGTGCCATTGGGTGACTTTTTCTGCATTGGACACGGGATGCCGGCCAGTTTTAATTCCATTCCCTTTAATGTTTCTTCACGGGAGAAGGAGGAATATACCTATGGCGGCACTGCTTCGATGAACTGCTATTTTCCGATGCCGTTCAACAAAAAGGCCAAGATTGAAATCATCAATGAAAATGAGCGGCCGGTAGGAATCTTCTTCCACATTGATTATGAGCTGTATAAAGAGGAGATGACGGATATTGCATATTTTCATGCCCTCTGGCACCGGGAATGCCCTTGTAAGGGATGGGGTGATAATCTGGTCGTAAACTCTCCTGAAGTGAATAGTGTCAGCAATCTGAGTGGTGAGGATAATTACACATTCCTGGATATCAAAGGAAAAGGTCATTTCGTCGGCTGCAACTTAAGTGTTACTCACTTCCAGCAGACGTGGTGGGGCGAAGGCGATGATATGATTTATATTGACGGCGAGAAAGTACCCAGTATCAACGGCACCGGCGCAGAGGATTATTTTAATCATGCATGGGGGATGCAGAATCAAGGGACACTTTATAACGGTACCATTCTGCATGAGAGTAAGGTGCCCGGCTATCAGGTTTCTTACCGGTTCCATATTACTGATCCAATTCATTTTGCCGAGAGTATCCGCGTAACCATGGAACATGGGCATGCCAATCATCTGTCAGATGACTGGGCTTCAACAGCTTACTGGTATCAGTCGGAGATTGCAGAAGGGATTGATATTCTGCCGGCGTCTAAACGGCTGCCGCTGAAGAGGGAGATGGAACGTCCACAAAGTCAGCAGTTTCAGTTGGAAGGCGAAAAACAGCAGGCTCAGGAAAAACGTGATAAACGGATGGAGGAGTACTTGCTAGCTCGTCAAAAACAAGTTAATATAAATATGGAGCGAACTCAGAATTCCATGAAAGGCAATGTGGAATTGAGTGAAAAAGTAAGGCGCAAATATATGGAAAAATAAGGAGTAACTTTATGGCAACCAGCAAGGATGTAGCAAAATTAGCTAATGTATCAACAGCGACCGTTTCCCATGTGATCAATGGAACCAGGTACGTGTCTGAGGAAGTGAAAAACCGGGTCAAAGCGGCCATGGAGGAATTGGATTATATACCTAATCTGGCAGCATCTGCCCTTAAAACCAAAAAGACCAAGACAGTGGGCTTGCTGATACCGATTAATGCGGATGAAAGTTCCAATATTTTCTTTATGCAGATTGCACTTGGAATAGATGAGGTATTAAAAAAAAGAGGGTATTTTACTTTTTTAAGTAATACTCATGATAGTGTGGAGCAGGAAATCAATGAAATTCAGAATATGAAGAACCGCCAGATTGATGGTTTGATTATTGCTCCCAACCCTGTCGACAGCAGTCCTTTAGGAGAAGTGATCGACGGTATTGATACCGTTTTTATCGATCGGATTCCAGCCGGCCTTGAGAATCAGGACTGTGTCATCAGCGATGCAGTAACCGGCTCGAAGGAAGCGGTTCTGGATATGATTTCAAATGGTCACCGGCAGATTGGTCTGATCAGCGGCATTGTTGGTAATCAGTCAACCGCCGACAGCCGTTATAAAGGCTATCGGGAAGCGCTAAAAGAGGCCGGAATCAGCTATCAGAAAGAATGGGTGCAATTTGGCAATTCAACCGTAGCCGACGGTTATAAGATAACAAAAACCTTAATGGAAAACCATAAAGTAACAGCAATTTTTGTAACTTCAAATATTATGGGTGTGGGAGCCGTTCAGTATTTTAATGAGCATAAGATCAGAATCGGAAAAGACATAGAAATTACGTTGTTTGACGATTATGAGTGGATCAAAAGCGTTCCGGGCACAATGAAAGTAATCCGCCAGGAAGCTTGTGAGATGGGCAAGAAGGCGGCCGAGATTCTGGTCCGGAGAATGAATGAAAAGCAGAAAACCAAGAAAAAGAAAATACATAAACTCCCACTCCATCTGATTGAAAAGGAGTGAAAATATGAAAAAGATCTTGACATTAGTGTTAGCAGTGGCTCTCATGGCAGGCGCCATTTCCGGATGCGGGGAAAAAGCGGCATCTGACGATGATAAAAGCAATCAGGTTACCTTACAGTTTTGGGCTTTTCAGGTCGATAAAGAGAAAAGCTTTATGGAGAAATGTGTGGAAGATTTTAATGCTTCCCATGATGATATTCAGGTAGAGATTACCTTCCTGAATCAGTCTGATTATACAACCACTCTGATTCCAACAGCGTTTGCCAATGGCGAGGCACCGGATGTCATATTTGTGGAAGCGGCGGTAATGGACAAGTATGCCAGCCAGGGAATGCTGGGGGATCTGACATCTTACTATTCGGAAGAATTAAAAGCAGATATAATGCCATCGGCACTGGAGGCCGTCACCTATGATGGTAAGATCTTAGCATTGCCTTTTGATATGGAACTGGTAGGATTGTTCTATGATAAAGATGTGCTGGATGAGGCGGAAATTGAGGTGCCAAAGACCTGGGACGAGCTTTATGAAGCAGCGAAGAAACTGACAACTGATGACCGTTATGGTTTAGTTCTGCCGGTAGAAGCAGCACCTTATACCTTGTATAACTGGTGGCCGTTTGAGTGGATGAATGGCGGCCAGGTGCTGAGTGAGGATAAAATGCAGGCAGTATTTGATTCCAGGGAAAATGCCGAAGCACTGGATTACTGGGCAAAATTCTTTAATGACGGATTGTCTCCAAAGACCTTGAAGATTGGTCCGTGGGATATTGGCAATATCGGTACCGGCGCAGCAGCTATGCAGGTAGCCGGAACCTATGTTGTAAATGCAGCAGAAGAAACCTATGGCGATAAGAATATCCAGGTTGCCCCGCTCCCGACTCCGGAAGGAGAAGAGACGGCAACTTGTGCCGGCGGACAGAAGCTGGCCGTAACCAGTTCGTCAGAACATCAGGAAGAAGCAGCCGAATTTATCATGTGGATGTTTGGTTCTGATGACACGTCAAGATTGACTGAGTGGTGTACCCAGACAAAATTTGCTTATCCGACCAGACAGTCCGTTGTGGATGAGAATGAAGAGGTATTTTCGAAAGGACTCAGAGAAGTATTTACAAATGATATTTATCCGGTTGCAATACCCGAACCAAGCTATCCGGCTGAAGTTACACAGGCGGTTACCGATGCACTGCAGGCTGTTTGCTTTGGCAATGAAGCAGGCAGTGAAGCGGTGAAAACGGCAAATGAAAAAATTGCTGAGGTGCTTACGAATAATTAATGTAATTGACAGATGTGTGCTCTCTGAAATGAGCACACATCTTGAATAGGGGTGTTTATCGTGGAGATGAAACAAAATAGAAGAAAAAATGAGATTTTCACGGCCTATCTATTTGTTCTGCCAGATTTGATTGGTCTTTTGATTTTTGTTGTAGTGCCGATAATTTTTGCTGTATATATTAGCTTTCACCAGTGGAATCTGGTGTCAGATAAGGTGTTCATTGGCATTGATAATTATAAAAAGTTATTTTCCGATAAAGAGTGGTGGAATTCCCTTCTTAGGACATTTAAGTTTACATTGATATATGTTCCGACGTTATTTGTCCTGGCGCTGTTATTTGCCAATGCAATTAACTATTTAAAGGGAAAGCTGTTAGGATTTGTCCGCACGGCGTTTTTAATGCCGTACGCGATCACATCTGTAATTGCGGCGACTCTGTGGATGTTTTTATATGATGAGAAGAGAGGTTATATCAATGCCGTTCTGAATGTATTCGGAATCCCGGATTTGCAGTATCTGGGCGCGAAAAATCAAGCGATGATCGCGATTATTGTGGTCGTAGTCTGGATTAACCTGGGATACAATATGATTCTGTTTTTATCAGCGATGAAAGAGATTCCTTATGAATGCATTGAAGCGGCAAAGATTGACGGGGCCGGTAAATGGAAAACGTTTCGCCATATCACCTTCCCCTTGATTCAAAATACAAGTGTATTTATATTAATCACATCAACAATTGCATCGTTTCAGATGCTTGATCAAATTATGGTTATGACTCGGGGCGGTCCGGCAAAATCAACCGAAGTAGCAGTGCTTTACATTTATCAGCAGTCATTTGATTTCCTGAATATGGGGTATGCTTCAGCCTTATCGGTGGTATTGTTCCTGATATTACTGGTGTTCTCATTTGTACAGATGAAATTTATGATGAAAGACAACTAATACATAAGGAGACAAACACTATGAAGATAAAAAAAATAATGTCCCCGGTAATTTGGGTTTTGTTAAGCCTGATTATAATTTTCCCTATATATATTTTATTTATGAGTTCTTTTAAGGGTGAAAATGAGATCTTTGCAACTACACTAATTCCTAAGAACTTTACACTGGAAAATTTTATATTGGTATTTGAATCGGGTTTTTTGAATTCGATTAAGAATTCATTTATTGTTGCCACAAGCGTAACGGTGGTTGCACTAATCTTACACGCTATGGCGGGGTATGCACTGGCCAGAATGAACTTTCCCGGAAGGCAGCTGATATTCAGAACAATGATGGGAACATTGATGATTCCGTTTACCGTCATTATGGTTCCGCTCTTTATGATTACAAAGTCTTTTCACATGACGAATTCTTATTTGGGATTGATTATACCATCCTTATTTAATGCTTATGGTATTTTCATGTACTGTCAGTTTTACCGGGACTTCCCGGCCGAGCTTGAAGAGGCTGCTTATATGGAAGGCTGTTCCAGGGCTTCAGTATTTTTCAGGATTGTCCTGCCGTTATCAAAGCCGGTTATGATTCCATTAACAATCGCATTTTTTCTCGGTAACTGGAACAATTACTTGTGGCCGTTGATCGTCAATAAGAAAAAAGAGTTTGAGGTAGTACAGGTGGCTCTTGCTAATCTGGCCGGTTCCGGATATGCGACACCTTGGAATGTCCTGATTGCCTCGGCTGCGGTTGCCGCCCTGCCAACCTTCATTTTGTTTTTGATTTTGCAAAAGTATTTGGTTGAGGGTATTAAAATGAGCGGCATTAAATAAATAAAGATAGTGTTTCCCTCAATTTTGGCAGAAAGGACGGGATAAATGAAAATTGGTATTTATTGTTCCTATTGGGATAAAGAATGGGGCGGTGATCCGCTTCCCCTTATTAAAAAGGTAAGAGCGTTAGGGTTTGACGTACTGGAAGTAGCCTGTGCTAATTATGATCAGTTACCGGATAATTATTTTGATAAAATGAGAAAGGAAGCGGAAAAGTACGAGATTATATTAACCGGAGGTTACGGCCCAATCCCGGAGCACAATATTGCATCAAGAAATCCGGCAATTGTCAGAAATGGTTTTGATTTCTACAGCAACATTTTTCCTAAGATGCAGCGGGCAGGGATCAAGACCCTTGGTGGAGCACTCTATTCCTATTGGCCGGTGGATTTTTCCGGAGAAATAAATAAAGCGGCGGATACAAGCTTTAGTATCAGGAATATGAAACGTATTGCTGATTTGGCAGAAAGGTATAACATTACCTTGCTGATGGAGTCTTTGAGCCGTTTTGAAGGTTATATCATTAATACCGCCAAAGAAGCAGTTGATTATGTTAATGCTGTTAACAGGGAAAATGTAAAGGTGCTTCTTGACACCTTTCACATGAATATCGAAGAGGACAACATCCTTGATGCTATCAGAACCTGCGGAAGTTATTTGGGTGAATTACATGTGGGTGAGGCTAATCGCAGGCCGCCGCGGGAAGACGGTTTGCCCTGGGACAAGATTGTCAAAGTCTTAAAAGAAATCGCGTTTGACGGTAATATTGTTATGGAACCCTTTGTGAATCAAGGCGGTAAAGTGGGGCAGGACATTAAGGTCTGGCGCAATTTACTCGCTGATGATAAAGAAGAGACCCTAGATCAGGCAGCCGGCGCATCAGTTCAGTATCTAAAGAGACTTGTGGAGACGGTATAATGACAAGTTACTGGTTTCTGTATTGCAATGGTGTTACCCATATGATACAAAGAGATAGAAAAGGAAACCGGTCTCAATGCGTATACGCAGATGGATGAATTGGTGGAATCGACATCTCCGTGCGCCAGTGCTGGAGAATCATTCATACACGGAATCTTGTAGATGTTCTATAAATGTGCTAAACTATAGCAAATCAGAATATAAGGAGAAATATATATGCGTATTTGGAAAATAGTATTTTCGGTTCTGACAGTTGTTTTTGGTTCTATTGGATTGATGAAATTACTGCCTTATGATATAACGTTACCTATTATGTTTGTGTTTATGGGATTAGTTATGTCATTAAATGCGAAAGAATGCTATGATAAAAAATCGAAAACAGATGCTGCTATTTTTGGCGGAGTAGCAATTTTTGTTTATGCAGTCACAGCATTTAATTTGGTTAGCCGATTGCTATAATTCAAATTTGCGAGGGAAAATATATGATTAGAATAAGACCATATAAAGCTTCGGATGTAGATACGATATTATCGTGGTGTCAAGATGAAAAAGCATTTTATCAATGGACAGCAGGTGTACTTGGTAATTACCCAATAACACAAAATGAATTTTGCTTTGTTGAATCTCTAATGCCGTTTACTGCATTTGATGAAACTGGAATTGTTGGTTTTTTTACACTAAGGAATCCTGATGAATCTTTGGATGAATTACGCTTTGGATTTGTTATTATAAATCCTCACAAGAGAGGAAAAGGCTATGGAAAAGCTATGCTCCAGTTAGGTCTAAAATTTGCATTTGAAATATATGGAGCAAAAAAAGTATCATTGGGTGTTTTTGAGAATAATCTTCCAGCTTATTACTGTTATAAGGCAGTCGGTTTTAGCGACGTAGTTCTTGATACAACAGAAAGATATTGTATTCTGGGTGAGGAATGGAAGTGCAAAGAATTGATTATGGAAAATAGATAGATTCCAGTTTATAGATTTGAACAAATCGGTATTTAAGGAGTTGTTGAAATGGAGATTAGATACATCACCAAAGATGATAATCCTCTTGAAATAAGCAAAATATATGAAAGTAGTTGGAAATACGCATATAAAAACATTATTCCTCAAAACTATCTTAATAGTATTCCAACGGGGCAATGGGCTAATAGTATCAATAAAATTGGTATGAATAACCTTGTTCTGATAGAACATGGGCGTCTTATAGGTACTGCAAGTTTCTGTAAATCAAGATGGGAAAAATACAGCGAATATGGAGAAATCGTTTCCATATATTTTTTGCCTGATTACATTGGAAAAGGATACGGTAGGTTATTGCTTAACAAGTGTATTAAAGAATTAAAACAATGCGGATTTAGTAAAGTGCTTTTATGGGTTTTGGAGGATAATCATAGAGCAAGAAAATTTTATGAAAAAAACGGATTTATTTATTCAGAAGTATTTCGGGATGATAATATCGGTGGGAAAGATATAAGAGAGGTATTGTATTTCCTTGTATAGATAAATTCAAATTTGTGAGGATGAATGTGATGCGTGAATTGATGTTGGTTAGGCCATCTAAACTATATGCAAAACAAGTCATGTCATATAAAGAAGAAATGTTACAATGTGGAGATAGTTTTGATGGTTGTGCAGGTCTTGAAGATGTCCAATCATTTGATGAGTGGATTGACTTTGAGAGAAGATTAAGAGAAAAATATAAAAGCGGATATGTTCCATCAGAAGTGTTTTTAGCGGTAAGGCGAAAAGACGATTTTGTTGTTGGTATGATTGATTTTCGACACCCATTATCGGATTTTCTCAAAAATTTTGGGGGTAATATTGGATATAGTGTTCGTCCGTCAGAAAGACGAAAAGGTTATGCGTCTGAAATGCTGGGATTAGTTTTACCTTTTTGCCGTGCGTTTGGAGAAAGCAAGGTTTTAGTAACCTGCGATAAGCGAAATGTAGCTTCGCAAAGGACGATTATTAAAAACGGTGGAGTGATGGAAAATGAAATTGTTGATACAGTGGGATTAAGTAAAAGTGGCATTATTCAAAGATTTTGGATTTCAATATAGTGTCTTTCTCAACCATTTCCAGTTTGACATACTGGGAAATCGCAATTTAAAGGAGAAAATTATGAATATAGAACAATTTTGGAAAGCCGTTCTTGCCCAAGATGAAAGAGAAATTAGAAAATACTTTCATGCAGAAGCCTATGTAAATTGGCATTGCACCAACGAGCATTTTACGGTGGATGAATATATTGTTGCGAATTGTGAGTACCCCGGAGAATGGGACGGACTCGTTGAAAGAGTAGAAATTGTGAATGATTTAATTATTACAGTTGTTCGTATCTATCCCAAAGATAGAAGTATTTCTTTTCATGTGACTTCGTTTATTCAAACAAAAAACGATAAAATTACAGCAATGGACGAATATTATGCCGATGATGGAATGGCACCACAATGGAGATTGGATAAACGCATTGGGACACCTATCAAATAAATCCCAGTTTTTTCTGGAAGCCGGAGAATAGGGAACCCGGCTTCTTTTTCGTGTACGGGCAAAAAGAAAACCCTTCCCCCAAAAAGAGAGAAGGGCATTGCCGTTATTCTGTTACCGCCGGTATCTCCCCGACAAAGTTATAAATGATTTTGATTTCCTGAAATTTCTCCCCGTCAACCTTTTTCACCTCCCCCACCAGAATCCGGCTGATAAGGCGGTTTAAGATACCCTCGTCCAGTTCCCGGACTGCGGCGTACTGCCTGATTTCCCGGATAAAGGTGCGGACATCACTTTCCTGCTCGTTGGAGCGGCGCAGGGAGAGTGCCAGTTCTTTTAGCTGCTTCTGGTTTTCCTCCTGTTCCCGCTCCATTGCCGCCGTCAGCTTCACAAACCGCTGCTCGGACAGGATTCCCTTTGCCTTGTCGGTATACAGGTTCAGGAACATATCGTCAATCTCCCGGTTCCTTGCTTCCAGCCGCTCCCGTTCCTTCTCCATCTCCGAAGCGTCCGCCAGATACCGCCGCTCCATGCGGCTGCTGATCCGCTGGTAGAACGATTCCACGTCTTTCAACGCCATTGCCGCAAGTTCCTGAATATCCTTCAGCACAAGGTTGTACAAATCCCTCGCTTCCACCTTATGGCTGGTGCAGGAGTTCTTCCCAAGCCGGTTATACGTCTGGCAGATATAATACGCCTTGTCTATCGGCTCCCGTTCCTCGCCGGTAAAGCGGTTCTTCCCGGTTCTGCCCACCTTCTCATAGCGTACCTGCATGGACTTCCCACAGGTGGCACAGTAGATAATGCCGTGGAACAGGTTGTAGAAGGGGCAAGCGTTCCCCTCCATGATAGGCGGGCGGCGGTCAATCAGTTCCTGCACCTTTTCCCAGTCCTCCGGGCTTACGATAGCTTCATGGCAGCCCTCAAGCACTTCCCATTCCTCACGGGGAATGATGTCATAGGTGTTGGAGCGGATTCCTTTCTGGTGCGTCCGGCAGACTAAATGCGCCCCCTTATAAAATGGGTTCCGCAGGATATGGCTAATCCGTGCGCTCCCCCATGAGTAATAATTCACGTCACATTCCGTATTGCCCTTTACCCGTGTGATGGGGATTTTATCCTCCATAAGCTGTTTGGCAATCCGCATACACCCCCAGCCGTTTAAGGCAAGGTCATAGATTTTACGGATAGTCGGCGCAGTGTCCGGGTCAAGGATAAGGTGTCCCTTTTCCTCCGGGTCACGCATCAGGCCAAGGGGCGGCTGCCCGCCGCAAAACTTCCCCTGACGGGAGCGTGTCATGCGCCCGGCAAGCACTTTCTTTGAAATATCCCGGCTGTACATATCATTCAGGATATTTTTGAACGGCGTAATATCCATTTCCTGCCTTGTCAGGCTGTCCACGCCGTCCGTGACCGCTATATACCTTACATTGTGTTTTGGGAAAAAGATTTCGATATAACTGCCCGCTTCAATATAGTTCCTCCCAAGCCTTGAAAGGTCTTTGGTTATCACGCAGCCCACCTTCCCAGCTTCAATGTCGGCAATCAGACGCTTAAACGAAGGGCGGTTGAAATTCCTTCCCGTATACCCGTCGTCCACGTAATACTCGTACCGGGGCATACCGTTCTTTTCAGCGTAATCTTTGAGCAAAAGTTTCTGGTTCGAGATACTCATACTCTCATTCTGGCTGCCGTCATCAAGGGAAATCCTGCAATAGAGGGCGGTTATTTTCTGATTCGATAGGTTATTTTTCCTGCTCATAGGGTTCTCCTTCTATGAACAGGGACACGATACCATGATAATACCATGCCCCCGCCATTTGTTCAACTGTTTTCTGCAAGATTCCCGGTTTTTCTCCGGTTTCCGCCCTTTAGCTGGCCTGCCGTTTCTGCCATTCCTCGAACCGCTCACAGGTCTGCCGCTCGATAAGCTGCTCAAAAGCTTCCTGCATGGTCTGGCTGCCCGCAAACTCACGGGACACGATAAACTGCACCTTTTTCTTTTTGTTCCGGCTCTGCGCCGGGCGGTCTGCTTGTTTTGCCATAGGCATTTACCTCCATAAAGATACCCGGACGGCTCCGTCCGGGCGTGTGTCGTGTGCTGCCGGGCAGGTGGGAGCCTGACAACGGGGTCTGACAACGGACGTTAAAAAACCCCGCACACAAAACCCGGCTTCCCGTTTCCTGTCCTGATTGATTTTCTTTCTATTTTTCCGTTGCTTTCGTTGTCAGGAAAAGAAAAAGCCCGGAAATACGGCATTTGCAGGCTCTCTTCCCGGCAACGGGCTTGACAACGGGAGGGGCAACCAGTCGGCAACCGGCTATGGCTTTTCTCCTTCCAGCCATTCCTCCGGCAGCCCAAGCTGGACGGCTTCCCCTTCGGGCAAAGGCTGGAAACCCGATTTCCCATGCCCTCCGTTGTCAGGCGGCTCTGCCCGTTCCCAGCCCTTCTGCCGGTTATAGGGCGGCGGGAAATGCCGTGGATTCTCAAAGGCTTTCCAGCCCGCCGCATAATTCTTCATGATGGAGTTAATATCACGAATGTCATACTGCTTCGGTTCCTCATAATCCGGGTGCCCCAGCCCTTCATGGTAGATTTGCAGGGAGCATACCATCTTCCCGCCGTACTCGTCCAAGAAGTTCAGAATCCGGGTGGCGAGGGTGTCCTCTGGCATGAATGACCGTTGGTGTTCTTTCAGATACCGCTCCATTGCCGGGCTTAATTTCAACTTTACATCCCCTTTCCGGTAAACCTCCATGACCTCCGCCCACATCTGCCCGATATAGGCTCTGGAAGCGGCTTCATCTTCCAGAATGTGAACCTCCGCCGCTTCCGCCTGCACCTGCACCGGCAGGAAACGCCGGTTCCCGGTGCGGTCAAGGGGCAGGAAGTCCAGCGTGTTGGAAGTCCCGGCAAACACGCACTGCCGCTTGTGGTCTTTTGGGTGGACTTCATAGGGGGCTTTGTAGGTTTCCTTCTGGCGGCTCAAAAAGGACTTAATATCCTCAATGCTCTTTGCGTTCGCCGTGGCAATCATTTCCGACATTTCGATAATCCAATGCCCTTGCAGCTTCCGGTATACGTTATCATCGTCTAACTTCCGCAGGTCATCAGAAAACCACTCATCACGGACAGCAAGGAACCGGAAGAAGGTGGACTTCCCGGCTCCCTGACCGCCCACCAGACAGAGCATGACCTCAAACTTTGTCCCCGGCTTGAATACCCGTGCCACCGCCCCCAGCATGAACAGCAGGAGGACTTCGTAATTGTAATCGCTCACCTCCGCACCGAGGAAATGGCGCAGGGCATAGCGCACCCGCTCCGTCCCGTCCCATTGCAGGCTGTTCAGGTAATCACGGACAGGGTGATACCGGTATTCATTGGCGGCTACCTTGATAGCCCCCTCAATCCGCTTCTCTGATGTCAGCCCGTAGTGTTCCTCCAAATACAGAACTAAATATTGAATATCCACGTCCGTCAGCCGGTTCCCGTCCCGATACCAGCCAAGGGGCTTCACAATGTCAACCCGGTCAGTCAGGAGGTTGCTGCTGAACGCCCCTCGAAGCAGCGGGTCATGCAGGAACACCGCCCTGTAATTCCCCGGCGTGTTGGCGGTCTGCCCCTTCTGGGTGGTTTCCAGCATCTGCCGGACTTCCCCCACCGTCTTTTCACCGTCCATGCTGTCTACGGCTGTTCCCACGGCTTGCCTGACCTCTGGCGGCAAACTTTGATACCCTCCGCTCAATCCGTTCCACCTCCTTCCCATGCCCCGTGATGACTGCGGCTTTTTCCTCCTTTGTCCCGGTCAGCAGCGTGTCTAAAAGATAACCCACATACTCCCGTTTCTGCATGGCTTCCACGAACAGCGGGTTCCACCCGTCCCCCGGCGATTTCGGCGCATATGCCGTTTCCCACCGCTCCAACAGATGGAGATAATCACTAAGCACCCGGAAGCATTTCCGCTCCGCCTGCAAGAACCGCAGTTCTGCCGACACGCTCCGTCTTGCCGGTTTTGAAAAAGCCCGCCCCCGGCTGTCATAAGAAATGCCAAAATCCGAAGCCAGCTTTTTCGCCGCTTCCAGACCGGGCAGCCCGTAAAGCCTTGCCACAAAGTCAATCACGTCCCCGTCCGCCTGGCAGCCGAAACAGTGGAAGCGGTTATCAAAATGTTTTGATAAGCGTTATTATGCAAACTTAAATAAAATCCAAACTTTTATCTGCAAACAGTGAAACAACAGTATTGCTTGCATCAAAAAGTTTGGATTTATTTTTAGCCCCTGCGCCTTATCCCGCAGAAATCAATCAAAGAGCCGTCCGGATTCTTCCATTTAGGAAGCACATTTTTGTCATTTTCGTTTTCTAAAGTTGCTATCGCTCTTGCCTCATCCGCTGTCGTGATGTCCAGGTATTTCATTGTAGTTTCGAGCCGCTCGTGTCCGAGAAGGAATGAGATCTGCAGCACATTCATCCCGTCCTCTAGCCAATGGGATGCCTTTGCATGGCGAAGTTGATGTGCATGCAGCCCCAGTGGGACATCCTTACAGGCTTCATGGGCAGTCCTGGCGTGTTTTTTCAGAATCCTGGCCACGGCTGGCTGCGTCATTTTCCCATAGTGTTGGGCGGCGAATTGAGGGAGACACAAACAGCAAATTATTTTTCCAACTTTTCTCCCGTAGACTGCGCAGTGCCTTCTGCAAATGCATAATGCTGTCGAAAATGTTGCACACTGCCGGTATTGATTTTTCCTTTGAAACGCAAAAGGCCATAGATCCTGTCGTAAGATCCACGGCCACAAGATGCATATAGGTGGTTCATTGTTTGTCAGCCAGAGTCGGGAGATAAGCCAAGCCAGAGGCAACCGTAACTGCATCTACCTTCCGCATCAGACTGCTGAGCCGCCCCTCATTCCAAAAAATATCAGAAAAATCAGACAGTTCACATCCTACATCATGGTTCGGGATACAAAGGTAATTCCCATATTTATGCTGCCCGGCCAGGATGTGGAAGTAAGTCCCCCGCCCATTGATCTCTGCTTCATACCACCCAGGCCGCCACCGTAATAAGAGGATCTTTCCTGTCCAGATTTCCCTGCGGGGACCATCCCTGAGGATACAGTTATATTCCATAAGCAGCACCTCCCTACCCAAGATTCTGGCTGCTGACGGAGGCTAGTATCACTTCTGTGTCGATCATCTTCTTCTCCATCTGTGCGCCAAGGGTGAGAGCGTTAGTCATGAGGTTGTCCACCAGCCTGGGACTTCCCTGGGAGTGGCTGTGGACCGCGGAAAGGGCGGCCTGCTCTATGATGGAGGAAGAGCCTCCCGCACAGGTGATCTTATGGAGCACGTACTGCGCCACCTCCGAATCAGAGAGACCGGAGAAGTTGTAGTGCACAGTGATCCTCTGCCGCAGGGCTTCATGAACGGGCTTGCGCAGGGTATTGTTAAGATGGGGTTCCCCGCACAGGATGAGCGTGAAGCAGTTCAGGGAGTCATAGCCGTAGTTCATGAGCATTTTGATGTCCTCCAGGATGCCTGTGGATAGGTACTGGGCCTCATCAACGGCCAGGAGGAGGGGCTGCTTCTTATCCTTGTAAAGGTAGAGGATCTGCTCCTGTATGGCGCGGAACATCCCGGGCTTACCGCCCCTTGGCTCCACCCCCAGGACGGAGCAGAGCTGGCGGTAGAACTCCATGACGCTTACGGTGGAGAGGCAGATGTACTCCATGTGGTAGAGGTTGGGGTTGAGTCCTTTTGCAAAACAGCGCAGGGCGAAGGACTTGCCCATGCCGGGGCGTGCCGTGAACAGGCCGATGCCCCTGGTATCTTTTAAGTAGTCCAGCCGGGAGAGCATCTCAGAAATGTCCTTAGAAAGGAAACGGTCTTTCTCCCGGGCCATTTGTTTATCAAAAGGATTGAAAGATAATCCATAGTAAGAACGGAACATCAACAGCCACCCCCTAACTTTGAGTAGTCAATGCCTGGTGCGTTATTGCGCTTGGTCCTGCAGTTTTCGTTCTTATCCGTAGGCCGGATGGGGTAATGCTCCCCTTCGTAAAGGATGAAGGCGGAGGACATGTCATCCGGAAGGAACCGGATCTCCACTTTTGATGAGATGAACTGCATGGGGACGTCGTAGGCCACCCTGTCGATGGAGACGGTAGAATCCTTGTTCACCTTCCTTGTAATACGGTTCAGGAAGCATTCCTCCAGCCATTCCCTGGACTTAGGCCTGCGGATGGAAGAACGGGTCTGCTGGTAGCGCGCAAGGGGTGTAGTGCCGATGCCGGAATGGACGGAAGTGTTGTAGGAGCGCATGTAATCCTTAAGGAGCCCGTTGAACTGCGCCAGGGAGGTGATGGAATCCATATCCAGGGTATAGAGCCAGGTTTCCTTGAGTGTCCTGAACTGGCGTTCTATCTTGGCTTTGGAGGCACCGTCCCGTACTTTTGTATGTAAAAGGACGGTGCCGATGGAACCGCAGATCAGGGAGAGCTGCGCACCCACGTAGCTGCAACCGTTGTCGACATAGAGCTTAGACGGGATCCCGTGAGCGGCCACGGCATCCTTGAGCACCTTCTGGAAGTTGTAGGCCGTATCATTATAGAAGAGTCCGCCGCCCACCAGGAAACGGGAATGGTCATCAATGACCAGGATGCAGTAGACCCTCCTGCGCTGGCCGTTTTCCGTGATATAAGGAAGGTAACAGGTATCCGCCTGCCACATTTTCCCAAAGGCATCTTCCTCGAAGGCCTTCCTGTCCCTCAGGTTTGGGTTGGATGCCGATTTCAGGTCATGCTTCTTCACAAAACGCTGGACTGCGCAGACGCTGACGGAAGCAGGGATGAAGGCTTCTTCCACAAGATGTTTGTGGATCTGGGTGGAATTCAGTCTTGGGAAAGCCGCCTTGAGCCGGCAGATTTCTTCGATGGCGGTATCTGGCAGCACCCGGGTGGCACCCTTATCGGAGCGCTCCCGGGGCATAAGTGCGTCGATGCCGCCGTTCTGGTAAAGGGATACCCACTTGCTGATGGTTTTGGGGCTATAGCGGAACACAGAACCATCCGGCAGGGTGAGAGGGTTCTCGGTGATACGCTGGTAGTAGGCGTTCCTGGACGCATCTGGGTAAAGGTCATGGATGACCGGTGCAATGAGCGCGAGCCGGAACTGTGCCATGGCGGCTGCATCCGAAAGGTTCTTTTGATTGTTGTCCATAAAAATATCCTCCTTAGGTTGTTTTGCACCATTATGAGGGAGGTGGGGAAAGGAAGCCATACCTATGGCGTGTGGTTGAGGGAAAGCATTTCACGGGCCGAATACCTGCTGGCAGTAAGGCGCCGGATTCCTATGGGACTGGAGGAAGGATTTCGCAAAGCGGCGGACAAAGGCGGAAGCAAAATCAGAATAGGCGGGTTGGATGGACAGAGCCTTCAGGAAAGAAAGGGCGGATATCTCCACGGAAGAGAGGATGCCCAGCCATTCCACCTTCTGCACACGGAAAAGATCCAGCCATCGGCGCAGCTGGGAAAGAGAGATGGAGAAGCGCTCGCAGAGTCTCTCCACGGTAGACAGGTGCAGGAAATACTCCGCCAGGACACGCAGGAGAAAGAACAGGCCATAGCCGGAGTAGGGGATGATGAAGTCCGGAAGGATGGCATGGGTATGGCCGCAGGTACAGATAAGGCGCAGAATGCAGAGGCTGTGGCGGACAGGGGTGCCACCCACGAAGTCCACCAGAGAACGGCCATAGTAGGCATGGATCCGGCAGCTTCCCTTAGCCCCACAACAGGGACAGGTCTGCAGCTCAGGGCAGAATCCCTCCATGAAAGAATCAAACAGGACTTTAGATGAAGTTTTTATACGAATCAGCTTGCAAAACAGGGAGTTTTCTCTTATCATAGTATATGTCGGTAGTGCCGGAGTCACAAGAGTGGGACATGATCCCGTATATGGCAGGCACACTGGTGTATGAGAGAAAGAACGAACTGTAGGGGTGCTGTTCTTTCTCTTTTTTTCGTTCCATAAAAACTATATCGGAACAGCATGGAATGGTCAAGAGGAAAACGTGCTGCTTCCTACAGCACATTCTTATAGACGTTATTTGGGACTTGAGATTTTAATTTGACGTTTTTGTGCGGGAGATTTGAACTTTAGTTTGCGGGACGACACCCATAGATTCCTGTGTTGCGCGAGAAGAAAACATATGCCTCAGGATCTGGGGAAACACCATGGAATTCTTTCTGGTAGCGTTCAAGATGTGCGACAACCTTGGGGAGCAGATACAGTGTCCGTACCTTGTCCCCTTTCCCGGTTATCGTCGCATATGGTTTTTCGGCAGCCAGGTGGAGCTGGCCGTTCTTCATGCCAAGGACCTCGTCCAGCCTTGCTGCTGTGCTGTATAAAAGGATTATTAGGGCCATGTCCCTCCTCCCAGTCCTTTTGGATGCGTCGGGGGCTTCCATGAGGGCCTGTGCCGCCTCCCTGCTCATCCCCCTGACCTGCTTCCTCACGCATTTCATACGGGGTATGCCGGCTGCTTCATGGCAGAGGACAAGCAGCGATACATCCCGGCTCCCCATGTATTTCAGAAACGTCCTTATCGATGCCAGCCTGCTGTTGCAACTCTGCGGGCTGCAGTTCCGTATGTTCCGGAGCCATTCCAGCCACTCTTCGATGACCGTGCGCCGGAAGCAGCTGCCCCCAAGATCCCCGCCGCAGACTTTTTTCTCCGTTTCCAAGAATTTCATGTACAGGACAAGTGCGTCTTCGTAGGAGCGCAGAGTGTGTCCGCTCCCTGTCTTGTGGGTGGGCGCATATACGTTTAAAAAGTCATGCACATACCCTGAGATTTTTATGCTCTCCTTAGTTGGTTTCTTCATAATCAGGCACCTCCGGTATCATCCGCTCCGAACTTGCGCCGGTTTTCTCATCAAGCACCTGGGCGAGGGCGGGAACAATGGAATAATAGTATCTTGTGCTTTCAAGTTTCGAGTGCCCCATGCTTTTGCTGAGGCACACCAGCCTGTCATGGAACCCAAACCCCTGTCCGACCCAGCGGTTGATGTTCGTTATGGCATAATTGTGGCGGAGGTCATATGGTGTGGCGTGTGATGAAGGGTTCGCTGTTTCCCACAGCTGGCTGAATGTCCTTGTCACCCATCCGCAGTTGTAATGCCCGTTCCGCGATGACGGGAAGAAATATTCTCTCCCGGGCATGATTGCCTCGATGGCGGCGTCATATCTCCTTATGAGTTCCAGCATGGAGCTGTGAAGTACGGCATAATGCTGGTTATAGCCTTTGGACTGCCGGATGTCCAGCACCCCGTCTGACAGGCTGACATCGCCGCGCCTGAGCAGCCTCGCCTCGTTCGTGCGGATGCCGCTGCTGTAGAGGAGCCTGAAGAACACAGGGATAGTCAGCTTCCTCACTTGGGAGTTTTTCCGGTTGTATGCCTTTACACTGTCGCACTCCCAGAAAAATCTTGCCAGTTCTTCTTCCGTGAAAGCGTGCGGCACATAGCTGCGCCTGCTGTGCCTGGGCGACTCCGGGGGCTGGACGCACGAGAGCCCGCGCATGTTCAGGAACAATAAAAAACTGCGGACAGGCCCTGTCCTTGTGCCGCATGAAGAACTGTTTTCCGTGTCCCGCTTACGGCACCAGCCATCGGCCATCTCCTGTGTCAGGGCATCCGCCCCGGGGTAATTCTCATGGCAGTAGCGGTCAAAATACGCCAGGTTTTTTTCGGACGAACCGCTCCAGCATTGTGATGCCTGCCTGTAGCGGATGAACTGGCGGATCTGCGGTGCAAGAAAAGAACGGAATTCCCTCATATCGGAAACACCCCCTTTGCGACAGGGAATGTTTCTATGCCCAGTGCGCATTCCTTCAGATGCACAAAATCGGCGCTCAGGTATGTCTCCAGTGACTGCGGGGATGAGTGTCCGAGCGTCTTGGATATCACCGGCTGCTGCACGCCGTTTTCGAGCATGGACGAAGCCGCGTTGTGCCTGAAGATGTGCGTCCCCTTCCTTTCCCCGGGCGACTGCCTTATCCCTGCCATCCTGAAAACTTTTGCCACGATGTTCTCTATGCTGTTGTCTGCAAGCGGGGAGAACGGCCATGTTTCGGAGAGGAACAGCCGCCGGCTTTCCGTATCCGGGCGTTCCTGCGTCAGGTAATCAAAAATGGCATTCCCAATGACCGGGGTGAGCGGGAGTTCCAGCGGAAGGCCTGTCTTCTTCTGGCAGATGCAGACCGTTGCGGTTTCCCAGTCGATGGAATCCAGGGTGAGGCATGCAATGTCGCTGCTCCTGATCCCTGTAAGGATGAGGAGCAGCATGACGGCCCTGTTGCGCATCGAGAGGGGCTGCTGTTCAATTGCCGTGCGCACTGCGCTTACTTCCTCCTTTGTGAGGTACTGTATGTTTCTGCGCCTTTTCTTTAGGGCAGGGAGATAACCGAGGAGCCTGCGGCACTGTGGGCCCTTCCACTCCAGACATGCCTTTAACACAGCTGCAACATTATTTTTGTAAGAGGAACTCCTGATCAGCTCCCCGTCCTCTGAAATGAAGAAGGACAGCACCGCATCCTCCGTTATGTTGTCAAGGCAGGAAGTTCCCTGTTCCTGCAAGTGGTGCAGAAAAGTTGCAGCGTTGTGGGACTGCCCATTTATTGTTGCATCTTTCTTCCCGCGCTGCCTTTCGTGCTGCCGGTAGTAGTCGATAAGCTCCTTGAACTCGGGTATCAGCAAGTGGTAAGAACCTCTCTCAAACAGCGTGTGGCGGTGCCTCGCATCGGGCATGCGCCCATATATGTCGAACTGCTCAATCGCACCGATGACTGTCCGCATTTGCCTGAGGTAATTCGCGGATCCGGATCTTTTTTCATAATCCAGATAAATGTCCGTATAAGACGTCCAACGGTTCTGACCGGGTTCTGACAATATGCGGCTGATCGCCAGACGGAATCTCTGGACATAGGCTTCCGCATAGCCATTGGATTCCATGAAGGAAAGCAGCTCTCCATGATGTTCCTGTAAGTTTTGTAAGTTCATGATGACCTCCTTTGGATTTGATAAGGTTATCATGCACCAAAAAATAATATCCAAACATAAAAAAGGATATTTATTGTAAATTCATCGTTTTTCTCAAATGGTTTGGATTTTATTTAAGTTTGCATAAAACCGCTTATCCACCTTCAAGCTGGGATTCCTGTCATCATGGAAAGGGCAGCACGCCATGCCGTTCCGGTTCACCCGGATGCCGTACATTTCCGCCGCCTGCCTTGCCGTTACATTTTCCTTTACTGCTTCAAATACATTCATACCGTCCCTTCCCGGAAATAAAAAAGCATCTGCCATTTCCACAGCGGAAAGCAAATGCTTCAAATCTCCATATCTTTTTTTGTTGCTGCCCTTACGTTCCTGCGCTCCATGCGCTCCCGGTTCACCCGGTCAGCTTCTATTTTCCCCCTTGCGAGCCTGTCCTTCATGGATTCCCTTGCCTTCTCTTTAATCTGCTCCTTGTTTGCACGGCTCACCTCCGGCTTTTGGAGCGCAGACTGGACTTTCCTTAACACTTTCTGCGCCGCATTTTTAATCTGCTCCTGAACCGTACACAGGCACTTCACGGCGAAATCCCTTTTCTCCTGCGGGGCTTTCCGTTCCGGCGAAGCCAGCCACTTTTTGTAATCCTCCACCGCCCGGATGTCCTCCTTCTGCGTTTCCGCCCGGACGGTATCCGCCACAACTTCGCAGGCTTTCTCATAAGCCGTGTCCGCCACTTCCTCCACCAGCGATTCCATGTCTGCAATCTTCATGGTGACAGTGGCAAGTGCCGCCTGCTTTTCCGAAAGTTCCCGCCCTTTTTCCGCAATCAGCCCCTCCTGCTTTTCCAGTTCCTTTTCTTTTTCTGAAACGGCTTTTGCGGCTTTATCAAACTTCTTTTCCTGCTCCGCTATGGCTACGGTGTTTTTCGTCAAGGCTTCCCCCTGTGCGGAGAGTATTTTCTTCTGTTTTTCAATGATGAAGTCCTGCTTTTCCAGATAATCCCGCCCGCCGTAGGACGGCTCTGCCTGCAAGTGAAGGTTATGTGCGGCGCAGATACGGAAAAGCATCTTCCGGCACTCCGCATCAAAAGTCTGCTTGCGGTTGTTGTTCCTTCCCTTTTTCTTATCCGGTTCAGGGAGCGGCACTCCCAGTTCTTCCAACGCCTTTTCCTGCTGGGGGCATAACTCCCCATACCGGTTTTTGCAATCGAATACATGGCGCTCATGGATATGCGGTGTCCCCTCGTCCAGATGGAGCGCCCAGTCCAGAAGATGCACGTGGGAACCAAAACGCCGGTCAAACTCTGCATAAAACTCATTCACAATCTGGAACAAGGTTTCCGGCGGGACGGATTCCTCCACCGTCCCAATCTGGTAAATGCTTTCCTCCGGGCAGGTCTTATTGTTCTTTAACAAATCCCCCACCGTGCGGTTGCGTTCCGTGTGCCGGTTCTTCTCATTCCTTGCGTTCTGGGCTTCAATGAAATCCGAATAATTCTCGGTGTAATAAGCCAGTTCTATCTGCTCAAAGCTGAAATCCGGCTGGGAAGAATCCTCCCGGCTCCCGGCGGTGGTATAGCCCCGGTAGCAGTCCCAGTATACATTTTTCTTTGCCCGCTCCGAATCAATATGACCGCTGTTTTCCACGTCAAAGCGGCGGTCATTGTGGCGTGGGTTGTACGTGCCGTTTTTGCCGGAGCGTCCGTTGTGCCGTGTCAGTTTCAATCCAAAATCCCCCTTTCCTTTTTACCGATTCCCGGGCTGGCGGGAGGGCTGCGAAGCCGCCGAACCTGCGGGGCTTGCGTCAGGTAATACCCAGTACGAATTGGCGCAAGCGCCAACTCTAGCTGGGCAAGGCGTTTCACCCTTGACCCGATAAGGACTGCCGCCCTTAACCCGCCAATGGGCGTTGCCCCTTGACCCCAACAGGGCTGCTGCGCCCCTGTACCCCGCATAAAAGGTTGCCGCCAACGTGAGTGCGCTGCGCCCGCCCACGTCAAAGACGGCTCCCTTTTTCCGTATCAGAAAATCAGAACGCGCCGCGCTCGTTCTGATTTCCTACAGAAACCGCAGCCATTCCCCATGACAGCCGGAAAAACACGCCCAAAACAGGCATTTCCGCCGTCCGGGGCTTCCCTGATGTCTGATACCTCTACCGTGAACCACGGGGAAAATACCGGCTCCGCACCCGTTGTTTTGACCGTAAAACGCCCCCAAATCAGGCAATATCCTTCCCGCCCGGCATGGACTTGAAGCCGTGTTCTTTGGCATATGCCCTCGCCGCCGCCCGCCGTTCCTCACTGTAAGGCGGAACCAGCCGGATAGACAGCCGGGACTTATCCAGAACATAGGTCACGCTCCCTTCCGGCGTGGACTTCTCCAAACGGCACAGGAGCGGATATTTTTTGCTGAACTCCGCCAGCCGCCGTTTCAAGTCCGCATTGAAGGTATAGACGCTTGCTTCCTTCTCACCCTCGTTGAAATTTACGATAGTTTCCTTTTCATACTTAGACGGCTTTCCCATAAAATTCCTCCCAGTCTGTGCTTTTTTCCACCATGCGGATATGCTTCTTTGCTTCAAAATATCCCTCCATTTCCAAACGAAGATGATGGTAAAAGCAGGGATACCATTCACCGGCTCCACCATCATCCAGCTTCCTTGCCAGGCACAGCACCCGGCGTTTCACCTTTTCATCCACCGTCAGGGCAGTGACCCATTTCAGCCTGCGGACTGTATTCTCATGGCTCCTGCACCCAAAGGCATATAAAATCTTCTTTTCCTCAATGTTTAACTTCATGTTCCTTCCTCCATAATTGATATTTTGTTTTCCTGCCGTTTTGCCTGCAATCCGTTCCTGCCCGGAATCACCCCAGCGTTTTCCGTTCCTTTGGTATGCTCCTGTCATGGCACTACTTCTCCGGGAACGGTATCACTTGCAGCCGGTCATTCTGTTTTCAATGTCCCTGTGACACTGAAATCTTATCAAAATAAACCGGCTTCCCCCGTATGTCCGAAAGGCTGGAAAATTTCCCAAAAGCGCAAAATTTCCACGCTTTCGGAAATGCCCTGTGCTATAATGGTCACGAACCCTATTTTGAGAGGAGGGGCGCAATGTATATAAAACTGACGCTTCAGGAGAAATTGAAAGACGAGAGAACCAACCGCCATATGACGCTTGCGGAACTGGAAAAGGCAACAGGCATAGCAAGAGCCACGCTGGGAAAATATGAATCCGACAAATGCACGGATATAAGCCCGTTCAACCTCGCAAAGCTGGCGGAATACTACGGCCTTTCCATGGATTACCTCATGGGGCTGACCGAAAACAAGAACCACCCGAACACCGCCCTGCATGAGCTGCACTTGAATGATTCCACGGTTGATTTGTTAAAAAGCGGCGCACTCAACAACCGGCTTCTCTGCGAGTTTGTCTGCCATCCGGGATTTTTGCGCCTGCTGACGGATATGGAAGTCTGCATTGACCGGATTGCGGATATGCGTATCCATGACATGAACTTAGTTCTGGAAAAAGCAAGGCAGTCCGTCATGGAACAGCGGCAGCCCCCTGAAAACGACCTCTATATGCGTACTTTAGAATTAGGGCAGGTCAGCGAGGAACTGTTTTTCAGCCATGTTATCCATGATGACCTTGACCGGATTGTAAAAGACCTCCGCACCCGGCACGAATCCGACAAGACCACTGCCGAGCCGGAAACCCCCGCAGCGGATTTTGCCAGAAACATTCCGGTGATACTGCTGGACGCCCTCATGCACAAAGGCACGGCGGACGAAAAACGGGCGTTTACTATCTGCCGGGTGTTCGGCATTGACTATATGGGCCTCCCGGAAGAGGAACGTGCCACCCTTGCCCGTGTGTTTAAAAAATCCCCCCTGCTCCCCGTAGCTTCCAGCCAGCGTGGAAAATCAAAGCTGCTGTCCCTGTTTGGGAAGAAAAAGACGAAAGAATGACGCAAAAAGGGCTGCCATTCCCGTAAAATCCGGTTAGCAGTCCTCTTTACTGTATCGTGTGTCCCATGTTCAATTTTCCGGCTTTAGAGCCGCTTTTTCCAGACAGGAGCCAGCCGCATTATACATAGACCAGTTCCGCATAGATAATTTCCTCCGCCCGGCTGCGGATAGAATTGCAGCGGCGCACCCATTCAAGCTGGTCATCCGCTTTCAATTTCTCCGTCACGCCCTCGGCGGCTTTCATCTGCTCCATGATAAGGTCAAGCCGCTCCTGTGCCTGCTCGTCCACGTCGGCAAGGTGCGTCCAGAGTTTCCCGGACAACAGCAGGCTGCAATAAAGGGCGGGGCGGGCTTCTTCCAGATAGGCTTTACGCCTGCGCCCCCAATGCCCGATTGGGCGGGATTCCTCCGTCAGCCGCAGGGCGGGAATGTAATAATCACCCACAAGAACGTAGTCAAGACCGTTGGTATCGTCATGGATTCTTTCTGGCAGTTCTTTCATTTGTGACCTCCTGTATTCAGTTTTCCAGAATCCAGTTGTTCGTGTCCCTGTTCATGTGAATTTATTAGGCAACTGAACTCTTCACGAACAAGTATGGCATATCTTTTCCTAACTTCTGATAGTTCAGACCGTGGGAAAGCTCCCGTCCTCTTGTTTCGGAAGTATTAAAGCTGTCTATGGTTTCTTTGCCCAAGATTTCCGACATTTCTTTAAGGGTCGTTTTCTCCTTGCCGCCGAGGAACAGGGTCGTATCGCAGTTGCCGACAATGGTATCTGCGTTGTCCTTGTAGATTGCCTTTAGCTGCGACTGGCTCTGCAAGATGATTGAAGCGGAGATTTCACGGCTTCGGATAGTAGCAATGAGCTTTTCAAACTTCGGTATCTGTCCGATATTTGCAAACTCATCAAGCAAACAGCGCACATGAACAGGCAGCCGCCCGCCGTAAACGTCGTCGGCTTTATCACAAAGCAAATTGAAAAGCTGTGTGTAAAGGATTGATACAACAAAGTTGAAAGTATCGTCGGTGTCGGAGATGATAACAAAAAGCGCGGTCTTTCGGTCGCCCAAAGTGTCAAGCTCCATTTCGTCGGTTTCCATGAGTTTACGCAGCTCCCGAATGTCAAAGGGCGCAAGCCGCGCACCGCAGGAAATGAGGATAGAGCTTCTTGTTTTTCCAGCAGACAGCAAAAACTTCTTGTACTGGCGCACCGCAAAATGTTCCGGGTCTTTTTCTTCCAAGCGTTCAAACATGAGGTCAACGGGGGATTGAAATTCCGGGTCGTCCTCGCGGGCTTCCGACGCATTTATCATTTCAAGCAGCGTCGTAAAGTTTTTTTCGTTCTCCGGGGCTTCGTACCAGATGTAGCCGATAAGGGCGCAATAGAATAAGCGTTCCGACTTCACCCAAAAATCCTCGGCGGATTTTTCCCCATCGCCTTTGGTGTTGGCGATAATGGTATTTACCAGTTTCAAAATATCCCTTTCGCTGCGGAGATAGGCAAAGGGATTGTACCGCATGGATTTCTTAAAATTGATGGTGTTTAGCACCTTGATTTTGTACCCGCCCCGCTGTAAGAGCTTCCCGCACTCGATTAAAACCGTTCCTTTCGGGTCGGTTACAACATAGCTGCTGTGCATTTGCATAAGGTTCGGTTTTACAAAAAACCTCGTCTTGCCGCTGCCGGAGCCGCCGATGACAAGCACGTTTTTGTTCCTTGCATACTTCGGGTGTTTCGGGCGGCTTGACATCATCAGCCTTTCAGTCTGCGTCAGCAGCACATTATTTTCAAACACGGGGTCGATATATGGCTTTATGTCCTCGGCGTTGCCCCAACGGGCAGAGCCGTACTCCATGCCTTTACGGTATTTCTTTGCGTTCTTGCCTTTCACATAAACCGCAAGCCGGATAACGACAGCCCCGATAATGCCGATAAGCAAATCCGCAGGGGCAAAGCTCGGCAGAGCATTTGAAAAAGCAGCGGAAAAGCCGCTGCCAATGGAAAGTAACTTGCCGGAGAGGTCAGCCCCCGGAGAGAGCCGGAACGCCTGTCCGACTTTATCAAAGAGATACACAAAGAGCAGATACGGAGCGTTTAAGATAAGCAGCTTCTTGATATTTGGCTTCATAGTTCAATCCCCCTGTCCTTGTGTTTTGTCTTTTGACGGTTTGCGTTAAGCTGTTTTGCAGCTTCTCGGAATGTGGCAAGTGCCTTTCGGATAGAGGGCTTTTGCTCCTTATTCAGCTTCTTTGCGGAAAACTCCTTAAAGGCTGCGGTCAGAGCGTCCGCGTCCCGCCCCTTGAAAAAGACGAGATAACGGGGCGGCGTTTCGGTACTGTCTTTCTTTAAGGCAAAGTCGATACCGTACTTTTTTGCTGTACTCTCAAAGGCTTTGATATTGCCCTCGGTTATCTCAATGTTGGATAGCCCCGCGTTCTGCTTCGCAAGCTGCTTTAGGGTCTGCTTGCCACGGGGCGGTTTACCTTGCTGCTTTTTGACTTCTGTAAGCATGGTCTTGATTGCCTTTTGCAGCATTTCAGCGGTTAGCTTCGCTCCTTTGATAGAGAGCGCAACCACTTTCTCGTTGATTTCATCTTGCAATATTTACCGTCCTCCTTTCCCGGTAGTAGTGATAGTGTTAAGGTGGTACGCCGCTTTTGGGCGTGAAAAAAGGGCGTCCGTTCTTCACGTCGCCCCGTTAAATCCGTACTCGCAGCCCGTTCAAATCCTCGGCGCGAATACCTACAAGATACCAGTTGTCCCCGTACTCAATCCGGGTCGGCTTCCATTTGCCGCCTGTGAATACGTCCATGCACTCGCCGCAATGCAAGCCGCCGTAATAGTCGGTAATGTCAAAGCGAATGTCGTAGCGGTCAGCGGTTTCGTCAAAAATCAAAGCTCCTGTTTTCTGTGCCATGTGGTAAATCCTCCTTTTTTCGTTTACAGGCTTTCGCCCTCGTTGTAGGTGTAATAGTCCGGGTCGCCGTACTTCGGCTTCCTCGGTGCAAGTGCGCCGCTTGCCATATCGTGAGCCACAAGGGAAGTGTAATAGCTGTCAATGGTAGACGGGGCATTAAAAAGCACCGCCTTTAGGTACTGCTTGATGTTGCGGATTTTCGTGGTGTTCTCCTGCATACAGTCAAGCACAAAGCGGATATGTTCGCTGTTCAGTTTCATAAACTTTGACTTCACAAGCTCGGCGGGATAATCGTCCCCGGCAATACGGATTTTCTTTCTTGACGTACAGACAGTTTCAAGCATGAGGTCAACAATCTCATTCAGACGGTCGCGGTCAAGGCGTCTATCCTGTACGATAAAGTCATACTCGATATTGTCCTTGATAATTTCCTCATACACTCTGTAAGCGTCGCTTCTTTCCGTTCTTTTCCGTTCCGGCGGCTCTGCCGCTTCGTCCTCGTCAAAAGGCAAGGGATTTAGGGAATGGATAGGAATGGAATCGGTACTTGATAAATCTGTAATTGATTTTTCTTTTTTGGGTAAGTCAGTTCTTGATATATCTTTATTTAATTGCGTTGGATTATCCGACGTCGGATTATCCGTTGTCGGATTTTCCAATATCGGATTTGCCGCTGTTGGATTTTCCAATACCGGGCAATCCAATCCCGGCGGCTGCGGCTGTTCATAAATAGTGTACTCGATAGCGGTCATTTTGCCTTTCTCGTCGCGTCCCTGCCGTCTTGTGATATATCCGGCTTTTTCAAGCTCCCAAACGGCGGTACGGATAGCGTCGATACTTTCCCGGTTGATATAGGACAGTCCCGCAAGGGTGTAGTCCCAATTCTCCGGCAAAGACAGCATTTGTGAAAGCAGCCCCTTTGCCTTTAAGGAAAGTTCCTTATTGCGTAAGTGGTGGTTGCTCATTACGGTGTAGCCTGTCGTTCTTTCCACGCGGAATACTGCCATAGCTTCATCACTCCTTTGCTGTGGATTTGTTACGCAGTAGAACGGCGATTTTGAGGGAAAAGGTATAAATCCCTTGCCGTGTAAAAAACGTGTCCGCAAAGCCGCTTATATCAAGACTTTTTCAGCCCCTACTGCGTAACAAAGGGCATGAAAAAAGCAGCGTTCCTGTTCTTCCATGTGGAAGTGAGAAACGCCGCCTATGCGGTACGTTTTGTTTGAAAACAGCTTGTCCTATCGTTATTTTGTGGCAAGTTGTTCTTATGATAACGTAGCGTGAGAAAACTTGTCCTACAAAAAATGTAGTGTTTCTGCGGGTTTTCAGCTACGTTGTTCTTACGCAGTCGTACCATCTGCTGCCATGTCTTCGTGCAGATCGGTGATAGGATCGCCTTTGGATTGGAGATAGGTGGCGGTCCATGGCGCCCCGCTTGCGGCCTGTGGCCATAAAGCCAGGGTATGGTCTACATAATATTTATCAAAGCCGGATTTCTCGATTTCTTCCGGGGTAAGATTCCTGGTCAGCTGATGGACGATGGCGCATACCATTTCCATGTGCGCCAGTTCTTCCGTGCCGATATCGGTCAGGATGCCAGTTACCTCTTTGTAAGGCATTGTGTATCTTTGGGAGAGATATCGCATAGATGCGGCCAGTTCCCCATCAGGACCGCCAAACTGGCTGATGATGACCTGAGCGATCTTGGGATTGGTCTGTGTGATTCTTACCGGATGTTGGAGTCTTTTCTCATAATTCCACATATATTAGCATCCCCCTTCCTGCCATGGCCATGGCTCGTTGATCCAATTCCAGCGTTCGGTGCAAGTGCTTGCGGTATCAAGCGTAAGAGGACCATAATATTTGGCGTATTCCTTCAGCGCCTGGACGCGCTGCTTTTTGAATTCGTCGAAGAATTCCATTGCCTCTTTGTTGCAGGGGTGCGTATCCAGGAACAGTTTCACGTCATCTACTGCAAAACTGACTACGTTGATCCAGTCTAATAAATCTTTGCGGCAAGGCCTGTTATCTGTCATTTGCAGCAACCTCCTATCCCTTTGAATGGCTTATCTAATTCTTCGAATATCGTACCCCTGTGGAATCCTTTTTCCACTTCATAAATTGCCCGCCATTGCTGCCATGGCACGTAAGCCATAGCGATTGGCAGGCCATTAAGCTCATCATATTCTGCTCTGTCGTCGCAGCATGTCGACTTGCTTGACATCGGACGGACAGAAGCAGCCGCAGGCGAAGTCTGTCGGCTGCAGCCGCTTTGGCCGCGTCTTGTACAATCAGATGTGTTATAGCGATAATTAGGCATATGCTTTGCTCCTTCCATAAACGTTTACAATAACAGTGTATGGAAAAACCGATAAGATGTGAGCATTCCGGCGGAAGAGGAGAGATCCAAAAAGCCAGCGGCAGATGACAGTTTCCACATATTTAGCGCATAGGGAAGCGACAAAAAAACGGCATAGTATATGATTCTTTGCAAGCCTGTTGACTTTGCAATCCCAGGAAATTATGGTGGATTTATAACATAGAAGAGATGAAGAAAGGAGAGCGGATAATATGGCAAGTTATACACCCGGGACATATACCGGAAAAGGCTATGGAGTAAGAGGAAAGGTGATATTGGAGGTTACATTCTCAGAGGATCGGATCACGGACATTAAGATTGTTAAGCATAAGGAAATCTACGGGCAGGCATATGGCTTGGAGAGTTCGCCTTTTGAATATTACATTCCTAAGATTATCGAGCATCAGTCGCTGGCAGTTCCTATGGTGGTGGGAGCGGAAGTAGTGTGCGGCGCTATCGTGCATGCGGTCGCCTCATGCGTAGAGCAGGCCGGAGGGGATGCAGATGCCTTAAAGAAGGTTCCGGTACCGGTTCCCGCGAAGAAGCCGGACCGTACGATTGACGCAGATGTGGTCGTATTCGGCAGCGGCCTGGCAGGACTGTCCGCGGCCGTGGAAGCCGCAGATTGCGGGGCCAAGGTTGTTCTGGTGGAAAAGCAGGGAATCGTAGGAGGATCTTCCGCAATATCCGGAGGCAAGCTGATTGCGGCAGATACCCGTATGCAGAGAGAGCAGGGAATCTATGACTCGCCTCAGGAACTGTTCGGATTCTTGAAAAATGCAGCTGGCGGATTCCTGGATGATCCCAAGATCAACTATTTCTGCTATCATGCCAATGAGAACCTGGAATGGCTGATCAAGATGGGGCATGAGGTACAGGATTTAGAGGCGCCCCATGGCTCTCAACTGCCATGGAGGATACACAATTGCATCGGCGGAGAAGGGCAGACCATGGGATGGGGCGGCAGCTTCATCGTTCCGCTGAATAACCGGTTCCATGAACTGGGCGGCACTACGCTTCTGAATACGGCGCTGTCAGAATTGATCAGAGAAGATGGAAGAGTCGTTGGAGCCAAAGCAGTAGATACGCAAGATGGCAGCACCGTGACTTTCCACGCCAGCCAGGGAGTAATTCTGGGGACAGGCGGATATGCAGCCAACAGGGAACTGGTAGAATCCAAGTTTCCGTGGATGAAGGACTACTATTATAACTGTCCGGATTCCAGTCAGGGAGATGGAATCTGGGCTGCTGAAGCCATCGGGGCAAGAAATTACCAGCATCCCTATCTCCAGACCATGCTGCTTCATGATCGAAGCGGGGCAGGCGTCAATGAAGAGTCAGGGCTGATCGTGACCCGCAGCGGGAAACGGTTCTGTAATGAATATCAGTTCCACAGCCTGGTTGGGGCCGAACTTGCGCGTACGGGAAGCGCTGGCGCATGGTATATCACCTGCGGCGACGAGCCCTTCCAGCTGCTGAATTATGCGCTTACCCTGCCAGATACCCCCAAGGCCGGCAGCATAAAGGAACTGGCAGGAAAGATGGGCGTTGACCCGGAGGTTCTGGAAAATACGGTGAATCGCTATAATGAACTGTGCCGCGCAGGATTTGACGAAGACTTCGAAAAGCCGGCAGGCCAGATGCACGAATTGAAAGGCCCTGTTTATTATGCGGTATTCTTAAAGCCGGCCACCTCCATAACATTTGGCGGCCTTCAGATTGACATTACAGGAAGAGTCCTGGATCAGGAGGGACGAATCATCCCCGGACTGTTTGCATCAGGAGAAGTGGCGAATACAGGCAATTTTGGCCACGGTGTTCCTGCATGCGGCTATAGCCTTGGGCATGCCCTGTGCTTTGGACGGATTGCAGCCCGCACAGCTTGCCAGAGAGAGATGCTGTAATATAAAATTTAGTAAAAATGACGAATTGACACTTGAGGCTTTCTGATGTTATACTCCTCATACAAGTAGACAAAGGTCTTCATTACTGACGGATAATGTGGAGTACCACAAGGGAATGAAGATCTGTAATCAAGCCGACCGTCTGGGCAGCATCGTTTTTTGATGCTGCTCTTTTTTGTCCATCATTACCAGGATAAAAGGAGAGCAGCAGCGAATTGGTGTCATATTCAGAATATAGGAGGAAGTATCAGATGTTTACACAATGGGAAGGATTTCAGACAGGAAAATGGCAGGAAGAGATCAATGTACGCGACTTTATCCAGAGGAACTATGCGCCTTATGAAGGAAACGAAGAGTTCCTTAAGCCGGCTACCGGACGCACGGAGGAACTGCTGCACAAATTCGAGAATCTGCTGGTGCTGGAAAGAGAGTTTGGCGGAGTGCTGGATATTGACACCCATACGGTTACCTCTCTTTTGAACTATAAGCCCGGCTATCTCGACAAAGACAAGGAGATCATCGTAGGGCTGCAGACGGACAGGCCGCTAAAGCGCGGCGTCAATCCTTTTGGCGGACTTCGGATGACAAGAGAAGCCTGCAAGGCTTATGGCTACGAATTGTCCCAGAAGGTAGAAGACGAGTTTCAATACAGGACCACGCACAATGACGGTGTGTTCCGCGTCTATAACAAAGCCACCAAGGCGGCAAGGCACTGCGGGCTGATCACAGGCCTTCCGGATGCATACGGAAGAGGACGCATCATCGGAGATTATAGAAGAGTGGCCCTTTACGGCGTGGACCGCCTGATTGAAGAAAAGCAGAAAGATAAAGACAGAATCAGTATGGAGACGATGGATGTGGATCACATCCGCCAGCTGGAGGAACTGTATCAGCAGATTAATTTCCTTGGAAAATTAAAGGAAATGGCCGCCATGTACGGCTATGACATCAGCCAGCCGGCCCAGAATGCAAAAGAAGCGGTTCAATGGCTCTACTTTGCGTATCTGGGAGCGATCAAGGAACAGAATGGCGCAGCGATGAGCCTGGGCAGAACCTCTACCTTCCTGGATATTTATTTTGAAAGGGATCTTGAAAGAGGCATCTTAGATGAGACACAGGTTCAGGAGATCGTGGATGACTTCGTGATGAAGCTTCGCATGGCCAGGCATTTGAGGACGCCGGAATACAATGATCTATTTGCTGGAGATCCCATGTGGATTACGGAATCCATAGGAGGCATGGGCGAGGACGGACGCACGCTGGTGACCAAGAACAGCTATCGCATGCTGCATACGCTCTATAACCTGAAGCCATCAGCAGAACCAAACCTGACCGTACTGTGGTCAAAGAATCTGCCGGAGAATTTCAAGCGCTTCTGTGCAAAAGTATCCTGCGATACGGATGCCATCCAGTATGAGAATGATGACCTGATGCGTCCGCAGTTCGGGGATGACTATGGAATCGCCTGCTGCGTTTCGGCTATGAGAATCGGAAAAGAGATGCAGTTCTTTGGCGCAAGGGCGAACCTGGCCAAGATGCTTCTGATGGCGCTCAACGGAGGAAAAGACGAGAAGCATAATATGCAGGTGGGACCGAAACATGAGCCATACCAGGGCGAGTATCTGGAATATGACAAGGTTATGGAACTGCTTGATATCTACCGGCCTTGGCTTGCGAATATGTATGCCAATACGATGAATGTGATTCATTATATGCATGACAAGTATGCATATGAGAAGACCCAGATGGCGCTTCATGATACGGACGTGCATCGGTATATGGCATTTGGCATTGCGGGAATGAGCGTTCTTGCAGACTCATTGTCAGCCATCAAGCATGCAAAAGTCAGATGTATCCGCGATGAGGAGACGGGGCTGATTACGGATTATGAGATTATCGGGGAGTATCCGGCCTTTGGAAATGATGACGACCGGGCAGACCAGATTGCCAGCGAGCAGGTAAGACTGTTCTATGAAGAACTTAAGAAGCAGAAACTGTACAGAGATGCAGAGCCGACGCTATCGATCCTGACCATCACGTCGAACGTGGTGTACGGGAAGAAGACGGGAGCCACCCCTGACGGGAGAAAAGCAGGAGAGCCGTTTGCCCCCGGGGCAAATCCAATGCACGGAAGAGACATAAACGGCGCGCTTGCATCCCTGAACTCTGTGGCCAAGATTTCCTACCAATACTGCAAGGATGGGATCTCCAACACCTTCTCCATCGTGCCTCAGGCCATGGGCAAGACGGAGGAAGAGAGGCTGGCGAATCTGACTGCGGTTCTGGATGGATACTTTGGACAGATGGCACATCACCTGAATGTAAATGTCTTAAACCGCGACACGCTGGTAGATGCCTACAACAATCCGGCAAAGTATCCGAACCTTACGATCCGGGTGTCCGGATATGCGGTCAACTTTAACAAGTTGACAAAAGAACAGCAAAAAGAAGTGATCTCCCGGACATTCCACGAGAGAATATAGGGATTCCTGGTTGTTTTTACCTCTGTATCTGAGTATAATAGATACGATTGGAGTGTAAAATATGGCTAGAAAAAAAGAAACAAGAAAAAAGCGAACAAATGCCGTCAGTTATTTTGACTATAGCTTGCTGGCCGTGCTGATATTCCTGTCCTGTTTCGGCCTGGTGATGCTGTATAGCACAAGCGCCTACAGCGCTTTGGTAAATTATGGGGACAGCATGCATTATTTTAAGCGGCAGATTCTGTTCTGCATCGTTGGATTTATCGGCATGTATATAGTTATGAAGATAGACTATCATGCCTATATTAAATGGGCAAAGCCGATTTATTTCTTCTCCGTATTCATGATGCTTTTGGTAAAGACGCCTCTCGGAAAAGAGGTAAATGGCGCCAAGCGCTGGATCAAGCTTCCTTTTGATCAGCAACTGCAGCCATCGGAGATTGCGAAGATTGCAGTGATTCTGTTCATACCGGTGCTGATCTGCAAGATGGGCAAGGAGATAAAGACGCTAAGAGGCATTGGACAGGTCCTCCTGTGGGGCGGCTTCTCTGCGGCCTGCGTCCTTTTTCTTACAGATAACCTGAGTACTGCCATTATCGTTATGGGAATCTCATGCATTATGGTATTCGTCGTACATCCGAAGACGAAGCCCTTCATCGCCATCGTTATTGCCGGACTGGCAGTGATTCTGGTGGGAGTGAAGATACTGGGAATGGCGCTTGCAACCAGCGAGAACTTCCGCCTGCGAAGAATTCTGGTATGGCTGAATCCGGAAGAGCATGCCTCAGAGGGCGGATACCAGATCATGCAGGCCCTCTATGCCATTGGTTCCGGAGGATTCTTCGGCAAGGGACTGGGCAACAGCGCACAGAAGATGATCATTCCCGAAGTGCAGAATGATATGATTCTTTCTATTATATGTGAGGAACTGGGCGTGTTCGGAGCGATCATCGTCCTGGTGCTATTCGGAATGCTGCTGTTTCGACTTCTGTTTATTGCCCAGAATGCGCCGGATCTTTATGGATCCTTGATCGTAACAGGAATCTTTGCCCATATCGCCCTTCAGGTAGTATTGAATGTGGCGGTTGTCATCAATCTGATTCCTACGACGGGAATCACGCTTCCGTTTATCAGTTACGGAGGAACCTCGATTCTGTTTTTGATGGCGGAGATGGGGATTGCGCTGGGGGTATCGCAGAGAATCAAAATCAGCGAATAAAATACTTTTCTTTCTGGCATAAATATGCTATGATGAATAATGTAGTATTCAAAACTACATATAATAGAAATAGATGACATGCTAAAACATATAGATGTCTGCATGCCGGGAGGAACGATATGAGTTATAAGATCATTGTTGACAGTTGTGGAGAATTGACAGAAGATATGAAGGCGTCCGGATATTTTGAGACGGCATCATTAGAGATAGATGTAGCAGGACACCATATTATCGATGACGAGACATTTGACCAGGCAGGCTTTCTGAAACTGGTGGCATCCTCGCCGGAATGTCCCAAGTCATCCTGCCCATCTCCGGAAAGATATATGCAAGGATACTGCTGTGATGCGGATCATGTATATGCGGTAACCCTGTCGGCAGAATTAAGCGGTTCTTACAACAGCGCCATGCTGGGGAAGAATCTGTATCATGAAGAGCATGGAGAGAAAGATATCTATGTGTTTAATTCACGGTCCGCATCAGTGGGAGAGACCCTGATAGCCATGAAGATTGCCGAGTGCGAGGAAAAAGGCATGGAGTTTCAGAAAATCGTAGACGAGGTGGAAGCATATATCGCCCAGCAGGACACGTATTTTGTACTGGAGACTCTGGAGACGCTAAGAAAGAACGGACGGCTTACAGGCCTTAAGGCGATCGTGGCCACGGCGCTTAATATCAAGCCGGTTATGGGCGCTACTGAGGATGGAGTGATCAAGCAGCTGGGACAGGCCAGAGGAGTCAAGAAAGCGCTGATAAAGATGGCGGATCACGTGGTGGAAAATCTGAAGAATTCCAAGGATAAGATATTGGCGATTTCCCATTGCAACTGCCCGGACAGAGCGGAATATGTGAAGGAGATGCTGATGGCAAAGGCGCAGTTCAGGGATGTGGTGATCCTTGATACGGCGGGAATCAGCAGCATGTATGCGTCCGACGGGGGCATAATTGTGGTTGTATAATCCGCAGGATTGTGATAGAATATTTCTAGCCTGGAAAGAAGGAGCCGGAAATTATGAGTCAGGAAAAAGTAGATAGATATAAGAAGGAAAAAGCAAACCGTAAGAAGAATTTGAAAAAAGAGAAGTTCCAGAACATCCTGCGCAAATGCGTGGTGGGAGTCGTGGGACTTGTATTGATCGGGTGGATCGGGTATTCCGCCTATGGAACGTATGAATCCAACAAGCCGAAGGATAAGGTGCAGATTGACTATACTGCTGTCAAGGATCTGACGCAGAACCTTGCCGATGCGGCTGAAGCAGGTGAATAGCAGCAAGACAGACGCGATTGCGGGCAGAAGAAATTCTGCCCGTTATTTTTTTGCCTAAAATTATAAAAAGGGCTTGAAAACAATAAAAAAGTAGTTTACAATGGTTTCAAGTGGTAGAAAGTGGTGAGAAGTGGAGCAAAGTGGTAGATAAGTGGAAGACCACTGGGAGAAGGTGAGTTCTTATGTTGAAAGGAGAGTACAGTCATAATATTGATGCAAAAGGCAGATTGATCATTCCGGCCAAGTTTCGTGACGATCTAGGGGAGCATTTCGTCATAACAAAAGGAATGGAAAATTGCCTCTATGTATACCCGGAAGACGAATGGAACACCTTTGAAGAGAAACTTAACGCCTTACCCACGACCACAGATAAAAAAGCCCGCGCGCTTGCATACTTCTTTATAGGAAGCGCAACTGACGGAGACTTGGATAAGCAGGGAAGAACGCTTGTCCCTTCCGTTTTGAGAGATTTTGCCAAACTGGATAAAGAAGTAGTATTCATCGGCATGGGGAAGCGTGCCGAGATTTGGGACAAAGCAAGATGGGATGAAAAGAATGCTGAAGTGGAACTTAACATTGAAGATATTGCATCTGATATGGAAGCCAGCGGATTCAGTATCTAGAGGGAGAAGATATGGAATTCGAGCACAAGTCAGTATTACTGGATGAGACAATCAATGGATTAAACATCAAGCCGGATGGCATCTATGTAGATGGGACGCTTGGTGGAGGCGGACATGCCTATGAAGTATGCACACGCCTCGGAACAAAGGGGAGTATTATAGGAATAGACCAGGACGCGGCGGCCATCGAGGCTGCAGACGCCCGTTTAAATGACTTCGGGGAGAAAGTCACCATAGTCAGGAGCAACTATTGTGATATGAAGTCGCGGCTCCATGAACTGGGAATTGACAAGGTCGACGGAATCATCCTGGATCTGGGCGTATCATCTTATCAATTGGATACGGCAGAACGTGGATTTTCCTATCGAGAAGATGCGCCTCTGGACATGCGGATGGATACACGTCAGAAAATGACAGCCAGGGACATCGTCAATGACTACAGCGAGATGGATCTTTACCGTGTGATCAGAGATTACGGGGAGGATAAGTTTGCCAAGAACATTGCCAAACATATCGTAGCCCAGCGCGGTAAAGGTCCCATCGAGACGACAGGCCAGCTGACAGAGATTATCAGAGGGGCCATACCAATGAAGTACCAGAAGAAGTCTGGGCATCCGGCAAAGCGGACGTTCCAGGCTATCCGTATTGAATTGAACCGGGAACTGGAGGTTCTAAGAGATACACTGGACGACATGATCGAACTATTGAATCCGGGTGGAAGGCTATGCATTATCACGTTCCACTCGCTGGAAGACAGGATTGTAAAGAGCGCATTCAAGAAGAATGAGAATCCTTGCACCTGTCCGCCGGATTTTCCTGTATGTGTATGCGGGAACGTATCAAAGGGGAGTATTGTTACTAGAAAGCCCATCCTTCCAAGCAAGTATGAGATGGAGGCAAACAGCCGCTCAAAGAGCGCGAAGCTTCGTATCTTTGAGAGAAGATAAGTGCCGATAGATAGAAGACAGAAAGGGGTGACAAACATGGCGGCAAGACAGAATTATTCAGCAGGCAGACAGCAGTACGCAAGAAGAAGCAGTGAAAGAAACAGCGCGTCCGCACAGATGTATGTATATGGCAATGTGGTAACAAAGCCGGCATATGAGCCGAGACGCCATGAAAAGTCGCCCGAAAGACCAGTGAAAAGGACAAGCCGCCAGGTGCGCAGAAATAGGAGACAAGCCCTCCATATGAGTTCCGCGTACGTGGTTTTCCTGACAATAGCAGCATTGATGGCATTGATCGTGTGCGTCAATTATGTGCAGCTTCAGTCCAGGATCACCAGCCGTTCCAAGAACATTACTGCGATGCAGGAAGAACTGGCGGATATGAAAGAAGAGAATAATACCAAGTATAATGCGATTATGGATTCCGTCAATCTGGACGAGATACGCGATAAAGCGCAGACGGATCTGGGAATGGTATATGCTTCGCCACAGCAGGTTGTAGAATATGACAACCCTGCCACAGATTATGTGAAGCAGTATGAGAGCATTCCGGAAGACGGGGTGCTTGCCCAGTCAGACAAGAATTCTAAATAGGTGGAAATATGGCAAAACAGACAAAAACTTTCTTTAAGAAAAGATTTTCCAAACGAATGCAAAAAAAGCTAGTAATGCTCTTCGTGGCAATTGTACTAGCTTTTGTTTTCTTAGTTGGCAGAATAACCTATATCAACGCAGCCAGCGGAGACAAGTACACGAAGGTGGTTCTGGATCAGCAGCAGTATGACAGCAGGACCATTCCTTTTAAAAGGGGAGATATCGTGGACCGCAACGGTACGAAGATGGCAACCAGCGAAAGGGTCTATAACGTGATCCTGGATGTGAAGGTTATGATGAGCGATAAGGATTATATCGAGCCGACGATTGAAGTGCTGAAGGACTGTTTTGGAATCGAAGAAGACAAGGTACGGGAACTGATGGATAAGAGCCCGTCCAGCAGATATAATATATTGCAGAAAGGCGTGGATTACGCCAAGGCAAAGGAATTTGAGAAAATAGACAAGGATGACAAGAAATATCCGGATGTGAAGGGAATCTGGCTGGAGGAAGACTATATCAGGACGTATCCTTACAACACGCTTGCCAGCGATGTTATCGGCTTTACCGTCGATGGAAACGTAGGCAGCAATGGAATCGAGGCATCCTATAATTCCATCCTCAATGGAACGGATGGAAGAGAGTATGGGTATCTGGATGATAGTTCCTCCTTCGAGCGTACGGTCAAGGAGGCTGATAACGGCAGCACAGTGGTTTCTACCATTGACCTCCAGGTGCAGAATATCGTGGAAAAGCACATTCTGGAATTTAATGATGAGCACAAGAATGAGACGACTCCGGGCGAGGGAAGCAAGAATACGGCGGTTATCGTAATGAATCCTCAAAATGGAGAGATCCTTGCAGAAGCCTCCTATCCGAATTATGACTTGAACAATCCAAGGGATATGTCGAAATATTACTCGGAAGAAGAACTCGCCGCAATGCCGGATGATGAAAAGATTGAAAAGCTGAATGAACTGTGGAATAATTTCTGCATCAGCGATACCTACGAGCCAGGCTCCACATTCAAGCCATTTACCATTGCCGCGGGACTGGAAACCGGGATTCTGACCGGGGACGAGAATTATGTATGCGGCGGCGTGCTTCATGTAGGCGACCACGACATCCACTGCAGCAACAGGGATGGACACGGCCCGCAGACTTTGAAGCAGTCTCTTGAAAATTCCTGCAACGTCGCGCTGATGGAAATCGGCCAGAGCATTGGCACGGAAGAATTCTGCCGTTATCAGAAACTATTTGGATTTGGGGAATATACCGGGATTGACCTTCCGGGAGAAGGATCTACCGAAGGACTTCTGTATACGCCTGAGAATATGGATGCGGCCAGCCTTGCTACCAACGCATTTGGCCAGAACTTTAATGTGACGATGACCCAGATGGTGGCTGCTTTCAGCTCACTGATCAATGGAGGGGACTATTATAAGCCCCATGTGGTAAAACAGATACAGGATGACAACGGCAATGTGACGGAGAACAGGGATCCTGTATTGATGAAAAAGACGGTATCCAAGGAGACCAGCGATATCTTGAAAGATTATATGCTGGGCGTTGTTCAGGAAGGTACTGGCTCCCTGGCAGCTGTAGAAGGCTATGATGTGGGCGGTAAGACGGGAACAGCGGAGAAACTGCCCAGGGGCAACGGAAAGTATCTGGTATCTTTCATCGGATATGCGCCCCAGGAAAATCCGGAGGTAGTGGTATATGTAGTCGTAGATGAGCCGAATGTGCCGGGACAGGCCTCTAGTTCCTATGCGACGGAACTGTCCTCCAAGATCATGACGGAGATCTTCCCTTATCTGGGAATAGAAAAATCAGCGGACGCTGAGGGAAATTAGCTGAATAACCTTACAAAAGCCATAATAAATTATAGAAACGGCTTTTGTGAGGTTTTTTCAATATGAAGAATAAAACGTATAACAAGAAAAAGATATTCGTAGTATTCATCTGCGCGGCTGCAATCATTCTGGCGCTGGTGGGGAGGCTGGTCTATCTGATGGTATTTGATGCCCAGTACTACCAGAAGAAGGCGGAAGCCCTTCATGAGAGGGAGCGGGAGATCAAGGCGGCCAGAGGAGAGATTGTGGATGCGGGAGGCACCGTCCTGGCTACTAATAAGACGGTCTGTACCATCTCTGTGATCCATAGCCAGGTAAAAGATCCGGAAACCGTAATCCGGGAACTTTCCGCTGCCCTTGAGATGGACGAGACGACGGTGCGAGCCAGGGTGGAGAAGGTGTCTTCTATGGAGCGGATCAAGGCGAATGTGGATAAGGCTACCGGGGATAAGATTCGAAACCTGGAATTGGAAGGCGTGAAGGTGGATGAAGATTTCAAACGATACTATCCTTATAACGAACTGGCCTCCAAGGTCCTTGGATTTACCGGCGGAGATAACCAGGGAATTATCGGACTCGAGGTAAAGTATGAGGAATATTTAAAGGGAATTAATGGAACGATATTGACGACAACGGATGCCAGAGGCGTGGAACTTGACGGGGTGGCGGAAGACAGGGTGGAGCCGGTAGCGGGAAATACGCTTCAGGTAAGCCTGGATTATAATATCCAGATGTATGCCCAGCAGATGGCGGAAAAGGTAATGGAAGAAAAGCAGGCAGACAAGGTGGCTATCCTGCTTATGAATCCGCAGAACGGGGAGATACTTGCCATGGTAAATGTGCCTGAGTTCAACCTGAACGAGCCCTTCACCTTGAATTCGGGAGAAAGCGGCGATTCTATGACGGATGAAAAGAAGCAGGAAGCCTTGAACCAGATGTGGAGGAATGGATGTATCAATGATACCTATGAGCCAGGCTCCACCTTTAAGATCATCACTGCATCCGCCTGCCTGGAGGAAGGCGTGGTTCATCTGGATGATACATTCAGCTGTCCCGGATACCGGGTGGTGGAGGATCGCAAGATCCGCTGCCATAAAGTAGGAGGGCATGGATCAGAGACTTTTGTCCAGGGCATTCAGAATTCTTGCAATCCTGTATTCATTGATATCGGGCTGAGGCTGGGAGTGGACCGGTTCTACGACTATTTCGGGCAGTTCGGGCTGATGGATATGACAGGCGTAGACCTTCCGGGCGAGGCAGGAACGATCATGCATAAGAAGGAGAATATAGGGCTTGTGGAACTGGCGACGATGAGTTTTGGCCAGTCTTTCCAGATTACCCCGATGCAGATGGCAACTACGGTCAGTTCCTTAATCAACGGGGGAAGAAGAGTGACGCCCCACTTCGGGGTAAGGGTCCTGGATTCGAAAGGAAAAGAAATAGAAGAGTTCCGCTACAAAGAAAAAAAGAATATCGTATCAGAAGAGACTTCCGCTACCATGCGCATGCTTCTGGAGAGCGTGGTATCCGAAGGATCCGGGAAAAACGCCAAGGTGGAAGGTTTCCGGATAGGCGGGAAGACGGCTACCTCCCAGACGCTGCCACGAAGCGCCAATAAATATATCTCTTCGTTCATTGGGTTTGCACCTGCGGATAACCCGCAGGTGCTGGGGATGTGCGTCATATATAATCCGCAGGGAGTCTATTATGGCGGGACGATCGCAGCGCCTGTCATAGGGAACATATTTGAGAATATATTGCCCTATCTTGGCATTGAAAAACAATAGGAAATGAAGTATACTAGGTAAGGTTAAGAAATTGCCTGATTAACAAAAGAGACGAAGAGGTGGATTATGGATTATAAAGTATTTATACCAGTGTTGATATCCTTTGCATTGTGCGTAATTATGGGGCCGGTGATCATACCGATATTAAGAAGGCTTAAGATGGGCCAGACAGAGCGGGAAGACGGCGTAAAGTCCCATCTTAAGAAGGCAGGGACGCCTACCATGGGAGGCGTCATTATACTTCTGAGTATTGTGATTACTTCTGTGTTCTACATCAAGGATTATCCCAAAATCCTTCCTATATTATTTGTAACCTTGGGATTTGGCTTGATTGGCTTTTTGGATGATTACCTGAAAGTGGTGATGAGGCGCTCGGACGGATTATACCCGAAGCAGAAGATGGCCCTGCAGATTGTTGTTACCGCCATCTTTGCATTCTATATCCTGAAATTTACGGATGTATCCCTTGCGATGCTGCTTCCGTTTTCCGGCGGAAAATATCTGAATATAGGCTGGCTTGCAGTTCCGGTCATGTTCATTGCGGTAATCGGAACCGTAAACGGCGTAAACTTTACAGACGGCCTGGATGGCCTTGCTTCCAGCGTTACCGTGCTGGTAGCCACATTCTTCACGGTGGTTGCAATCGGAACCAAGAGTGGCATCTCGCCGATTACGTGCGCGGTGGTAGGAGCGCTTCTTGGCTTCCTGCTGTTCAATGTATATCCGGCCAGCGTGTTCATGGGAGATACGGGATCCCTGGCGTTGGGAGGATTCGTGGCTTCCACGGCATATATGCTGCAGATGCCCATATTTATCATTATTGTAGGCCTGGTGTATCTGGTGGAAGTGGTATCTGTCATAATCCAGGTGACATATTTTAAAAAGACCGGCGGCAAGAGGTTCTTTAAGATGGCGCCGATACATCATCATTTTGAACTGTGCGGATGGTCTGAGACAAAGGTTGTGGCAGTATTTTCTATTATTACGGCAATCCTGTGCCTGATTGCATTAATGGCTATGTAGGAGGATATCTATGGAAGTAAAAGAGAGAAAATTCCTGGTGTTTGGATCTGGAATCAGTGGAATAGGAGCAGCAAAGCTGCTTGCGCAGCATGGCGCGCAGGTGGTGCTGTATGACGGCAATGAGAAATTGGATAAAGCAGGACTGCTAAGCAGCCTTGGGGGAGGCCCGAAGACATCGGTGGTACTGGGAAGTTTTCCGGAAGATCTGCTGGATGGCCTGGATATGGTAATCTTAAGTCCCGGCGTTCCTACAGACCTTCCCGTGGTGGAAGAGATGAGAAAGCGGGGCATCCAGGTGATCGGCGAGGTAGAACTTGCCTATGCGTTTGGCAAAGGCGATGTTCTGGCGATCACCGGCACCAATGGGAAGACCACGACGACCTCCCTGCTGGGCGAGATCATGAAGAATTACCAGGATGATGTATACATTGTCGGCAATATAGGCAATCCCTATACGGCCGTGGCAGGACAGATGAATGAAAATACGATTACGGTAGCCGAGATGAGCAGTTTCCAGTTGGAAAGCATCGTGGACTTTCGCCCGAAGGTGAGCGCGATTCTTAACTTTACGCCGGATCATCTCAATCGACACCATACCATGGAAGCCTATGTGAACGCGAAAAAGAATATTGCCAGAAATCAGGGCCCGCAGGACTATTGCATCCTGAATTATGAAGACGGCCTGACAAGAGAATTTGGAAAGAAAGTCAAAGCACAGGTTCTATATTTCAGCAGCCAGCGTAAACTAGAAAAGGGAATCTATCTTGAGGATGGCAATATCATCTATAGGGACGGCGAAGAAGTCAGCGTATGCCGCGTAGATGAACTGCAGCTTCTTGGAACCCATAATTACGAGAACGTAATGGCAGCCGTTGCCATGGCTTATGTTTATGGCGTGCCTATGGAGACCATCCGCAAAAGCATCAAGGAGTTCAAGGGAGTAGAGCATAGGATCGAATATGTGACGGAGAAGAACGGGGTCGCCTATTACAATGATTCCAAGGGTACCAACCCAGATGCCGCGATCAAGGGCATCCAGGCCATGAACAGGCCGACGGTGCTGATCGGAGGAGGATACGACAAGGATTCCGCCTACACGGATTGGATTGAAAGTTTTGACGGAAAAGTGAAAAAACTGGTGCTTCTTGGGGCAACGAAAGAGAAGATCGCAAAAGATGCAAATGCCTGCGGATTCAAGGATTACCTGTTTGCAGATACATTTGAAGAGGCGGTGCTTACGGCAGCGAAGATCGCCATGCCAGGGGATGCAGTACTGCTATCGCCGGCATGCGCAAGCTGGGATATGTTCCCAAGTTATGAAGTACGCGGAGAGAAGTTCAAAGAGATTGTAAATTCCTTATAAGGAGTGGCATAGATTGGCACAATCTAAAAAAAGAAATTCGAAGCATGATTATACGCTTCTTGCTGCGTTACTTCTTCTTATCATCATGGGCTTGGTGATCCTGTATAGTACGAGTGCATACAACGGAGAAGTAAAGTTCCATGATTCATTTTACTATCTGAAGAAGCAGGCTTTTGCCATGCTTCTGGGTATTGCCGGGATGTTTGTGGTGGCCAATATGGACTATCACTGGTGGAGGCATGTGGCTGTGCTGGGATACTTTACGGCAATCCTTTTGTCGGTTGCAGTCTTATTTGTAGGCGATGAGTATAATGGGTCCAAAAGATGGTTGTCTTTGGGGCCTTTTTCTTTTCAGCCTTCCGAATTTGCCAAGGTTGCGGTGATATTGTTTCTGGCCCATGTGATAACGAAGGATATAAAGAATATGGGAAAGATGCGTACGATGATCAAGGTTATGGCTATGATCCTGCCCATCGTCGGCCTTGTAGGAGCCAGCAACTTGAGCACGGCCATCATCATTCTGGGCATCGGAGTCATCCTGGTATTCGTGGCCAGCCCTAAGTACGGGCAGTTTGTGTTCATGGGGCTTTTGGGCATTGGATTCATGACGATCTTCCTGGCGCTTGAGAGTTACCGTCTGGAGCGCCTTGCCATCTGGAGGAATCCGGAGGCATATGAGAAAGGATACCAGACCTTGCAGGGACTCTATGCCATTGGCTCCGGAGGCCTGTTTGGACGGGGGATTGGCCAGAGCGTCCAGAAACTGGGTTTCGTCCCGGAGGCTCAGAATGATATGATCTTCTCGATTATCTGCGAAGAACTGGGACTGTTCGGGGCAGGATTTGTCTTAATCCTGTTCCTGATCCTTATCTGGAGATTTTTCGTGATCGCCACCCACTCCAGGGACTTGTTCGGAGCCCTGATCGCGACGGGAGCCATGGCGCATATGATGATCCAGGTCATCCTTAATATAGCAGTGGTAACCAATACCATACCCAATACGGGAATTACGCTTCCCTTCGTCAGCTACGGGGGAACGTCGCTGGTGTTCCTGCTTTTGGAAATGGGGCTTGTACTAAGCGTGTCTTCTCTGGTAAAATAGAACAGATAAGATGAAAAGAATAAAAAGGGAGTATATACCATGGGAAAAGAAAAGCGTCAGAAAGAGGAAAAGCCGGGAAAAAGAAAGAAGAAGTCCCACCGCCTGTACGCGCTGGTGGTCCTTCTGCTGGGAATCGCGATTATCGCGCTGGGCGTTCTGATTCTTTTTTATGTACAGAAGATAGAGATCAGCGGCAATGAATACTGCACGGATCAGGAGATCGCCGATACGGTGCAAAGTGATAAGTATTCCATTAATACGCTGTATATTCTTGGAAAATACGCGCTGGGATACGGAGAGCAGCTCCCATGCCTGGAAAGCATGGAAGTTGGGCTTAAGGCTCCTTGGGTACTCAAGGTTACAGTGAAGGAGAAGCCCATCGTAGGATATGTGCGCAATGGAGAGGATTATGCATATTTTGACAAGGCGGGGTTGGTGGTTTCAGAGTCGTCTTCCCTGATCGAGGGCCTGCCATGCATCGAGGGGATCGAGGTAAAGGATATTAAGCTGTACAAGCAGTTAAGGAGCGATGATACCAGGATATTTGAAGAAATACTGGAGACGTCCAAGGAAGTCGTGAAGTATCATCTGTCTACGGATCGTATTGTATGTAAGGATGACAAGATCTATCTGCATATCGGAAAAGTATGCGTAAGCCTAGGGAAAAACGTATCTTCCGAGCAGATTGCGCAGATTGCACCAATCATGGAAAAACTGGGAGATCAGGAAGGAACTCTTCATTTAGAAAATTATTCCGAGACAACTGAGACAATTACCTTTGATATTGGAGAATTTCCGGAAGAAAAATAAGAAAAATACTGTAATTCTATTGATATTTTATACAAAAGTCTATATTATATACTATATATGGCAGACTGAACTTTTTTCATTTGCTTTATATACGGGATGTATAATATATAATAAGGATAACAAAGGAGGAGAAACCCTTGCTAGAAATTAAAACGAACGAATCAGAAGCAGCGGCAAAAATAATTGTTGTTGGAGTCGGAGGGGGCGGTAATAACGCCGTCAACCGAATGATCGACGAGCAGATTGCCGGTGTTGAATTTATAGCCATTAATACAGATAAACAGGCATTGCAGTTATGTAAGGCTCCGACGCTTATGCAGATTGGGGACAAGATCACCAAGGGGCTGGGAGCAGGCGCAAGGCCCGAGATTGGAGAAAAGGCAGCAGAAGAAAGCGCAGAGGAGATATCAGCCGCATTAAAAGGCGCGGATATGGTATTCGTAACCTGCGGCATGGGCGGCGGCACTGGTACCGGAGCGACGCCTGTGGTTGCGCGGATTGCGAAAGAACAGGGAGCGCTGACGGTAGGCGTTGTGACAAAGCCTTTCCGCTTCGAGTCAAAGACACGTATGAATAATGCCCTTGCGGGAATTGAAAAATTAAAAGAAAGCGTGGATACTCTGATTGTTATCCCGAATGATAAACTTCTGGAAGTGGTAGACAGACGCACCACCATGCCGGAGGCCCTTAAGAAGGCGGATGAAGTATTGCAGCAAGGTATCCAGGGTATTACAGACCTTATCAATGTACCTTCTCTTATTAACCTTGACTTTGCCGATGTCCAGACGGTTATGACGGACAAAGGAATCGCGCATATCGGTATCGGACAGGGACGTGGCGATGATAAGGCTCTTGAGGCAGTTAAGCAGGCTGTTGCCAGTCCGCTTCTTGAGACAACCATTGCCGGTGCTTCTCATGTTATCATCAACGTATCCGGCGATATCACCCTTATGGATGCATCGGATGCGGCAGAGTACGTACAGGAACTGGCAGGAGAGGATGCTAACATCATCTTCGGTGCTATGTATGATGATTCCAGGGCTGATGAGGCGACCATTACGGTTATTGCCACAGGCCTTCATAATGTGGGAGGAAGCGCTTCTAAACTGAAAGCAAGACTTGAAAACCCAAGAGTTTCTTCCGTGCCTCATACAGCGGCAACGCATGCCCAGGGATATGAAAGGCCGGTACAGCCGGCGCAGACTTCCCAGGCATCTCCAAGGATTGACTTTGGCATGGCGCCCACGAAAGGCGGCGGCACTACCACTGCGGCAAAGCGTTCGGTAGGAGGGACTACGCCATCCTTAGAGACTCCAAGAACCCCAACCAGCAAGGTGAAGGAACAGTCTATCAAGATACCGGATTTCTTTAAGAAATAATAATGATAGGAAGCCAGATGCATGATTTTCATGCATCTGGCTTTTTTTCTTTTTTTCGTTCTATTTTTCTATATATCCTCTTATTGCGACAAGTTTTGTCAAGAAATTCTTTTTTTATTCCACAAAATTCTTTCTTTTATGCCAATGAGGGATACAAAGTGTTGTATGCCAGCATAAGACAAATCCGAAAAAATCATCTTATGGGAATCTATATCTTGTGTCTTGAAGGTGCTGTCGAACGAAAATAAAAATGGACTCCATCATCTGACAAAATCTTTTTGGAGCAACTCGTATAATGAATCTTGCCCACGTACCAAATCGATTTAGTATACCCAAAGAGAAAGAAGGTGGAACGTGTATTATGAATTGTACATAGACGTGTTTTTCACGGTGAACTTTACGATGGATTATATCCTTCTTGTGGCTGTAAGGAAGATGCTGAAATGTCCAGCCAGGCATGGACGCATTGCATTAGGAGCGCTCCTGGGATCAGCACTGACTTGTCTGGTTATAATTCTTCCAGTTCCCTATACGTTTGTCAAATTCGTACTGTTCCATGGCATGGTGAATGTTTTAATGATCAGGGCAGGGCTTTTAGTCAAGTGGGGATCAGATATGCTGAAGGCCTGGATACTGCTGTATATCAGCGGGTTCCTGACAGGTGGGGTGTTTCAATTCCTCGGACAGTATATGCGGATCGGAAGCCTGTTCTTTGTGCTGGCAGTAGCCAGTTACTATGTGGTGTCCGGCATCTGGAGCCTGATTTCCTATCTTTCCAGGCAGAACCAGTACAGATGCCAGGCAGACCTTTATATGAATGGAAGGAAATGTCAGGTACAGGCGTTGATTGATACGGGAAACAGCCTGAGGGATGAACTGACAGGAAAGCCGGTATGCATTCTGGATCAGGATGTGGCAAGAGAACTTCTCGCGGGGAGCGAGGCAGTCAAATTACGCTACATTCCCTATCATTCCATCGGCAAGAAGGATGGGGTCATGCCTCTTGTGACGTTGGATAAGATGTGCATACGCAATGACAAAAAGCAATGGATTGCAGAACCGATGGCGGCTATTTGCGAGAATGAGATGACCGCTGATAAATATAAGATGATTATAAATCCTGAGATTTTGGTAGGAGGAATAGATGATGATAATAAAAGTAGCAGTACCGCATCAATTTAAACTAAAGGTAATACCCGACTTCAAAGCGCTGCTTTTCCCGGACAAGAAGGATGTCCATTACATAGGCGGCTCCGATATACTGCCTGCGCCCCTTAATACCGAGGAAGAGACGGCGGCTATCAATGACTTGGGATCGGAGGACGAAGAGGAAGCAAAGAAGACGCTGATCGAGCATAACCTGAGACTTGTGGTGTATATCGCGAAGAAATTCGACAATACAGGAGTCGGTGTAGAGGATTTAATTTCTATAGGCACGATTGGATTGATAAAAGCAATTAATACGTTTAATCCGGAGAAGAATATCAAGTTGGCAACCTATGCTTCCAGGTGCATAGAGAATGAAATCCTGATGTATCTTCGCAGGAATAACAAGACAAAGATGGAGGTATCCATCGATGAGCCGCTGAATGTGGACTGGGACGGGAATGAGCTGCTGCTCTCGGATATTCTGGGGACGGACGAGGATACCATTTATAAAGATTTGGAGAACGAAGTGGAACGGAAACTTCTGGTCAAAGCCATCAGCCGCCTGTCCGGGCGAGAGCGAACCATTATCAAGATGAGGTTTGGGCTGGGAACGCCGGATGGCGAGGAGAAGACCCAGAAAGAAGTAGCAGATATGCTGGGGATCTCCCAATCTTACATCTCAAGGCTTGAGAAAAAGATCATGCAGCGGTTAAAACGGGAGATGGTAAAGTATTCATAGCGCAGGCCCTGAAAAGATGATACAATAGAAGAAAAAAAGGGGTTGGGTATATGAGGCTTAGCTGTATTGGTGCAGCCCACGAAGTAACTGGAAGCTGTCATCTGTTGGAAGCATGCGGGAAAAATATCTTGATCGACTGTGGTATGGAGCAGGGGCCTGATCTGTATGAGAATCAGGAAATTCCTGTGACGGCAAAGGAGATTGACTATATTCTTCTGACCCATGCGCATATCGATCATTCCGGAAAGATTCCGCTTCTTTGCAGGCAGGGATTCAAAGGCGATGTTGTGACGACCTTCGCTACTTCAGATTTGTGCAACATCATGCTGCGAGACAGCGCGCACATCCAGGAATCAGAATCAGAATGGAGGAATCGCAAGGCTAAGAGAAGCGGCGAGGAGACATATGAGCCGCTCTATACTATGGAAGATGCGGATGCAGCCATCAAATTGCTGGCGCCCTGCGATTACGGGCAAAAGATCACATTATGCGAAGGCATAGAAGTCCGGTTCAATGATATGGGGCATCTGCTTGGATCCGCCAGTATCGAAGTGTGGATTACGGAAGATGGGATTTCAAAAAAGGTGGTATTTTCAGGAGACGTAGGAAATACCAACCAGCCCATTATCAGAGATCCGCAGAAGGTAGCCGAGGCAGACTACGTGGTGATCGAATCCACTTACGGAGATAGGACCCATGGCGATGAGGTGCCGGATTATATCGGAGAATTTACGAAGATATTGAAGGAGACCTTTGATAAGGGCGGCAATGTGGTCATTCCATCTTTTGCGGTTGGCAGAACCCAGGAACTGCTATATTTTATCAGAGAGATCAAGGAAAAAAGGCTATTGCCCCAGTACCAGGGCTTTGAAGTCTATGTAGACAGCCCGCTGGCGATTGAAGCCACCAACGTATTTAATAAGAATGTGAAATCCTGCTTTGATGAAGAGGCGATGGCTCTGGTGGAAAAAGGGATAAATCCGCTGATCTTTCCTGGACTTAAGACCACGATTACAAGCGACGAGTCCAGGATGATCAATTTTGATGATAAGCCCAAGGTTATCATTTCTGCATCTGGAATGTGCGAGGCTGGCCGTATCCGCCATCATTTGAAGCATAATCTGTGGCGGCGCGAGTGTACGATATGCTTCGTAGGCTACCAGGCAGTTGGGACGCTGGGACGCAAGCTGATCGAGGGCGCGCAGAGCGTCAAGCTCTTTGGCGAGAATATTACGGTGAATGCACGGATCGTGGATGTGAAAGGAATCAGCGGCCACGCAGATATGAACGGGCTGCTGAACTGGCTGAAAGGGTTTACACACAAGCCTGACAGGGTGATCGTAGTGCACGGCGAAGATACGGTGACGGATCACTTCGCGAAATTGGTGGAAGACACGATAGGCTGTCCGACATTTGCGCCATATTCAGGCGGATGCGTGGATCTTGCTTCCAATGAGATCCTAAGCGAAGGCGTGAAGATGCCAAAGAAGGCGGCGGAGAAGCCGGCAAGAGCCAAGGCGACGGCGGCGTTTGGGCGAGTGGTCGCTGCGGCGAAGCGGCTGCTTGACGTGGTATATAAGAATGAAGGCCTTGCAAACAAGGACCTTGCAAAGTTTGAGAATCAGATCCATAATCTTGCGGATAAATGGGATCGCGACTGATGCGCCTCCCATGCGGGCCATCGGGAATCATAATGGATTTGCAGCAGCCTGCTGCAAATCCATTATTTGTCTTTTTTACATATCAGCATATAATTCAGCCAGATTAAGGGCATAGTCACCAATTCGCTCAAAGTCCGTGAGCAGTTCGGAAAAAAGGATGCCAGCCTCGGCCTTGCAATTTCCTTTGCGAATCCTTTTTATCTGCCGTTTCAGGTATTTCTTCTGCATATCATCGATGAGATTTTCATATTTCGCGGCCTGCTCCAGAAGAAACTGGCTGTTTTCTCCATCCGCGCGTTCCAGACATTCCAGGAGCTTAAGACTCACCTGCTTCATCTTGCGTATCTCCGAGATGGCGTTGTCGGAGAAGCGAACGGACCATTTTTTCAAGGACTTCAGATATTCAGCGATGTTCATCGCATGGTCTCCGATTCTTTCTATATTGCTGATGATCATGTAATAATTATTGATACACTTGGAATCTTTCTCGGACATCTCCACAGACATCAGGCTTACGATATATTTTGCAATCTCCTCATTCAGGTAATCTATGTAGGACTCTTGTTCCTCAATGGCTTCCAGGGCTTTCGCATCATCATTTAAAAGCGCGTTATAAGCGGCTTCTACATTGTCTCTTGCCATGCCGGACATTCTGGACACTTCATTGCTAAGCTGGGAGAGGACAACGGCGGCATGTCCCATGGAATAATGTCCTTCAAAAGGCGCGATGTATTCCAGCTTCCTTCTTTGGGGCTCGCTGGATTTTGTGTCCGGGAGCAGCCGGACGGCCGCCTTGGCCATGAGGCCGCCAAAAGGCAGAAGGATCAGCGTAGTTACAATATTAAACGTGGTGTGAACGTTGGCTATCTGTGCTACAGGATTGCCAGTCAGCGTCTCCATAAAGGATACGAAAGGTGTTGCCATGCAGATGCAGGTAAAAATCAGCGTGCCTATGATGTTAAACAGCAGATGGATCACCGTGGTACGCTTTGCGTTGACCTTTGTGCCGATGGAAGCCAGGACAGCGGTAATGCAAGTGCCGATATTCTGTCCGAACAGGATATAGACAGCGCCGGATAAGGGGATTGCCCCCGTGGCTGCCAGAGCCTGCAAGATTCCCACCGAAGCTGAGGAGGACTGGATTATAGCAGTAAATACGGCGCCGATCAGTATGCCCGCAAGTGGATTCTGGAAGGTGGTCATAATGTTCAGAAAAGCAGGAGATGACTGCAGCGGCTCCATCGCCTCGCCCATCATATCCATTCCGATGAACAGTACGCCCAGGCCTGCAAAAATGGAACTGATATGCTTTACTTTATCATTCTTGGAAAACAATATGACTGCAACGCTTATAAATGCGATCAAAGGCGCGATTGCCCCGATATCCAGCGCAATCAGCTGTCCGGTGATCGTGGTTCCTATATTGGCTCCCATAATTACCCATACGGCCTGGCTTAAAGTCATTAGGCCGGAATTGACGAAGCCTACGACCATGACGGTGGTGGCGGAAGAAGATTGGATGACAGCTGTAATGGCAGCGCCTGCCAGAACACCTTTGAAGCGATTGGAGGTCAGCTTCTCAAGGATCGTCTTCATCTTGTTGCCTGCGGCGGTCTCAAGCCCGGTACTCATCATCTGCATGCCATACAAGAATAGGGCCAGCCCGCCGGGCAGCATTAAGAGATCGTTTATTTCCATAGTATTCTATTCTCCTTTATATTAAATTGCCGGTTTCATATAAAGGAGAGCGCTTTTTTCCATCTACCTGGTGAATGATCCAGATCTGAAGCATGAAAATCATAGAGGCAAAGAGGCTGCCAATCAGTTGCAGAAGACGCCTGTATTTTGCAGGAAGGCCAAGGAGGAAAGGGATTCGGCAGCATGCGTGCAGGACAGGCATACGCAGCATAAAGGAACTTCCTCTTCTGAAAGAAGTCTTTTTTTGAGGGCCCGGATATACGCTTGAGGCTTTCGTATAAGGCGTAATCGTTGCCGGATGGCAGACATAGCCCTCTGTATAGGTGTCAGGGTGCTCTTTGTAAGAGGAAATATTATGAGAATTGTTATCAATAGAAACAAAAAACAGCCCGGCAAAAAAGATAAGCAATAAGAGTAGTAGCATCTTGAATCTTTTCATAAGGGCCGCCTTTCAGAATGATTTCAATAATTTTTATAATTATAGCATGTGGCTTTTGGGGTTTCAATGTTTTGTCAAGGTCTAAAACTTTTTTTATTTTGGCGGTGTAAAGAATAACAAAAGAACTTATGGAGAATCATTTTACTAGATATTAATTATTCATTCATCTAGTAGGAGGGTTCTGACAATGGCACAGGGAAAAGTTGAAATATGTGGTGTGAATACGGCAAAGCTTCCAATCCTGAAAGAAGAGGAAAAGGAAGCTTTGTTTGCGCGCATAAAAGCAGGGGATGCAGAGGCGAAGGAAGAATATATCAAAGGAAATCTACGCCTTGTGCTCAGCGTGATAAAGCGGTTTGGAGGAAGCAATGAGAATCCGGATGACCTGTTCCAGATCGGCTGCATCGGCCTGATCAAGGCGATCAATAATTTTAATACGGAACTGGATGTGAAGTTTTCTACTTATGCGGTGCCCATGATCATTGGCGAGATCAGGCGCTATATGCGGGACAATAATTCCATCCGTGTCAGCCGGTCGCTTCGTGATACGGCTTATAAGGCGATCTATGCAAAAGAGAATTATATCAAGCAGAACCTAAAAGAGCCCACAGTCCAGGAGATTGCGGAAGAGATCGGAATATCCAAAGAGGACATCGTGTTTGCCCTGGACGCCATTCAGGTTCCTATGAGCCTTCAGGAGCCGGTATATAATGACGGAGGCGATGCCCTGTATGTAATGGATCAGATCAGCGACACAAAGAATAAGGAAGAAAAATGGGTGGAGGACTTGTCTTTGGAAGCGGCGATGCAGCACTTAGGGGAACGGGAACGGTATATTATCAAACTGCGGTTCTTTGAGGGCAAGACGCAGATGGAAGTTGCCGACGAGATCAAGATTTCCCAGGCTCAGGTAAGCCGCCTGGAAAAGAATGCGCTGCGGCTGATGCGCCAATATCTCACTTAAGGGGAATGGATTACGAAATTCCCCTTGAATTTTTCCTATAGTCATACTATGATTATTGCATGGAGGATATATGTATTATGAAAACTTGTATATTTGATCTTGACGGAACTTTGACCGATACACTGGAATCCTTGGCTTTTTCGGTGAAAGAGACGTTAAAAGAGATGGGACTTCCTCAGATCACTACCGATGAGTGCCGCAGTTTTGTAGGCAACGGCGCGAGATATCTGATGGAACGTTCCCTGGAGGCAGCTGGAGATAGGGAACTTTCAAGAATTGAGGAAGGAATGGAGGTATACGGACGTATATTTGATGAAAACTGTACATATCTTGTAACACCCTATGAAGGCATCACCGGAACGCTTATGCAGATGAAAGACAAGGGAATAAAGCTGGCGGTTCTCTCCAACAAGCCCCATCGGCAGACGAAGAAAGTGGTAGAGCGTATCTTTGGCGAGGATGTGTTTGACTGCGTGCAGGGCCAGAAGGAAGGAATTGCGAGAAAGCCAGATCCTGCCGGAATCTATAGACTGCTGGAGGAGATGCAGGCGGGCAGGGAAGAATGCCTGTATGTGGGGGATTCCGAAGTGGACGTGGAGACAGGCAGAAACGCAGGGGTTCGCATGGTGGGCGTATCCTGGGGGTTCCGGTCAAGAGAAGTATTGAGGGCTGCAGGCGCGGGAACTATCATAGACAGTCCGGAAGAACTGATGCAGTTCGTATGAAGCAAGGAAAAGAAATTAAGGGAGGTTAGAGAAATGTATGAGTACGATGAGGAGTGCCTGAAGACGTTCTTGAAAAACCAGGCGCAGTTGTTTGATGAGCCGGTTGCGGAGACGCTGGAAGAGGCGGAAGCATTCCTGGAGGATTGCATGGCAGCGGTCGTGGAGAACATCGGCGAAGTGAAGGAGTTTCTAGAAGAGGAAGGTCTGGATGTAGACAGCATGTCTCTTGAAGAGATTGAGGAAGCATCAGAAGTATTCCCGCTTCCGGGTGGAAGATATCTGATCGTAGAAGGATAGGAATCATTATGAAGAACATATAAAAAGCCGCAACTACTTGGTAGTTTCGGCTTTTTTCAATGCCTCGTCAATGGCATTTACAATAATCTGGGAAGTATAGGGGCTATCCTCGGACAACTGAATGTTATCCAGAGACTGGGAGTCATATACTTGTTCAGCAATGTCCTCGATAGTCGGCTGGATCAGAGGGAACATGGTAGTTACCGACTCATCCAGGTTGGAGAAGCGGATGGAATTGATATGTGTCTCATCCACGGTCACTTCCACCTCAAGGGCGGTGTTGTTGAGCGTGACGGTGGATGTGTATACTCCTGGCATGTATTTCTCCTCGTTGGTTTTGGACTCTTTATTTTTTGGAAGGAACATGAATACCAGCAGCAGGATAAGTATGATTGCCAGTGCGGCGAAGACTGCCGTGTAAATAATCTCCTTCATATGCAATACGACGATTTTTGTTTTGGAACTCATTGAGACCCTCCTGTATTGTGTATGATATTTATTACTTTCTATAATGTATGAAAAAAGACAGCAAATTATTCATTTCTTTTACGTGACAAATAGGACGGCTTCTTGTAGAATGGAAAGGAATAGAAACTGAGGTGAGAAGAATGTTTATTATAGCGGGACTTGGAAATCCTACATTACAATACGAAGGCACGCGGCATAATGCCGGCTTCGATGTCATAGATACGCTTGCCGGCAAATATAATATATCTGTAGACGGCAGGAAGAATAGAGCCCTGATCGGAAAAGGAATCATAGAGGGGAAGAAAGTAATTCTGGCTAAGCCGCAGACCTACATGAATCTTAGCGGCGAGAGCCTGGGCGGCCTGGTGGATTATTATAAGGTTGATGAAGAAAGCGAGTTTTTGGTTGTCTACGATGATATCAGTCTGGATGTCGGACAACTTAGAATCCGTAAAAAAGGAAGCGCCGGCGGCCATAATGGAATGAAGAATATTATCAGCCATCTTGGGACGGAAGTATTTCCAAGAATCAAGGTCGGTGTGGGAGAAAAGCCGAAGAAATATGATCTGGCAGACTATGTCCTCAGTCGTTTCTCGAAAGAAGAGCGCGCCATCATGGAGGAAGGATGCCAGAAGGCTGTGGAAGCGGTGGAGATGATCCTCAGAGGAGAGATGGAAGAGGCCATGAATAAGTTTAACAGAAAAGTAAAGCCTAAGGAGGCCTAAGATATGCAAGCCTTAATCAGGCCACTGAATGAATTAGCAGAATTTGAAGAGATTAGCAGGGACATAAGAAAAGGCGCGGGGATGATACGAGTCTGCGGATGCGTGAATTCCCAGAAAACCCATATGATGTATGCGTTGAGCGATGGCTGTAATTACAGAGTCATCGCTTGTTCAAGTGAATCCAAGGCAAAACAAGTCTATGAAGAGTATCGATTCCTGGATCCGAATACCCATCTGTATCCGGCCAAAGACCTGCTCTTTTACCAGGCAGACTTAAGGAGCAAGGAACTGGTAAGTCAGAGGATGGAAGTGATCCAGGCGGTGGCGGCAGGCGAAAAGGCTACGGTGATTACCAGTTTCGATGCGTTCATGGACACCCTTCTGCCCAAGGATGTAATTGTTGAAAAGACGGTGCGGATTGCAAATGACAGTACCTTTCATCTGGAAGAGATGCAGTCCAGGCTGGTGGCGCTTGGCTATGACAGGGAAGTGCAGATTGAGGCTCCCGGCCAGTTTGCGGTAAGGGGCGGCATACTGGATGTCTATCCCCTTACAGAAGAACTTCCGATCCGGATAGAACTGTGGGGAGATGAAGTGGATTCGATCCGTACTTTTGATGTGGAGACCCAGAGATCTATCGAGAATCTGGAAGAGGTGTCGATCTGTCCGGCGGTGGAATTTCCGCAGGAAGGAGAGAAGGGGGTTTCCTTTTTGGATTATTTTCCAATGGAAGAGACGATCCTGTTCTTAGATGAGCCGGTCCGCCTGATCGAAAAAGGGCAGGGGGTGGAAGAAGAGTTTCTGGAAGCCCAGAAAAAGAGGGTGGAAAGCGGATACGAAGTCACGGACGCGGAAGTGCAGCTGTATCATACGGAAGAGATCTTAAGAAAAATGAACGCTTATAGCAGCGTCGGCTTTTTTGCCCTGGATATGAAATGCAGGGGACTGGAGACAAAGGCCTCCTTCAGCCTTCAGACGAAAAGCGTCAATCCTTATAACAGCAGTTTTGACATGCTGACGCAGGATTTGAAGCGTCTGAAAAGGAATGGATACAGGGTGGTTCTTCTATCCGGATCCAGGACCAGGGCGAAGCGTCTGGCAGAGGATCTAAGGGATTATAATCTGAGCAGTTATTATAGCGATGAGTTGGACCGGGAAGTGGCGCCGGGCGAGATTATGACGGCTTATGGGCATGTGGCATATGGCTATGAGTATCCGATGCTGAAGTTTACGGTGATCTCGGAGACGGATATCTTCGGAAAGACGAAGAAAAAGAAGAAGCGTAAGACCTATGAAGGGCGAAAGATACAGAGTTTTGCGGAACTGAAGGTTGGAGATTATGTGGTTCATGAGAACCATGGCCTGGGGATATACCAGGGCATCGAGAAGATCGAGGTAGATAAGATATCCAAGGACTATATGAAGATATCCTATGCCCAGGGAGGCAATCTATATATCCCGGCTACCCAGCTGGACCTGATTCAGAAATATGCAAGCGCGGATGCCAAGAAACCCAAATTAAACCGTCTGGGCACGCAGGAATGGACGAAGACCAAGACCAGAGTCCGAGGGGCAGTAAGGGAGATTGCCAAAGATCTGGTCAGGCTGTACGCCGCAAGACAGGAGCAGGAAGGCTACGTATATGGAGAGGATACAGTCTGGCAGAGGGAATTTGAGGAAATGTTCCCCTTTGAAGAGACAGAAGACCAGCTGCTTGCCATCGAGGCCGTCAAGCAGGATATGATGAGTCATAAGATTATGGACCGCCTAATCTGCGGGGATGTAGGATATGGAAAGACGGAGATTGCCATCCGGGCGGCCTTCAAGGCAGTGCAGGAGGATAAGCAGGTCGTCTATCTGGTACCCACCACGATCCTGGCCCAGCAGCATTACAATACATTTGCCCAGAGGATGAAGGACTTTCCGGTCCGGGTGGATCTGATGTGCAGATTCCGGACTCCGGCTCAGCAGAAGAAGACCATCGAGGATACCAAGAAAGGCTTGGTGGATATTGTGATTGGCACCCACAGAGTCTTAAGCGACGATCTGAAATTCAAGGACCTGGGACTTCTGATCATCGATGAGGAGCAGCGTTTCGGCGTCCAGCATAAGGAAAAGATTAAGAAACTGAAGGAAAATGTGGATGTATTAACTCTGACGGCAACGCCGATTCCGCGGACGCTTCATATGAGCCTGATCGGAATCCGGGATATGAGCGTGCTGGAAGAGGCTCCCAACGATAGGATGCCGATCCAGACCTACGTCATGGAGTATAATGACGAGATGGTAAGAGAAGCGATCGAAAGAGAATCCGGAAGGCAGGGGCAGGTATATTATGTCTATAACCGAGTGGAGGATATAGCAGAGATAACAGGCCATATCCAGAAACTGGTTCCGGATGTCACGGTGGAATACGCCCACGGCCAGATGAAGGAGCACCAGCTGGAGAGGATAATGTACGACTTTATCAACGGAGAGATAGACGTGCTGGTATCCACAACGATTATTGAGACCGGGCTGGACATCTCCAATGTAAATACGATGATTATCCATGATGCCGATCATCTGGGCCTGTCCCAGCTCTATCAGCTGCGGGGAAGAGTAGGGCGTTCTAACCGAATGGCTTATGCCTTTCTACTTTATCGGAGGGATAAACTGCTCCGGGAAGTTGCGGAAAAAAGGCTGGCTGCGATCCGAGAGTTCACAGACTTGGGATCAGGATTCAAGATTGCCATGCGTGATCTGGAAATCAGGGGGGCCGGCAATCTTCTAGGCGCTGAGCAGCATGGCCATATGGAAGCCGTGGGATACGACCTATACTGCAAAATGCTTAATGAGGCGGTGAAGCATTTAAAAGGCGAGATGGAAGAAGAGACTTTCAACACTACGATGGATCTGAATGTGGATGCATATATCCCGGATTCCTATATTCCCAACGAGTATCAGAAACTGGATATCTATAAGCGGGTGGCGGCCATTGAAAATGAAGAAGAGATGGAAGACATGCTGGAAGAGCTGATTGACCGTTTCGGAGATATCCCCAAAAAGGTGGAGACTCTCCTGGCTGTCGCAAGCCTGAAAGCGATTGCTCACAGCGCCTACGTGACGGCAGTAGAGCAGAAGGGAGAAAGATTCACCTTCTCCATGTATGAAAAGGCCAAAGTCCAGCCCCAGAAGATTCCCGGACTCCTGGAGCAGTTTAAAGGGGATCTGGCCTTTAAGGCAGATGCAGAGAATCCTTGCTTCTTATATGAGAAGAAGAGTCGCAATAAAAAAGAGAAAAATACGGATGTGCTGGCGGTTGTGAAAAATGTGCTAATTGGAATTAAAGGATTGATTGACCAGTAAAAAAAGGATATAATAGAGAAGTTAACGGTACTAAGGAGGGTATACAAGAACATGAAAAAGAAGATATTGATACTCGCAATGGCAGGGATGCTTGCAGCGACTTCCCTTACCGGCTGCGGATCGTTTAAAGACGACGATGTGGTTGCCGTGGTAGGCGACAAAGAGATAACAGCCGACATTGCTAATTTCTATGCAAGATATACACAGGCCCAGTATGAGACCTATTACGCAGGATATCTGGGAGAAGACATGTGGAATTCCGAAGCGATGGAAGGCCAGACTTACGAAGAATCCGTAAAAGACTCCGTGCTAAAGCAGCTGGAGACTATGATTCTTCTGGAAGAGCATATGGGAGACTATGAGGTCTCTCTGTCTGACAAGGAAAAGAATGCCATTGAGAGTACTGCAAAAGAGTTTGACGAGGCAAACGCCCTGGAAGACAAAGAAAAAATCAGTGGCTCGTTAAAGACGGTGAAGCGCGTGATGACGCTTATGGCGATCCAGCAGAAGATGACGGAGGCAATTCAGGCCGACGCTGATACGGAAGTATCCGATGAAGAGGCAGCCCAGAAGAGCATGCAGTATGTACTGTTCCCTTATACGACTAAGGATGCGGATGGCAAATCCGTAGATCTGTCTGATGAAGAGAAGGCAAAGGTCAAGAGCAAGGCAGAGGATTTTGCGGAAGCAGCCAAGACGGCGGAAGACTTCGGCGCATTTGCCACAGAACAAGGCGTGGAAGCAAGCACAATAACATTTGACAAGGATTCATCCACCCCGTCAGCAGACCTGATCGCAGCGGCTGATAAGCTGGGAGAAGGCGAAGTGACAGAGATGATCGAGGCTGAGAATGGATGCTATGTTGGAAAGGTTACCAGCCTGTTTGACAGAGAGGCTACGGATACCAAGAAGCAGTCTATCGTAAATGACAGAAAGACGGACCTCTACACCAAGACCTGCGAGAAGTGGCTTAAGAAGGCGGATATCAAGGTCAACAAGAGTGTTTGGAAAAAAGTTGATTTTAATGATCTTAGCGTTACTATGAAGGTAGAAGATCAGGAGCCGTATGCGAATGATGTTAAGACGGATGATCAGGTGGATACGGATAGCGAGGGGCAGTAAGGTTTTTGGATATAGTGCTGGAACTTTTTTATACCGGACGGCGAAGGCTGGAGCGGGGGATGCAATGCAACCTCCGCTCCAGCCTTTGCCAGTGAGTATAAAAGCTGCTGCACGATGCTACCATTCATAGGACCAATCCGTCTCGATAAATTCCTGAAGCTTCTTGAATGTATCTGATCCAGGGAATTTGGACAGGAAAAATCAGCTTCTGCTTGCTTTTCCGTTTCATAATTTTATCCCATATAGGTCATTAGAAGTTCGTTAACCAATTTGCCGTCGGCCATACCTTTTACCTTTGGCATCAGAACTTTCATAATCCTTCCTTTATCTTTAGCGGTTGGCGCATCCAGGCCGATTTCTTTTAAAGTAGCCTCAATCACGTCCTTGATCTCTGACTCGTCCATCATCTTCGGGGCATACTGTTCCAATACGGACAGGCGCTTGTTGCACTCGTCAATAATCTCGGTGCGATCCGCAGGGGTCATATCCAGTGTTTCCTTTGTCTGTTTTATTTCTTTTAAGATCACCTGGATTTCCTCTGCTTCCGTCAAGTCTTCCCGCTTGTCAATGGCCTTGTTCTTAAGGGCGGCCAGCAGCATGGACAGAGTCTCCTTGGTTTCCTTGTCTCCGGCTTTCATGGCTTTCACCATAGCGCCTCGGACTTCTTCAATCTTGCTCATCTTTATCCCTCCTAATATCATACTTCTTATTATTATACAGAACTGTGCTTTAAATATCCAGCCCAAAGTAGGATATATAAATGACATTTATTTTGGCCGCAGGTATAAAAAACTTGATTTTACAAAGACTACCACCATACAAGAAAATGGATAGATTTGTAAACGGAGGAGAACTTATATGAAAGCTACTGGAATCGTAAGAAGGATAGATGATCTGGGAAGGGTGGTTATTCCAAAGGAAATAAGAAGAACTCTTAGAATCAGGGAAGGCGACCCTCTGGAAATATTTACGGACAGAGAGGGGGAAATCATACTAAAGAAGTATTCTCCCATCGGAGAACTCTCTGCATTTGCAAAACAGTATGCAGAGAGCCTTGCTCAGACGATGGGCTGCCTGGTATGCGTCTGCGATATGGATCAGATCATTGCAGCTGCAGGCACTGGCAAAAAGGATCTGCAGGATAAATATATCAGCAGGCCGCTGGAGAAGCAGCTGGGAGACAGAAACCAGATAATGGCCGCCCTTGGCGATAAGAAGTATGTTGCCATAACCGACAGCCAGGAAGAAGAATACGAATATGAGATCATCTGCCCCATCATCTGCGAAGGAGATGTGATAGGCGGCGTCATCCTGCTATCCAAGGACGCGAAGAAGAAACTGGGAGAACTGGAACAGAAGATGGCAGCCTGCGCCGCAGGATTTTTAGGAAAGCAAATGGAACAATAGTGGAATAAACCTGGAAGTTCCATCATAACTTGTGATAGACAAGGAGGGATGGGATGGAAAGACAGGTTCGAAAAGACTCAAAGGTTATGTGGGTGCTGAAGGCGCTGCTGGCTTCTTATATTGTTACGGGGATATTGCTTTTGCTGCTTACGATGGCGCTATATAAGATGGAGCTGAACGAGAAGATGGTATCGGCGGCGATCGTAGCAATCTATGTCATGGCGACCTTGATCGGAGGAATTCTGATTGGCAAGATGGCCAAAGTGAAGCGGTTCATATGGGGCCTTGGTCTTGGCATCGCGTATTTTGCCCTGCTTCTGCTGATCACGCTGGGGGTGTATCATACGCTGAACGGGGACGGAGCCAATCTCGTGACCACATTTATCTTATGCGCGGGCGGCGGAATGGTCGGCGGAATGATATCGTAAAAGAGACAGACACTCCAAAAAAGTGTCTGTCTCTTTTGACATAGTTTTGTATGGTTCATAATCGTAATTACGAATGCATATGTCCCTTACAGAAAGTTGATTACAGTAACTTCGGCTATCTATCGCTGCCATAGAAACGATATGAAATTGTTATTGCTGATGAATCTGGTCCATGTATTCTATGAGTCTGAAAATCTGGCTGGTATAGCCCCACTCATTATCATAGAAGCAGATCAGCTTAAAGAAATGGGAATTAACCTGTATCCCTTCCCGTGCATCGAAGATGGAGGCGTGGGAGTCTCCGATAAAATCAGAGGACACGACTTCGTCATCTACATAATCCAGGATGCCGGACAAATATGTCATGGAGGCCTCGTGGACTTTGCTGCAAATATCCTCGTAGGATGAGGGGCTCTTAAGCGCTACGTTTAGATCGACGATGGAGACGTCCGAGGTAGGAACCCGATAAGAGATTCCGTTCATCCGATCCTTCAGAGAAGGGATGACCAAGGATATTGCTTTCGCTGCTCCGGTTGTGGAAGGAATCAGATTGCCAAAAACTGCCCGGCCGGTGCGCCAATCCTTCAAAGACCGGCTGTCGACTACTTTCTGCTTGGCGGTTGCCGCGTGGATTGTGGACATCAGGCCATATTCGATGCCATAATTATCCTCCAGGACTTTGCAGATGGGCGCCAGACAGTTCGTAGTGCAAGAAGCGTTAGATATGACCTTCATATCCGGCGTGTAATTGGTGTGGTTGATGCCCATGACGAACGTAGGGGTCTCATCATCCTTGGCTGGCGCCGAGATGATGACCTTTTTTGCCCCGGCCTTGATATGGGACATTGCCTTTGCAGTAGTGCAGAAAGCGCCGGTTGCATCGATAATATATTCGGCACCGCAGCTTTCCCATGGGATGCAGGAAGCATCGCTTTCGGAAAAGACAGGGATCTTCTTTCCGTTTACGGTAATCCCCTTCTCGTAAGTGCCAAGTTCACCGCGGAAGCGGCCGAATATGGTATCGTACCGGATCATATATACCATATAATCAAGATTTGCGTTACGGACATTGATTCCACACAAGTGGAAGCGTTCAGGCTGACTGATGGCGATACGGAATGCGACTCTGCCGATGCGGCCGAATCCGTTGATGCCAATTTGAATTGCCATTGTACAATTACCTCCTATAAGACATACATTTGCAATATTGCTTTTTAAAAGACTATGGCTATAGATAGCAGTACCTGGCGTTCACGCTGTAATCCACCGATAGTGTATCATAACTACCGTAAAAAGGCCATAGAATGGGGAGTAATTAAAGTTTTAACAAGAGATATAAAATGATTGCGAAAATAATAATGAAATGGTATAATAACATAAGTTAAGCAAAGGTAAGGAGGAATAGAGCATGAAACATGTAAAAACATTAAATACACAGACTATGAATAGCAATTTAAAGAAGAGCGGATGCGGAGAATGCCAGACATCTTGCCAGTCAGCATGTAAGACTTCCTGTACAGTAGGAAACCAGACTTGCGAACAGAAGAAATAGTTTTGGATTATATGGAATACTCGGGACAGCGGTCTTAAGGGTCGCTGTTTCTTGTTGTTCATAAGAATGGATGCAGGGGACGGCCCCTGATAATGTATATAGGAAAGGGGTATATAGCCTTGATTCACCAATACCAGAATAATGGATACAATATCGTCATGGATGTGTACAGCGGCGCGGTCCATGTAGTGGACGAACTGTGCTATGACGTGATTGCGAAATTAAGCAAAGAAAATGAAGCCCATACCGCTAAGACTCTAAAAGAGCCATGCGTGCTTAAGGGCCTTAAGAAAGAGTTGGGACAGAAGTACGAAGAGGGCGAGATTGAAGATGCTCTGGCGGACGTAATCGAACTGACGGAAGCAGGAAGGCTATTCGCTGAGGATGCCTATGAATGCATGATCGAGGAAGTGAAGAAGCGAAAGACGGTAGTAAAGGCATTATGCCTTCATATTGCCCATGACTGCAATCTGGCCTGCAAATACTGCTTCGCGGAAGAAGGGGAGTACCATGGCAGACGTGCCCTTATGAGTTTCGAAGTGGGAAAGAAAGCGCTGGATTTCCTGATTGCCAATTCCGGCAACAGGCATAATCTGGAAGTGGATTTCTTCGGAGGAGAACCGCTGATGAACTGGCAGGTGGTGAAAGACCTGGTGGCTTATGGAAGAGAGCAGGAAAAGATCCACGACAAGCATTTCCGGTTTACGATTACCACCAATGGCGTTCTGTTAAACGACGAGGTGCAGGAGTTCGTGAACAAGGAGATGGACAATGTAGTCTTAAGCCTGGACGGCCGCAAGGATGTCAATGACCGTATGCGTCCCTTCCGCAATGGAAAGGGAAGTTATGACCTGATCGTTCCCAAGTTCCAGAAACTGGCAAAGAGCAGGAACCAGGAGCGATACTATGTGCGGGGAACGTTTACCCGCGATAACCTGGATTTTTCCAACGATATCCTGCATTTCGCGGATCTGGGGTTCAAGCAGATGTCCATAGAGCCGGTGGTGGGAGAGGAAAGCGATCCCTACGCGATCCGGGAGGAAGATATCCCGGTGATTAATGAAGAATATGATAAACTGGCAAAGATAATGATTGAACGTGAAAAGGAAGGAAAAGGTTTTAATTTTTTCCATTTTATGATAGACTTAGACGGTGGGCCTTGTGTAGCGAAAAGGCTGTCCGGATGCGGCTCCGGGACGGAATATCTGGCCGTGACGCCTTGGGGGGATCTCTATCCTTGCCATCAGTTCGTGGGACAGGTAGAATTCCTGATGGGAAATGTGGACGAAGGAATCGTAAGGCCGGAGATTGCGGATGATTTCCGCAGCTGCAACGTGTACTCCAAAGATAAGTGCAGGGACTGTTTTGCCAAGTTCTATTGCAGCGGCGGATGTATGGCGAATTCTTACAATTTCCACGGGACCATCCATGATACATATGATATTGGCTGCGAGATGCAGCGTAAGCGCGTGGAATGCGCAATTATGATGAAAGCGGCGCTTGCAGAAGAATAAAAAGGGATTAAGAAGAGACAGAAAGGAAGTAAACCATGAAGAAGAACAAAGGCATACTGAGCCTGATTCTGACCGTCGTGCTGGTCGTGCTGCTTGGCTTTACGGTTCTGGTCGGTTTTGGCAAGACTGGAACCGGCGCAATGAAGAACATCAAGCTTGGCCTGGATCTGGCAGGCGGCGTCAGCATTACCTATCAGGTTAAGGATGACAATCCGACAGAAAAAGAGATGAGCGACACCATTTATAAGCTTCAGAAGCGTGTGGAACAGTACAGCACAGAAGCGAGCGTGTACCAGGAAGGCGACGACCGGATTAACATTGAGATTCCGGGCGTTACGGATGCCAATGCGATCCTGGATGAACTTGGAAAGCCAGGCTCCCTTGAGTTCAGGACGGAAGATGGAGAGACGGTCATTACCGGATCCGATGTCAAGACCGCTACGGCCAAGGCCGGCGAGGATGATATGGGCAATAAGGAGTACTCCGTGGAACTGAGTCTGAATAAGGAAGGGACAAAGAAGTTCGCGGATGCCACAGAGGCCAATGTAGGAAAGACCATTTCCATCATCTATGACGGAGAGGCGATCAGCAGCCCGAGAGTCCAGACGGCGATTACCGGAGGGCAGGCATATATCACAGGAAATTTCTCGTATGATGAGGCGGAAAACCTGGCATCTACCATCCGTATCGGCGGATTGAAGCTGGAACTGGAAGAACTACGCTCCAACGTGGTAGGCGCCCAGCTGGGAGAACAGGCAATCAGCACCAGTCTGAAGGCCGGCGCGATCGGACTTGCTATTGTATTTATCTTTATGATATTTGTATATTATCTGCCGGGACTTGCTTCAAGCCTTGCGCTGGTTATTTATACGGAACTTGTGCTTCTTATATTAAATGCGTTTAACGTGACCCTTACCTTGCCGGGGATTGCGGGTATCATCCTGAGTATCGGTATGGCGGTGGATGCAAACGTCATCATCTTCGCCCGGGTGCGTGAGGAGATGTCCCGCGGAAAGAGCGTGAAGAATGCATTAAAGACTGGTTTCCAGAAGGCTATGTCAGCAATCGTGGATGGCAACATCACCACCTTGATCGCGGCTGCTGTCCTCTGGTTCAAGGGCTCGGGAACGGTAAAGGGATTTGCCCAGACTCTGGCAATCGGTATTATCGTATCCATGTTTACCGCCCTTGTTATTACCCGTATGATCGTGTATGCGTTCTATGCGGTAGGGCTTCGCAAAGAAAAACTATACTATCGTGCTAAGAAGGAGAGGAAAACCATCAACTTCCTCGGAAAGAAGAAATGGTTCTTTACCGTATCTACGGCAGTCATCGCCGCAGGACTGATCTTCATGGGCGTGAATTCATCCAAGGGGAATGGGGCATTTGCATACAGCCTTGAGTTTGAAGGTGGAACATCAACCAATGTGACATTTAATGAAGATTACACGATTGAAGAGATTGACAAAGAGATCGTGCCTGTAGTAGAAAAAGTGACCGGCGATCACAATGTCCAGACGCAGAAGGTGGCAGGTACCAACCAGGTGATTATCAAGACGGTTACGCTGGAACTTGACCAGCGTGAAAAACTGAATCAGGCTATGGCAGATAATTTCGGCGTGGATGAGTCCAAGATTACTGCAGAGAATATCAGTTCTACAGTAAGTAACGAGATGCGGCAGGACGCGGTTGTCGCGGTTATTGTCGCAACTATATTCATGCTTCTGTATATCTGGTTCCGATTCAAGGATATACGCTTTGCAACCAGCGCGGTAACCGCTCTGTTACATGACGTTTTAGTCGTGCTTGCATTCTATGCGGTTGCGAGAATATCGGTGGGGAATACATTTATCGCCTGCATGCTGACCATCGTGGGATATTCCATTAATGCGACGATCGTCATATTTGACCGTATCCGCGAGGAACTTCATTACCAGACCAAGTCCACGGATCTTGCAGAAGTGGTAAATAAGAGTATTACAATGACGCTTACCAGAAGTATTTATACTTCCCTGACCACATTCATTATGGTGGCAGTGCTGTACGTAATGGGAGTAAGCTCCATCCGTGAATTTGCGCTGCCGCTGATCGTGGGCATTGTATGCGGAGCATATTCGTCCGTGTGCATCACAGGAGCCCTGTGGTATGTTATGAAGACAAAGACTGGCAAGAAACCAGCTGCCCAGACAAGCAAGAAGAAAAAGAAATAATAGAGTGAAACGATGAAGCAGCCATAGCCATATTTATATGACGTGGCTGCTTTTTACTTTCAAGATACATAGGGAGGATAGAGGATGGAACAATGGGTGCTTCTAAGAAAAGGCGCGGATTTTGAAGGGATTGGGAAAAGGTTTCAGATCAGCCCCAGGCTGGCCTGCTTAATCCGTAACAGGGATGTGATCGGCGATGAGGCAATCGCGCAGTACCTGAATGGCACAATTGCCGACCTGTATGACGGCATGCTGATGAAGGATATGGACAAGGCAGTGGACATCTTAAGGGAGAAGATTGCCGAGCAGAAGCGGATCCGGGTCATCGGAGATTACGATATTGACGGAGTGAATGCCACCTACATACTGCTGGAGGGCTTGGAGAAACTGGGGGCTGAGGCAGACAGTGATATACCCAGCCGCATGAAGGATGGATATGGACTGAACATCGAATTGATTGAACGGGCGTATCAGGATGGAATAGATACCATCATTACCTGCGACAATGGCATTGCGGCGGCGGAGGAGATTGCCTGCGGAAAGCGCCTTGGGATGACGATCGTGGTGACGGATCATCACGAGGTGCCCTTCGAGGAAGAAGAGGACGGGAAAAAATATCTGCTTCCGCCTGCAGATGCTGTAATCGATCCAAAGCAGCCGGGGTGCGAATATCCATTTAAAGGGTTGTGCGGGGCAGCCATCGCCTATAAACTGGTGGAAGCCCTGTGGGAGGCCACGGGCGGCGACGCGGAGGATCTGGACTATCTGATCGAAAATGTGGCGATCGCTACAGTGGGCGATGTGATGGAACTGGAAAACGAAAACAGGATTTTCGTAAAGGAAGGCCTGCAGATGCTGAAGCGGACGCATAGTCCCGGACTTCGCTCTTTGATCGCGTGCACGGGAGTGGATAAGGATCGAATCGGCGCCTATCATATCGGATTCGTACTTGGGCCTTGTATGAATGCCAGCGGAAGGCTGGATACGGCAAAGCGGACGCTTAATCTGCTGCGGGCGAAATCCGGAAAAGAGGCGGACATACTGGCAGGGGATCTGAAGGCGCTGAATGACAGCCGCAAAGAGATGACGGATATCGCGGTGGAACAGGCAAGACAGATCGTGGACACGACGAAGGCAGGGAAAGACCGGGTTCTGGTCCTCTATCTGCCCGGCTGCCATGAAAGCCTGGCCGGAATCGTGGCAGGCCGGATCCGGGAGCGGTATTACAGGCCTGCCATCATACTGACGGATGCCGAAGAGGGTATCAAAGGCTCGGGCCGTTCCATAGAGGCATATAATATGTATGAAGAACTCAGCCGCTGCAGGGATCTCCTCACCAAGTTCGGAGGACATAAGCTGGCGGCAGGAATGTCCCTTGCCAAGGAAAACATAGAAGAACTTCGAAGGACGCTCAATGATAACTGCCGGCTGGAGCCAAAAGACATGGCAGAAAAAGTAGTGATAGATATGGAATTGCCGTTTTCCTGCGTGACAGAGGAACTGGTGGAGGAACTGACTCTTTTGGAACCTTTCGGAAAGGGGAATACAAAGCCGGTCTTTGCCGCCAGAAATGTAGAACTTATAAGCGGGCGGATTCTTGGCAAGAATAGAAATGTACTGAAACTTCAGGTAAAAGATTCCAGTCAGACGGCAAGGGAGGCCGTGTGCTTCCGGGGAGCAGAGCAGATGCTTTCCCTTCTGGAAGAGCGGTATGGGAAAGAGGCTGTGGATCTTCTGATGAAAGGAAGAGGAGGCCAGATGAAGCTGTCCGTCACTTATTATCCCGACATTAATGAATATATGGGAAAGCGTACGGTTCAGATTGTGATTACGCACTACCAATAATGGTGCGAGAAATGTCTAGAATTGTTTGAAAATTACGTAGACTAATGCTATACTTATAAGGTATTTTAGTGAGAATGGAGAGATTGTGTATGAAACCGATTGAAGAATACGTAAGGAGTATTCCGGATTTTCCGGAATCAGGTATTATATTCAGGGATGTGACCAGCGTGCTTCAGGATGCCGACGGGCTGATGCTTGCCATAGACCTTATGCAGGAAAAATTAAAAGATGTGGAGTTCGATGTGGTCGTAGGGCCGGAGTCCCGAGGATTTATCTTTGGAGTTCCCATTGCCTATAACCTTCATAAGCCATTCATTCCAATCCGGAAAAAGGGAAAACTTCCATGTGAGACGGTTTCAATCAAATATGAGCTGGAGTATGGCATTGCCGAATTGGAGATGCACCGTGACGCGATAAAGCCTGGCCAGAAGGTGGTTATTATTGATGATCTGATCGCCACGGGGGGAACCAATGAGGCTATGATCAAACTGGTGGAAGGCCTGGGAGGAGAAGTCGTAAAGACCGTATTTTTGATGGAGCTGGAGGGTCTTAAGGGCAGAGATAAATTAAAAGGATATGACGTTGAGTCTGTAATTGCATATCCTGGTAAATAATAACAAAAGAAAAATATGTAACAGGAAGGAGGCGTTAATATGTCAGAAAAAACCACATATGAGGCAATTGACGGGCGTATTGCGCCAGAATCGCTGACGGCAGATGCCTCCGCAGGACTGGAAGTCGTTGACGGTCATGCCGTTAAAGCGCCGGGAGACTATGAAAATCCGGATCGCTTATATGAAATGTTGATTGCCCGCATCCGAAGGTATCACCCCTCTACGGATGTTTCTATGATTGAAAAGGCATACCAGCTTGCGAAAAAAGCCCATGGAGGGCAGTGCCGCAAGTCCGGAGAGCCGTATATCGTGCATCCTCTGTGGGTAGCCATCATACTGGCTGACCTGGAGATGGATAAAGAGACGATCGTATCCGGCATGCTTCATGACGTTGTTGAGGATACGGAAGTAGGCGAAGAGGATATTAAACGGGAATTTGGCGAGGAAGTGGCGCTTCTGGTAGACGGCGTCACCAAGCTGGGAAGGCTTTCCTATTCTTCCGACAAGTTGGAGGTACAGGCAGAGAACTTAAGGAAGATGTTCCTGGCAATGGCAAAGGATATCCGGGTCATCATCATCAAGCTTGCCGACCGCCTTCACAACATGCGGACGCTGGAGTTTATGACGCCGGCCAAGCAGAAGGAGAAAGCCAAAGAGACCATGGATATCTATGCGCCGATTGCCCAGCGGCTCGGCATATCCAAGATTAAGACGGAACTGGATGACCTGGCTCTTAAGTATTCGCAGCCGGAAGTATTCTTTGATCTTGTAAATCAGATTAACGCAAGGAAGACGGAGCGGGAAGAATTCGTCCAGCAGATCGTGGATGAAGTGTCCACCCACATGAAGAACGCCAGCATCAAGGCGGATGTGAACGGGCGCGTCAAGCATTTCTTCAGCATTTACAAGAAGATGGTTAATCAGGATAAGACGGTGGATCAGGTCTATGACCTGTTCGCGGTGCGGATTATCGTGGACTCCGTAAAGGACTGCTATGCGGCGCTAGGTGTCATCCATGAGATGTATACGCCGATACCGGGACGCTTCAAAGACTATATTGCGATGCCCAAGCCCAATATGTATCAGTCCTTGCATACGACGCTGATGAGTTCCGTGGGGCAGCCTTTTGAGATCCAGATCAGGACGCAGGAAATGCATAAGACGGCAGAGTACGGTATCGCGGCCCATTGGAAATATAAAGAATCCAATGATGGCAAGAAGAGCGTGGAGGCGCAGGAAGAAGAGAAGCTTAGCTGGCTGCGCCAGATACTGGAATGGCAGAGAGACATGTCGGATAATCGGGAGTTTTTAAGCCTGATCAAGGGCGATCTGGACCTGTTTGCAGAGGATGTATACTGCTTCACGCCCCAAGGCGATGTGAAGAATCTGCCCAATGGCTCTACGCCGATTGATTTCGCATACGCCATCCACAGCGCAGTGGGAAATAAGATGGTAGGCGCCAGGGTAAACGGCAAGCTGGTGAATATTGAATACAAGATACAGAACGGGGACAGGATCGAGATCCTGACCTCCCAGAACTCCAGAGGCCCGAGCCGGGACTGGCTGGGAATCGTCAAGAGCACCCAGGCAAAGAACAAGATTAATCAATGGTTTAAGAAAGAATTCAAGGAAAGCAATATCATCAAGGGAAAAGAGATGATTGCCTCTTATTGCAAAGCCAAATCCATTAATTTGAGCAATATCATGAATCCGAAATATCAGGACGTGGTGCAGAAGAAATACGGATTCAAGGACTGGGAAGCGGTGCTGGCTGCCATTGGGCACGGAGGGCTTAAGGAAGGCCAGGTGGTAAACCGGCTTGTGGAAGAGTATGACAAAGAGCACAAGCAGGAAATCACGGATGAAGTGGTTCTGGAGCGGGTTGCAGAAGCGTCCAAGAATAAGGTGCATATTGCCAAGTCCAAGAGTGGAATCGTGGTCAAAGGAATTGACGATATGGCAGTACGTTTCTCCAGATGCTGCAATCCGGTGCCCGGGGATGAGATTGTGGGCTTTGTTACCAGAGGCAGAGGCCTTTCCATCCATCGCACGGACTGCGTGAACATGATCCATCTGACAGAATCCGAGCGCGCCCGCCTGATTGATGCGGAGTGGGAAAGCGACGTGGCAGAGAAGGCCGGCGGGCAGTATCTGGCTGAGATCAAGATGTATGCCCATGACAGGCAAGGGCTTTTGATGGAGATGTCAAAGATCTTTACGGAAGGAGACGTGGATGTGAAGTCCATGAATGTACGCACCAGCAAGCAGGGAACCGCTACCATTGAGACGGGATTTATCGTGCATGGCAGGGAAGAACTGACAAGAATTGTGAAGAAACTTCGTCAGGTGGAGGGCGTAATTGATATTGAAAGGACGACAGGATAGAAAAGATGAAAGTAGAGAGATTTGTTACTGGAATTATCAGCACTAATTGTTATCTGGCGGTAAATGAAGAGACAAGACAGGCGGTCGTGGTTGATCCGGCTGCCTGTCCGTCCTATCTTCTAAGCCACATCAAATCGGAAGGAATTAAGATAGAGGCGCTTCTACTGACGCATGCCCATTTTGACCATATTATGGGAATTGACGGATTCGTGGACGAATTCCATGTGCCGGTCTATGTCTATGAAGAAGACGCGGATGCTATGACGGATCCGAAGTTAAACCAGTCTTCTGTCTATACCGGGGGATATACTTATGAAGGAGCTAAGAGCATCAAGGAAGGACAGATTCTGAAACTGGCTGGCTATGACTTTGAGGTGTTCCACACGCCGGGCCATACCAAGGGAGGATGCTGCTATTATGTCAGATCCGAAGGAGTCTTATTCAGCGGGGATACGCTGTTCCAGAATTCGATCGGACGTACGGATTTTCCGGGCGGAAGCATGTCCGACCTGGTGCGGGCCGTGAAGGAGAAACTGATGGTCCTTCCGGATGAGACCCTTGTATATCCGGGGCATATGGGCGAGACTACGATTGGGCATGAGAAGACGCACAATCCATTTCTGTAGCGGGGTATAAGAATGATTCGGATTATATGTAACAGCGAGGCATATACTTATAATACGTACCATATGATTAAGGCTTTTTATCCAGCGGCACAGGCTGTGTGCCGGGTGGAGGAAAAAGCCTCTAATTATGTAACGGTACTGCTGGAGAATGGGCGCAAGATCACGACAGGCGCGGCGGATATGCCCGCCGAATATTCAGGGATAGGAAAAGAAGCAGAAGTTAAACGGCATATAGACGTAAAGTTATATCACCTGCTTGAAGAAGAGACGGGGAACTCTCTTTCCTGGGGGATTCTTACCGGAGTCAGGCCTACGAAGATTGCCATGAAGAAGCTGGATGAGGGGATGGATGAGAAGGCATTTGTCTCCTGGTTTCACGAGATCTATATGGTAAGCAAAGAGAAGGCTTCCCTGGCATGGGAGATTGCCGGAAGGGAGAAGGAACTGCTAGAGCGGCTGGACTATGACAATGGGTACAGCCTTTATGTGGGCATCCCGTTCTGTCCCACCGTGTGCAGCTACTGCTCCTTTAGTTCCGGGGCCTTAGCCGACTGGGAAAGCAGGGTGGAGGATTATCTGGATGCCTTGTGCAAAGAGTTGAAGTTTATCGCTCAGAAGTCCTCCTTAAAGAAACTGAATACTATCTACATCGGAGGGGGCACGCCTACCACGCTTACGGCGGGACAGCTGGAACGCCTCCTGTGCTGTATTGACGAGAACTTCTCAAGGGAGCATCTTCTGGAATATACGGTGGAGGCCGGACGGCCGGACAGCATTACCAGGGAGAAGCTAGAAGCGATCAGACGTCACGGCGTCACCCGGATCTCCATTAATCCGCAGAGCATGCAGCAAAAGACGTTGGATGCCATCGGGCGCAGGCACAGCGTAGAGCAGATCATAACGGCATATGGCATGGCGAGGGAACTGGGGTTTGACAATATTAATATGGATATTATCGCAGGTCTTCCGGGAGAGGATCTCCATGATATGGAAGATACCCTGAGGCAGATTGGCCGGCTTATGCCGGACAGCCTGACGGTGCATTCCCTTGCCATCAAAAGGGCGGCAAGGATGGATATGGAGGATCTGAAGCGGGAGGACGGGAAGACAAATGAAGTCATGTCAGGCATGATTCGGTCAGCAGAGCGCCTGGCAAGGCAGATGGGACTGGCCCCATATTATTTGTATCGCCAGAAGAATATTGCGGGGAATTTCGAAAATGTTGGCTATGCAAAGGTTGACAAAGCGGGAATATACAATATACTTATTATGGAGGAAAAGCAATCCATAGTTGCCGCTGGCGCAGGCGCATCCACGAAGATCGTACTAAAAGGCATAATACCCATGCCTGGCAGCAGAAAGAAAAAGATGACGCGGCTGATGCGGATCGAGAATGTAAAGGCGATCGATGCCTATATAGACCGGATTGATGAAATGATAGAACGAAAAGGAGAATGGCTATGGCGTTAAAGAAGAAACCGGTTACCGGAATGAAGGACATGCTTCCAAAAGAAATGGAGATTCGTGATTACGTGATCCACCTCATAAAAGAAACCTACAAGACTTATGGATTCTCATCAATGGAAACCCCTTGCGTGGAGCATATCGAGAATCTCTGCAGCAAGCAGGGCGGGGACAATGAAAAACTGATATTCAAGATCTTAAAGCGCGGCGAGAAATTGAAGATAGACGAGGCAAAAGAGGAAAATGATCTGGTTGACGGAGGACTGAGGTACGACTTGACCGTGCCCCTTGCAAGATATTATGCAAATCATATGAGCGAGCTGCCATCGCCATTCAAGGCGATGCAGATTGGAAATGTATGGAGGGCTGACCGTCCGCAGAAGGGCAGGTTCCGCCAGTTTATGCAGTGCGATATCGACATCTTAGGCGAGCCGGGCATACTGGCAGAGATCGAATTGATTCTCGCCACCACGGCCATGCTGGGGAAACTGAACTTTCAGAATTTTACCGTATGCATCAATGACAGGAACATCCTGAAGGCAATGGCCGCCTACAGCGGTTTTAAAGAAGAAGATTATGACGAAGTCTTCATTGTCCTTGACAAGATGGATAAGATTGGAAAAGAAGGCGTGGCCGGGGAACTGCAGGAACTGGGGTATGGCAAAGAAAGCGTGGATACCTATCTTGGTCTGTTCGACGAGGTAACGCCGGATGTGGAAGGTATCCGTTATCTGAAAGAGAAACTTGGCTGCTGCCTTTCATCAGAGACGGCTGAGGGGATGGAGACGATTATCTCAAGCGTGGAAGAAGCCAAGGAAGCAAAGTTTGGTATCCGTTTTGATCCTACGCTGGTAAGAGGACAGTCCTATTATACAGGGACGATATTCGAGGTGACGATGGACGACTTCGGCGGTTCCGTGGCAGGCGGCGGCCGTTATGACAAGATGATCGGGAAGTTTACCGGCCAGGATACGCCGGCCTGCGGATTCTCTATTGGATTTGAGAGAATCGTCATGCTGCTGCTGGAAAATGGATACGAGGTTCCAAGAAAAGGCGCTAAGAAGGCATACCTTCTTGAAAAGAACATGCCCAAGGAAGGAATGCTCAAGGTATTAGCCATGGCAAAAACGGACCGGGAAGCAGGAAAACAGGTGCTGATTGTCAACATGAAGAAGAACAAGAAGTTCCAGAAGGAACAGCTGCAGGCAGAAGGCTATGAAGAAATCATCGACTGCTATGCAGATTCTGTAGATCAGTTGTAAAGTGGCAAAAGAATAGGATAAGAGGAGAGAAGCAATATGGCAGAGTCAATGAATGGGTTAAAGAGAACACATAGATGTGGGGAACTGTCCATAGCCAATGCAGGCGAGACAGTCACGATCATGGGATGGGTACAGAAGAACCGGAACAAAGGAGGCCTGGTATTTATCGATGTCAGGGACCGCAGTGGCATCATCCAGGTAGTCTTTGAGGAAGGCAGCACGGATGCGGCGCTGATTGAAAAGGCAGCGAGACTGCGTTCAGAATATGTGATTGCAATTGCGGGCACGGTCTCAAAGCGCTCTGGGGCGGTCAATGAGAACCTGGCTACCGGCGAGATCGAGGTGATCCCGACGGAACTTCGGATACTATCCGAGGCAGAAACACCTCCGTTCCCGATCGAGGAGAATTCCAAGACGAAGGAGGAACTTCGCCTGAAATACCGCTATCTGGACTTAAGAAGGCCTGACCTTCAAAGAAACCTTCTGCTTCGAAGCAGAGTGGCTACATTGACCAGGCAGTTCCTTTCCGAGGAAGGATTTCTGGAGATTGAGACGCCGATCTTAGGAAAAAGCACGCCGGAAGGCGCAAGAGACTACCTGGTGCCAAGCCGCGTGCATCCAGGGCAGTTCTATGGACTTCCGCAGTCTCCACAGTTGTTCAAGCAGTTGTTGATGTGTTCTGGATGCGACCGTTACTTCCAGATTGCCAAATGCTTCCGGGATGAAGACCTTCGCGCTGACCGGCAGCCGGAATTCACGCAGATCGATATGGAACTGTCTTTTGTGGATGTGGATGATGTTATCGATGTCAATGAAAGACTTCTTGCAAAACTGTTCAAAGATGTGCTGGGCGTGGAAGTCGCTCTGCCAATTCCAAGGATGACCTGGCAGGAAGCAATGGACAGATATGGCTCAGATAAGCCGGATACCCGTTTTGGAATGGAACTGACCGATGTGACGGAAGTCGTGAAGGACTGCGAGTTTGTCGTATTTAAAGGGGCCATCGAAAATGGCGGCACTGTGCGCGGCATTAATGCCAAAGGCCAGGGAGGCATGGCCAGAAAGAAGATCGACAAACTGGTAGACTTTGCCAAAGGCTTTGGGGCAAAGGGGCTGGCCTATATTGCAATCCAGGAAGACGGAAATGTCAAATCTTCCTTCGCCAAATTCATGACCGAAGCGCAGATGAATGCGTTGATCCGGGCAATGAATGGTGAAGCCGGAGACCTGCTGCTCTTCGCCGCCGATAAGAATAAAGTGGTCTGGGATGTTCTTGGCAGCTTAAGGCTGGAACTGGCAAGGCAGATGGAACTTCTCAACAAGGACGAGTATAAGTTCCTGTGGATTACAGAATTCCCGCTTCTGGAATGGAGCGAGGAGCAGAACCGCTATGTAGCTATGCACCATCCATTCACGATGCCGATGGAGGAAGATCTTAACTATCTGGAGAGCGATCCTGGCCGTGTGCGCGCGAAAGCCTATGATATCACTTTGAACGGCAATGAGATTGGCGGAGGAAGCGTGCGTATCTTCCAGGATGACGTTCAGGAGCGGATGTTCGAGGCACTGGGCTTCACCAAGGAGCAGGCGCAGGAGCAGTTCGGATTCCTGCTGGATGCCTTCAAATACGGCGTTCCACCGCATGCCGGGCTGGCCTATGGGCTTGATCGCCTGGTGATGCTGATGGCTAAGGAAGACAGCATCCGTGACGTAATGGCATTCCCGAAGGTAAAGGATGCCTCCTGCCTGATGACCGCGGCGCCAAATCTGGTTGACACAAAGCAGTTGGATGAATTAGGGCTGGCGTTAAAAGAAGAGGATCTGGTATAAGAACGAAGACAACTTCATCTGCGTGGACGAAGGGATATTTACACAAGCTCCTCAAGCATCTCCCGAACCGTTTTATGGCTGCAGGGATGGTGTTTATAAGGTGCGATCTCATGAAGCGGCTTCAGTACAAAGTCACGTTTCTGCACTTCTACATGAGGAATACAGAAGTCTTCCTCATGTAGAATCAGATCATCATAGAAGATTATATCCAGATCCAGAGTTCTCGGACCCCAGTGGATGATGCGTTCCCTTCCGGCTTCTTTTTCGATTCGATGGAGTTCGTCAAGCAGTTCCCGCGGTGTCAGTAATGTGCGAAGTTCCAGGCAGGCGTTCAGAAAATCATCCTGATCAGTGACGCCATAAGGCGGTGTCACAAGGAATGAGGAGACTTTGGCCACTTTACAGCAGGAAGCCTCATTCAGAGACTTTACAGCCTGATTCAGATATTGCTCTTTGTCACCCATGTTAGAGCCAAGTGCGATATAGGCTGTGTGCCAGCCGCGTTCGATCTCAACAGAAACGGTTTCCAAGGGAAGACCAACAGGCGCCCATGGCTTTTTAATCTCTAACTGGATCTTTTCAAGCCCTGAAGTCTGCAAAAGCAATGCTTCTGCCAGACTTTCTGCGATGCGTTCAAGCAGTTTGTATGTATGCTCTTTTAAGAAATGATCAATAAACTGACTGACTTCTCCGTAGTGGATGGATGCGGTCAGATTATCCGTCTTCCCGGCTGCTCTTGTGTCGGTATAGAGGGCTGCTGAGACGATGAATTTCTGCCCCAGTACATTCTCTTCAGGAAAAACGCCGTGATTTGCGAAGACTTCTAAATTCTGTATCTTAATCTTATCCATAATATCTTTCCTTTGTATTTGAAAATACTATAAAGTTATAAGAATGCTCTTATATAGATTTGATTCCATGCTCTCTCAGGATTGCTTCCATCATATCAATAGCCCGACGGTTTGCCTTGACATCATGAACTCTGACAAAGGAGCATCCGTTCAGTATACCGTAGACTGTAGTTGCAAGCGTCCCTTCTTCACGCTGGTCTGAAGGAAGATCAAGAGTCAGACCAATGACAGACTTGCGGGAGGTTCCAAGGAGAATCGGGTATCCTAGTTCCTGCATCCTGCCGACTTCACGGATAATCTCCAGATTCATCTCATAATTCTTGCCGAATCCTACGCCTGGATCAAGGATGATCTTCTCGCCTTTGATGCCGGCTTCAGTGGCAATGCGGATACATTCACGCATATCATCCATGAAATCTGCAAGAAAATTCTGATAAACCGCCTCATTACGGTTATGCATCAGGCAGCAGGCTGCATCATACTTTACGATCAGAGATGCCATATGTTCATCATACTTTAATCCCCAGATATCATTCACCAAGTCTGCACCTGCCTGAAGTGCAGCTTCAGCTACGGAACTTTTGTAGGTATCGATTGATATCGGGATATCAAATTCCTGTTTTAATTTTTCAATGACGGGTACGACACGTGCAATCTCTTCCTCGTCGGTAATCTGTTCATGTCCGGGTCTGGTGGACTCGCCTCCTACGTCCAGGATATCAGCGCCGTCTGCAACCATTTCACCGGCATGAGCCAGGGCTGCATCCAGAGTCTGGAATCTGCCGCCGTCTGAGAAGGAATCCGGCGTAACATTCAGGATTCCCATAATATAAGTATGTTTTTGCGTGTCAAATTCTTTTTTGCCAATTATCATATTCTAATCTCCTTATTCTTTTTTTCAGTACTCCAGTTACAGTCCGTTTCTGCCGGACAGGCGAAACAGGCGCGAGAGGCCTTGTCGCTTTCATATAATAGTGCTTCCAGAGGTTCAGCGTTCTCGCGAAGCTTCCGGTGTCCACGGATTGCCGTAAGAATCTGTTCGTTTTCATTCGAAGTAAACATAAGTTCTTCCGGCAGTTCGGCAAGTATCTGTTCAGCAATATCAGCGCTTGCAAGTTCATGTGGGATTCCTGACTCATACTGCCTGCCTTTCCCGATGTCATGCAGAATTGCCGCTGCATAGATTGCTTCTTTGGAAATTCCAATTCCTCTTTCAAGGCTCAGAATGTAAGCAATTCTGGCTGTGTCCAGCAGATGATTCATCTGATGGCAGCAGAAGATACGTTCTTGCTCCAGTTCTTGCAGTCTTTGGTAAGAAGATATATATAGGGGATGCTTGCGGATATAAGAAATTCTTAACATCGTGTTCTCCATATGATTCATGATCTCCCCAGCATCCGGAAGAAAAGTTCTTCCAGCACAGGATTCGTCTCAAACTCGCCCCGGCGTGCAACGGTTACCGTCTGGCTTCCCGGTTTCTTGATTCCGCGCATGGTCATGCACAGATGTTCCGCTTCAACCATGACCATGACACCTTTGGGCTGCATATGCGTCATAAGTGCATCCACGATCTGTCCGGTTAACTGTTCCTGTAATTGCAGGCGTCTTGCAAATACTTCCACGGTGCGTGCAAGCTTGCTTAAGCCTACGACTTTTCCATCAGGAATGTAGGCAATGTGTACCTTCCCGTAGAATGGAAGCATATGATGCTCACAGGTAGAATAGAAAGGGATGTCTTTTTCAATCACCATCTCACTGCTGTCTACATGGAATACTTTGCTCAGGTGTGTGGCGGCGTCTTCCTCCATGCCGCCGTATATCTCTTCATACATTCGTGCAATCCGGTCAGGAGTATCTATCAGACCCTCGCGGGTTACGTCTTCGCCGATGCCTTCTAGCAGAAGCGTGACGGCTTGTTTGATTTTTTGTTGATCTATCATAATTCTATATCCTTTTCAATGTATCTATTTTTAAATGCAATACTAATTTTAGTATTTTCCAACAGTTTCTATTATTTGTCCCAGATAGGAGAGAGAGCCGAACGAAAGAATGATATCTTTGTTGTCGGCCTCTGACAATGCATGCCGCCCGGCTTCTTGGATGCTTGGCTCTGCCTGTACAATCACATCTGAAGGGCAGTGGCGCTGCATGACCCGGGCCAATTCCTCTGCCGGAAGCGTGCGGTGTTCATCCGGAAGGTTCACAGTATGCACAGACTTGGCTAACGGTGCCATAATGGCTGCAATCTTTTCATATTCCTTATCTTGAAAAACCCCCATGATATATATGAGCCGTTTCCCCGGAAAATAAGTTTCAACAGATTCCCTAAGCCTTCTGGCGGCATCTTCGTTATGCGCTCCGTCAATGAAGAAGAGCGGCTTTTTCATCAGGCAAGTGAAACGGCCGGGCCATGCCGTTTTCTCTAATCCCAGGCGAATGGCTTCCTGAGACAGCGGATATCCAAGCGTGGGAAGCCTTCTCATAATCTCAAGCGCAAGCACTGCGTTATCCAGTTGATATCGTCCGGCAAGAGGACAGTGGAACTTCTCGTAATCTTTATAAGAAATGGTCTGCCCTGTAAAATCTTCGTGAGAGATCATCGAGTACTGCTTATCTGCTACAAAGAAAGGACAGGACAGGCGTTTTGCCTGATTCTCTAATACCTGCATGACCTCTGGCTGCTGCATAGTAGTTATAACCGTACATCCCGGTTTGATAATTCCTGATTTCGTCTGTGCAATTTCTTCCAAAGTATTGCCAAGGATTCCAAGGTGATCGCGGCTGATTGATGTGAATACCGCACATACAGTATTCTCTATGATATTCGTAGCGTCAAGTTCCCCACCGAGTCCACATTCCAGGACGATGATGTCGCAGTTCCTTTCTTTAAAATATAAAAAGGCTATTGCGGTTTCCACTTCAAATACAGTCGGGCTTGGCTTCCCTGCTGCTTCCATGCGCACAATAGCTCTTTGAACAATCTCTGTCAGTCTGGCAAACGCATCTTCCGGGATCCATTCTTCATCCACTTGAATGCGTTCCAGATAGGAAACCACTGTTGGCGATACGTATCGTCCGGTTCGGTATCCTGCCTCGCTTAATATGGTAGAAGTGTATGCAAGTACAGATCCCTTTCCGTTCGTGCCGGCAATATGTATGAACTTAAGGCTTTCCTGAGGATTCCCAAGTTCGCACAACAGCTCCCGAATCGCATCCAAACCAAGTACACTTCCGTATTTCGACACTTTGTCCAAATATACCCTTGCTTCTTTATAGGTCACGTTCTTCGTTTCCTTTCTTTATTTTATTGTCACTGTTGTCAATCATAACACTAAAATGGGTTTACTACAAGAGGGAAAAGAAGAATGCCCCGGTTGACCAGACCACCCTGTTGGCACTGTTTATCATACGGAATTTACTTTTTACAAGTCAGCCGGAAAATAAATATAAAAAAGGAACTGCATATCCATGCAATTCCTTTTAAAAGAGCGACAGACGGGGCTCGAACCCGCGACCCCGACCTTGGCAAGGTCGTACTCTACCAACTGAGCCACTGTCGCATATCTTGTGTTTTGTGTTCCTCAGAACAATAATTAATATACTATATGAGCCATAATTTGTCAACAACTTTTTTGAAAAAATCTAGAAAAAGAAAGAAATTGAAAAATCCGGCATCTCTGTGGTATACTAATCCAATACGAATAGAGCAAGGGATGTGAATATATGGAAGAAAAAAGAAGCGTAAAACTTGCACTGCTGGGCCTTGGAACCGTTGGAGGCGGCGTGTATAAGCTGCTTGAGCGCCAGAAGGAAGAACTGCTTGATAAGGCAGGCGCCAGCCTGGAACTTGTAAAGATACTTGTCCATAATATAAAAAAGGAAAGAGCGGGCGTGGATGCGTCCTTATTGACAGATAAGTGGGAAGAGATTATCGAAGATCCGCAGATAGAGATCGTCATCGAGGTGATGGGCGGTATCGAGCCGGCCAGAACGATGATCCTGGAAGCACTCAATGCGGGAAAGAACGTGGTAACGGCAAATAAGGATCTGGTGGCAGAGTACGGAAGGGAACTTCTGGATGCGGCCCAGAAGAACCAGGTAGATTTCCTGTTTGAGGCGGCTGTTGCCGGAGGAATTCCGATTATACGTCCGCTGAAGCAATGTCTGGCATCCAATGAGATTGACGAGGTAATCGGTATTGTCAATGGGACGACCAACTATATCCTTACCAAGATGTTTGAGGAAGGGATGGATTTTGAGGAGGCGCTGGCAAAAGCCACGGAACTTGGATATGCGGAGGCAGATCCGACCGCGGATATCGAAGGTCTGGATGCAGGCCGGAAGGTGGCGATCATGGCTTCTATCGCCTTTCATTCCAGGGTCACATTTTCAGATGTATATACAGAAGGAATCACAAAGATATCCGCGAAGGATATTGGCTATGCTAAAGAGTTCGACAGCGTAATAAAACTTCTGGGGGTTGCCCATAATACAGAATGGGGGATCGAAGTGGCCGTGCATCCTATGATCATTGCCCAGGATCATCCCCTTGCATCCGTCAGAGATTCCTTCAATGCCATATTCCTGCACGGAGATGCCGTGGACGATGTGATGTTCTATGGACGCGGAGCGGGAGAACTTCCTACGGCAAGCGCTATTATGGGTGACGTGATCGATGTGGCCAGGGATATCCGGTATCAGTGTACCGGCAGAATCAGCTGTACCTGCTACAGGGATACGCTGGTGAAGGAATTCAAGGACGTTAAGAACAAGTTCTTCCTGCGCATGCAGGTAGATAATAAGCCGGGCGTGCTGGCTGCCATTGCCAGCGTTTTTGGCGTGCATAAGGTAAGCATATCCAAGGTGATCCAGAAGGTAATTACGGATGGAGTGGCAGAACTTGTCATTGTAACAGAAGCGGTAAAGGAATATCATATGGAGGATGCGATCGAGCATCTGAAGGATATGGATACGACCCGCGAAATAAGCAGCGTGATTAGAGAGTATTAATAAAATGGGTGAGACAGCAGTACAGGAAAATCCTCTGGCAGCCGAGAGGATCGGGAAATTAATTGCAAAGTTTGCGATACCGGCAATCATTAGCATGCTGGTCAGCTCGCTATATAATATCGTGGATCAGATCTTTATCGGACAAGGCGTGGGGATGCTGGGAAATGCGGCGACGAATATCGCGTTTCCGATATCTATCATCTGCACGGCAACAGCGCTTCTGCTTGGAATCGGAAGCGCGTCAAACTATAATCTGGAATCCGGGGCAGGGAATAGCAAAAAGGCCAGCCAGATTGTAGGAACCGGGCTGGCAGTGTTGATCATCAGCGGCATTTCTATTGGCATAATTGTCCTGGTATTTTTAGACCCGCTTTTGCATCTGTTCGGCGTTACGCCGGACGTGCTGCCCCTTGCCCAGGATTATACAGGAATCACCGCATTTGGCATTCCCTTCCTCATTCTGACAACAGGCGGCAACCATCTGATCCGGGCAGACAGAAGCCCTACTTATTCGATGGCCTGCATGCTTACAGGGGCAATCATCAATACAATCCTGGAGCCTTTGTTTATTTTTGGGTTTCAATGGGGAATCAAGGGAGCGGCCGGGGCGACCGTGATCGGACAAGTCATATCCGGCTTTCTGGTGATTATATATTTTTGTAAATTCCGCAATCTGGAACTGACCAGAGATATGCTGAGGCCGAAGGGAGCGATGCTAAAGGCGATCGCCTCTCTTGGCCTGGCCGCCTGTATCAACCAGATCGCTATGGCCATCGTGCAGATCACGATGAACAATACGTTGAGACATTATGGGGCGTCTTCCGTATATGGGACGGATATACCGTTGGCATGCGTGGGCGTTATCTCAAAAGTCAATATGGTGTTCATGGCAATTTGCATCGGAATATCACAGGGGTGCCAGCCAATCTGGGGCTTTAACTATGGGGCAGGTAGATTTAGCCGTGTAAGGAAGACCTTTATGATGGCATTCAAGATATCCTTGCTGGTTGGCATCGTATTTTTCTTATGCTTCCAGTTCTTCCCTCGCCAGCTGGTGAGTGTGTTCGGGACAGGAAGCCAGGAGTACTTCCGTTTTGCAGAGCGGTACTTCCGCATCTTTATGCTTATGACCTTCATCAACGGTATCCAGCCTATGTCCTCCGGCTTTTTTACATCCATTGGGGAGGCCAGGCTGGGAATCATGGTATCTTTAACCAGGCAGGTAATATTTCTGCTGCCGCTGATCCTCCTATTTCCCCTTTTTATGGGAATCGATGGCGTGATGTATGCCGGACCGATCGCGGATGGAGCAGCAGCCTTTGTTGCGATTGGCTTTGCGCTTAGGGAACTTCGAAGGATGAAGCAATTGGAAAGCCAGCAGGCGCCAAAGGAGCAGGCGGAGAATTTCTAATTGCTTTACGCATCGGGATGTGATAGAATGAAGCCGTAACGAATAGATAAAGACAAAGCAGAGTAGGAAAACGTGCGTTAAGTGCCAGCCGGACGGGGAGTTGCCGGCGGGACGAAAAGTAAGGATTACTTGCGGTACGTTTTTCGCATCCCGCTGCTACACATAGACAGATAGACTGTAATACCTGCTGTGCGTAGCTTTAAGGACTACTGCAAAGGAGGTATTATTTTTATGAAAAAACTGAATATCAGAAACGTTTCCATGATGGGGGTATTGATTGCGCTTGATATAGTGGCAACAAGATTCCTGGGTTTCAGCGCATTGACGATCAGAATCAGTTTTGGCAGCGTGTTCATTATACTGGCCGGATTGTGGTTCGGGCCCGTGGAAGGGGCGCTGGTGGGAGGCATTGCGGATACGCTGGGATGTCTGATCGCCGGGACTGGCTTCTATCCTCCGCTTATGATCTCCCCGATCGTGCTTGGCATCCTGATCGGGCTTGGGAGGCCCTGGTTCCTTAAGAAGGTCGGAATCGCCAGGCTTGGGATTCTTATAGGGGGCTCATACATGATGACGACCCTGTTTATCGCGTCCTGGGCCCTGTCCATGCTGTACGGCTCTCCTTACCTTGCGCTGGTAGCAAGCCGTATTCCGCAGTATCTGGTAAATGCTACCGTATGTACCCTTATCTCATATGTGATTTACAAAAGCGCGGTGACAAGGGTAGCAACCGGCAGTTTTCAGGCGGGCTAAAGAATCCATTTGGCATCTTGACAAGAGGGGCTAAATATAGCATGCTATATTTAGCAGCAGAGGAGAGTCCGGTTACAAGGGGATGAATAGATGAAAGAACGGATGCCAATTGGTTTTATGTTTAAGCAGATTAACAATGTATATGAGAAAGATTTTAATAACAGGCTGAAGACGCTGGGGATTACAGCCTCCCAGTGCGCCGTTTTGGATTACCTGTTCCACACCAGGGAAGAAGAGGTGAACCAGAAGGATATCGAGAAAGCATTAAGTCTACAGAATCCCACGGTGACAGGCCTGCTGAAGCGCCTGGATGAAAAGGGGTATATATTATCCGTGCCAAGCAACAAGGATAAGCGGTGTAAGAATATCTACCTGACTGAAAAGGCCTATGATATCCAGAAGCGGATGGAGGCGGATCGGAAGAAGATTGATAAAAGGCTGACTTTGGGAATGAATAAAAAAGAGGTGGCAGCACTGGAAAAGATGCTGGAGAGGGTGCTTTATAATATAGCCGAACCGTAATGGTTCGGCTATATTTGTGTAATAAATGAACGGATTTGAGAAAATACTAGGTAGGAAGGTATTGCCAGAATCAGGATGAATGTGATATATTAATAATGCAAATGATAATCAAAATCAAAAAAATAAAAGAACCAAGGAGGTATCATGCCAGTAGAGGTTGTTTCTTACATGCTGTCTAACAAGGATATCAGGATGCGTCTCGGGTTCCAGCTGATCCTTCAGTGCGCTCCGTTTTTAAAAGGAATAAAGGTCGCCAGTATCACAAATGTTGACAGGCGGCATTTAAAGGAATTTTGGCGGGTGCTTGACGGAACCGGGATTGATGCTAAGATTCTTACAGTCAGCCAGGAAAGATGCATGGTCTTTATTTACCGGGAGGCCGTATTAAAAAAATACCTGGGACGCAGGGAGATCAGAAGATTTCTGGAGTCGTATGGATACGACAGGAAAGATTTGGACTGGATTCTTCAAAAACTCTCTGCAAGGGTCTGTCAATATACTTGTGACGGTATGGGCTTTCCCCATGAAATCGGGGCGTTTCTGGACTATCCGATTGACGATGTCAAATGCTTTATCGACAAAAGAGGACAGGACTGCCTGATGACCGGCTACTGGAAGGTCTATCATAACCCGGAAAGAGCCAAAATGATATTTTTGGCCTACGATAAGGCGAAGATCAGCGCAGTCAATGAGTTTCTGGCCGGAAAACGGATTCGGGATATTGTATGCAAGGCAGCATAGATGGCAAAGGCGAAAAGGAAGGATTGGTGATTTATGAGCGTCGTGATTATAGGCGGAAATGAACGGATGGAACAGCAGTATAAGCAGATATGCAAACGCTACCGATGCAAGGCAAAGGTGTTTACCAGAATGTCGGGAAACCTCAAGACGCAGATCGGACAGCCGGATCTGATCATTCTATTTACTTCAACGGTGGCCCATAAGATGGTGCACTGTGCATTAAAGGAAGCACAGCGCTATAATATTCCGGTTGAGCGCGCCCACAGCAGCAGCGCCAGCGCTTTGGAAAATGTGCTGATGGAGTGCTGCCGGTAAGCGAAGGGCCGTCAGATGTTTAAGAGGGAACAGTCCCTCTTTTTTTTACGGTCGAAACATGATACAATGTGGTATACGCGGGCGAAAGGCTCCTGCAAAAGGCAACAAAAGGAGGATTTAGCGGATGAGTTATGCAGATAAAGTATTTATTGATATGTGCCGGGATATTATTGACCACGGAACAGATACCAGAGGAGAGAAGGTGCGTCCGGTATGGGAGGACGGGACTCCGGCCTATACCATCAAGAAATTCGGCGTGGTGAACCGGTATGACCTTTCAAAAGAGTTCCCGGCCCTGACCCTTCGCCGGACCGCTATTAAAAGCTGTACGGATGAATTGCTGTGGATCTGGCAGAAGAAGTCCAATGATATTCACGAACTGCACAGCCACATTTGGGACAGCTGGGCGGATGAAGACGGCTTGATCGGAAAAGCCTATGGCTATCAGATGGGAGTAAAGCACAAGTATAAAGAGGGGATGTTTGATCAGGTAGACCGGGTGATCTACGATTTGAAGCATAATCCTTACAGCCGGAGGATTATGACGAATATCTACGTGCATCAGGATCTCCATGAGATGAATCTGTATCCCTGCGCCTACAGTATGACGTTTAATGTGACCAAGGAGCAGAGAAGCGACAGGCTGACGCTTAACGGAATTCTTAACCAGCGCTCTAATGACGTGCTGGCGGCAAATAACTGGAATGTATGCCAGTATGCCGTACTGCTTCATATGCTTGCCCAGGTGTGCGATATGCAGGTGGGCGAGTTCGTGCATGTGATCGCGGATGCCCATATCTATGACAGGCATGTTCCGATGATTGAAGAACTGATAAAAAGAGAGCCGCTTCCGGCGCCGAAATTCTGGCTGAATCCGGAAATAAAAGACTTCTACCAATTCACGAGGAACGATGTGAAGCTGATCGGCTATGAGACGCATGAGCAGATCAAGGACATTCCGGTTGCGGTATGAGAGAAGAGACAGGAGGGAATAGTAGGATGAATTTGATAGTTGCAGTCGATAAGAACTGGGCCATTGGGAATGGCAACAAACTGCTGGTGAGCATTCCGCAGGATATGAAGTTTTTCCGGGAGACGACCAAGGGAAAGGTGGTTGCCATGGGAAGAAAGACGCTGGAAAGCTTCCCGGGAGGGCAGCCTCTTAAGAACCGGGTGAACGTCGTGCTGACTACGGATCAGAACTATAAGGCGAACGGCGCGGTCATTGTCCATACAATAGAACAGATGCTTGCGGAATTGAAGAAATATGCATCGGAAGATATCTTTGTGATTGGGGGGGAGAGCATCTATCGCCAGCTGCTTCCCTACTGCAGCAAGGCCTATGTTACCAGGATAGACCATGCATATGATGCCGATACCCATTTTCCGGACCTGGATGTGGATCCGCAATGGGAGATGACCAAGATCAGCGATGAGCAGACCTATTTTGATCTGGAATATGTATTTACGATTTACGAGAGGATATCATGAAGATTCTAAGCATTACGGCTCAGAAGCCTAACAGTACGGGAAGCGGCGTCTATCTGACGGAATTGGTGCGGCAGTTTGCTAGAGACGGGCACGAACAGGCGGTAGTGGCAGGCGTATATGAAGAAGACCGGATAGAATTGCCGGAAGGCGTAGGGTTCTTCCCGGTGCTGTTTGAGAGCAGGGAACTTCCCTATCCCATCGTCGGGATGTCGGATGAGATGCCCTATAGAAGTACGCGCTACTGTGACATGACGTGGGAGATGACGCGGCAGTTTCAAGATGCATTTCTAAAAGCTATCGAAAAAGCGGTGGATGCGCTTGAGCCGGACTTGATCCTGTGCCATCACCTGTACCTGCTGACCGCAATGGCAAGGGAGCGGTTCAAAGAGCAGAAGGTCTATGGATTCTGCCATAATACGGATCTGCGGCAGATGAAAAAGACAGGACTTTGGAGAGACTATATCCGGGAGCAGATCAGAGGGCTGGATGCCATCTTCGTTCCTCAGTCAGCCCAGAAGGAGGGCGTGATGGAGATATTCGGGATAGATTCCGGGAAGATCCGGATTCTGGGGATGGGGTATAGCCAGGAGATTTTCTGCGGCCCGGAAAAGCCTGATAACGCAGCCCGGGGAAAGGACGGAGCGATCCGCCTGATCTATGCAGGAAAGATTGCAGAGAAAAAGGGGGTCAAAAGTCTGATCAAGAGCCTATCCTATCTGCCTTATCCAAGGGAGGGGCTGAAACTTTCGCTTGCAGGCGGGGCAGGAAATAAAACGGAGTACCAGGAGATTGAAGAACTGGCGTCGAAGGCGCCTTATCCGGTAGAGTTTCTGGGGAAACTTCCCCAGCCGGAACTGGCAAAGGCGTATCAAAGAAGCGATATCTTTGTATTGCCATCCTTTTTTGACGGGCTTCCGCTGACAGTGATTGAAGCCATTGCCTGCGGGGACAAGGTGGTAGTCACAGACCTTCCGGGGATCCGGGACTGGCTGAAAGAGCAGGCGCCTGGCGCAGTGGTGAAGTATGTGCCATTGCCTGTCATGCGCAATACCGACGAGGCGGTATCAGAGTCGCTGCCGGCCTTTGAGAGGCAGCTGGCTGGCAAGATAGAGGAATGCGCCAGGGAAGAAGGACAGGAAAGGGTGGATCTGTCCCATCTGTCCTGGAAGAATATTTGTAAGGAAATATTGAAAAGCAGTTGACATCTATAAGGTAAATCTACTATAATGGCATTAATTATCAGAGAAATGCTATGACAAGGAGGAGTACATAATATTCTGATGCCAAGAGAGAAGATGGACGGTGGGAGTCTTCGTGATGAAGTTATGGAAGTAGCCTTTGAGCAGTGGACCGAAAGGACAGTTATCTGATCCGAGTAGACTTCAACGCATTCCCAGCGTTATATGGGAGCGATATCGGAAGTGCGCTTTAGCAGGATTCCCGTATCGGCAGAGAGCAAAGAGGAGACTCTTTGAATTTAGGTGGTAACACGGATGCATTATTCGCCCTAAGCGTCAGGCTTAGGGCGTTTTTTTCGCTACGCAGCACACGTCATTTGCAAACAGGAGGTATGTATATGAAGAAAATCAGCGGGAACAGATTATTGGTAAAAGCATTGAGGGAGGAAGGCGTAGATACCATGTTCGGCTATCCGGGCGCCTGTACCATTGATCTTAGCGATGAATTATACAAGCAGGATTATACCAAGGTCATCCTGCCAAGACAGGAGATCGCGCTTGTACATGAGGCAGATGCCTATGCGCGCTCTACAGGAAAGGTTGGCGTATGCCTGGTAACCAGCGGGCCTGGGGCAACCAACCTGGTAACAGGCCTTGCGACGGCCAACTACGACAGCGTGCCGCTGGTATGCTTTACCGGCCAGGTGGCAAGGCATCTGATCGGAAACGATGCGTTCCAGGAGGTTGATATCGTCGGGATTACCAGAAGCATTACCAAATACGGGGTGACCGTGCGTAACCGGGAAGACTTGGGAAGGATTCTCAAGGAGGCGTTCTATATCGCTAGGACAGGGCGTCCGGGACCGGTACTTATTGATCTGCCGAAGGATGTAATGGCCGAGCTTGGAAGCGCAGATTATCCAACGGAGGTCAATATCAGAGGCTATAAGCCGAGCACGCATGTACATATCGGGCAGTTAAAGAGGGCCATCAAGATGCTTGGGAAGGCGCAGCGTCCTCTTTTCCTGGCAGGCGGCGGCGTAAATATCGCTCATGCCAACCAGGAATTTACCCGGCTGGCAGAAAAGACAGGGGTTCCGGTAGTCACTACCGTAATGGGAAGAGGCGCCATACCTACCAGCAATCCGCTGTATATTGGAAACCTGGGAATGCATGGGGCATATGCTTCCAACATGGCTGTCAATGAATGCGATCTGCTGTTTTCGATCGGCACGAGGTTCAATGACCGCATTACCGGAAAACTACATTCATTTGCCCCCCGTGCTCAGATCGTGCATATTGATATCGATACGGCAGCCATCTCCAGAAACGTGCAGGTTGACGTGCCCATCGTAGCAGACGCAAAAGAGGCGATTGAAAAGATGCTGGAATATGTGACGGAGTGCAATACGCAGAAATGGCTGGAGCAAGTGGGCCAGTGGAAGCTGGAGCACCCTATGAAGATGAAGAAGAAGCCAATCATGACGCCACAAGATATCCTGGAGACGATGAACCGTGTATTTGAAAGAGCCATCGTTGTTACGGATGTAGGCCAGCATCAGATGTTTGTTGCCCAGTTCATGGAATTGGATGCCAATAAGCAGCTTTTGATGTCCGGAGGGCTCGGAACCATGGGCTATGGGCTTCCGGGAGCCATCGGAGCCAAGATCGGCAATCCTGACATGCCGGTCATTTCCATATCAGGGGACGGCGGAATGCAGATGAATATCCAGGAACTGGCAACGGCCGTACTGGAAGAACTTCCGATCATATCCTGTATTTTCAACAATAATAACCTTGGAATGGTACGCCAGTGGCAGAAACTCTTCTATGGAAAGCGCTATTCCATGACCTGCCTGCGCTCGGGAGCGGCATGCCGCGGCAAATGCGGGGAGGTAGAATGCCCAGCTTACACGCCCGACTTCGTGAAACTGGCGGAAAGTTATGGAGCAAAGGGAATCAGGGTGACGAAAAAGGAAGAGATCGAACCCGCGTTCCGGGAAGCAATGAAGAGCACGAAGACGCCGACCGTCATTGAATTCGAGATAGATCCGGAAGATCTGGTATATCCGATGATTCAGCCGGGCGGGACTTTGGAAGATATGATACTGGATTGCTAGAAGGGAGGATATGAATATGAATGGAAATGGAATGAAGAAGCGTTGGATTTCGCTGTATGTAGAAAATCAGGTAGGCGTACTGTCAAAGATCTCGGGCCTGTTCTCGGGAAAGTCATATAATCTGGACAGTCTGACGGTGGGAACTACAGAGGATCCTACCGTGTCCCGTATGACCATCGCGACGGTCAGCGACGATGAGACCTTTGAGCAGATTAAGAAGCAGTTGAACCGGCTGGTGGAAGTAATAAAGGTCATTGATTTTACGGATGTATTTGTCCGGATGAAGGAGATTCTCTATGTAAAGGTGCGCAAATGCATGCCGGAAGACAAGGTGGAGTGCTTCCAGATAGCAGAGACATTCAAGGCAAAGGTGATCGACTATGGCAAAGACAGTATTCTGCTGGAATTCGTGCAGACGGCCACCAAGAACGATGCGGTAATCAAGCTGATGAAAGAAGAATTCGCCAGCATCGAAGTAGTCCGGGGAGGAAGCGTTGGAATCGAATCCATCAGCATGATGGAGCGCTAGCAGATCTAATACAGATTGTTTCAATGAAAAAAACAGAGTGCGCTCTTGAATTTTGGAAAAGCCGGTATTATAATAAAAAAAGGAAAATAAGTTATAAAAGGACGGAGGAATTTAAAATGGATAAGAAAAACATTGACTGGTCTAGTCTGGGCTTTGGATACCTGCCCACAGATAAGAGATACGTTTCCAACTATAAGGATGGAGCGTGGGACGAAGGGACTCTTACCTCCGATGCCAATGTCGTGATTAGTGAATGCGCAGGGGTGCTGCAGTATGCGCAGACCTGCTTTGAAGGAATGAAGGCCTATACGACGGAGGACGGCCATATCGTCACGTTCCGGCCGGACCTGAATGCCAAGCGGATGGCAGATTCCGCCCAGAGGCTTGAGATGCCCGCGTTTCCGGAAGATCGGTTCGTTGAGGCCGTCAAGCAGGTGGTGGCCGCCAATGCGGCGTACGTGCCGCCCTATGGCTCGGGCGCGACCCTCTACATTAGGCCCTATATGTTCGGAAGCAGTCCGGTGATTGGCGTTAGGCCGGCAAGCGAGTATCAGTTCCGCGTATTTGCCACGCCGGTAGGCCCGTACTTCAAGGGCGGCGTAAAGCCGATCACCATCAAGGTATGCGACTTCGACCGGGCGGCGCCGCGTGGAACCGGCCATGTAAAGGCCGGGCTTAACTACGCAATGAGCCTTCATGCCATCATGACGGCGCACCGGGAGGGATACGACGAGAACATGTACCTGGATGCGGCGACCAGGACGAAGGTGGAGGAGACCGGCGGAGCCAACTTCCTCTTCGTGACCAAGGATCACAAGGTGGTAACGCCGAAGTCCGACACGATCCTTCCGTCCATCACCAGGCGGTCCCTGATGTACGTGGCAGAGCATTACCTGGGGCTTCAAGTAGAGGAGCGGGAAGTGCCTTTGGCGGAGGTGGAAGAGTTCGCGGAATGCGGGCTGTGCGGCACGGCGGCGGTCATCTCCCCGGTAGGAAAAGTAGTGGACCATGGCAGGGAGATCTGCTTCCCCAGCGGAATGGAAGAGATGGGACCGGTTACGAAGAAACTGTATGAGACACTGACAGGAATCCAGATGGGCCAGATCGAGGCGCCGGAAGGATGGGTCTGCAGAATTTGTTAAGAAAATAACGGGACACGTAACAAAATGCAATTTTGTTACGTGTCCCGTTAAAAAAATATCATAAGAAAGGGATAGACAATGGTAGGATATAAGAATATTGATAAGGAAGAGATATTGGAACTGAAAAATCTGGTAGTGTATCAGGAGGGCCAGGTAGTCAGCAAAACGCTGGTGCAGAATAGCGCGGTAAGCGTGACCTTGTTCGCATTTGAAAAGGATGAGGAGATCAGCACCCACGAATCCGGCGGGGACGCTATGGTTACCGTGCTGGAGGGTACCGGGCGCTTTACGATTGATGGCAGGGAGCATATCCTAAAAGCAGGGCAGAGCATCGTCATGCCAGCCAGGAAGCCTCATGCGGTCTACGGGGAGGAGCGGTTTAAGATGCTGCTGATGGTCGTATTCTAGCAGTTGCCAAAAACAGCAGTAAGATGGCATCTCCCTTAGGATCGTGAAGAAGAAGCAGTTTTAAAGAGAACGAATAAAAAGCCAGCCGGAAGGACGGAGACGATAAATGTCCCTGACTTCCGGCTGGCTCTTTGCGCCCAACTTTTTTGCATCCGCACTTATTGCAGGCGACGGCCATGCCGTCTAATTCGTCCGGTGGCTTGCGATAATCAGCCGTACGGTCCGATACAGAAAGGGCTTGTACTGCTCGATTGGCAGCGGCTCCTCGAAGAGGATAGAATTATATCCGGCGGAACCGGCCAGTTCCACAATGGTAAAGAGCATGACATCTACGTCTTCATAGTCATACTCATCCTGCATGACCAGGCCTAAGAACTTGTCATAGAAATCTCCATCCGAATCCTCGCCCGTAATCAGGGCGGAGCGCAAGGCGCCCATCACCAGATTCTTGGAGATAAAGTTCAAAAGGGGCTTGTTATCTACCAAGGCATCGATGATATTGTCGATAATGAAGATCAACTGTTCTTCCAATCCCCGGATGTTCGATTTTTCCAGAGCATCCCCTGCCTTGTCGAATAATTCATGGGTCTTATGGGCTACCAGTTTGTTCTTAATATCGTATTTGTCCTTAAAATACAGATAGAAGGTACCTTTGGCAACCCCGGCCTTTTCTACGATATCGGAGATAGCAGTGGAGTTGATGCCTTTGGTGGTAAACAGTTCATAGGCGGTATTAAAAAGCGCTTCCTTCTTTTTTTTCTTGTTTTCGTCTACTTTTCCCATAATATCCGTGCTCCTTGGCTTCTATTATAACCAGAGTTTTCCTTTGTCTGCTATTAGTATAACAGAAAAATGACTAAAAGTCAAAAAAAGTATTGACTGTTAGTCATTTTAGGTGTATAGTTCTTACAGTAATAAATGACTATCGGTCATAATTGATACAAACTACGAAAAGAATGGAAGGAAGGGTTAGTCATGATGGTGAAAATCGGGAAGAAGATAGTAAAGTACCGGGTTGTCGTATTTATACTTGGCCTGCTGCTGCTGATTCCATCAGCGCTGGGGTACCTGAAGACAAGAGTCAATTATGATATCCTGTACTATCTGCCGGATAATATCGAGACGATGAAAGGGCAGGATATCCTGATGAAGGACTTTGGCAAAGGCGCATTTGCGATGGAGGTCGTGGAAGGCATGACCACAAAGCAGGAGGCCAAGGTCAAGGATAAGATAGAAAAGGTGGACGGAGTGGCGGAGGTCATCTGGTATGATTCCATTGCCGATGTGTCCGAACTTCCGATCAACGCGCTGCCAGGCGAGATCAAAGACGTATTCAATACGAAGGATGCCACGCTGATGGCCATATTCTTTGATGATACCACATCAGCCGACAGTACCATGGATGCCATTACAGAAATCAGGAGCATTACGAACAAGCAGTGCTATCTAAGCAGCATGTCGGCGGTGGTGACCGATATCAAGGCATTGTCTGAAAAGGAGACTCCGCTGTATGTGCTGATCGCGGTCGTCTTATCCTGCGTAGTGCTGTCCTTATTCATGGACTGCTGGATCATCCCGGTATTCTTCCTTGCAAGCATCGGAATGGCAATCCTATACAATATGGGAACCAACTATTTCCTTGGAGAGATATCCTATATTACCAAAGCCCTGAGCGCGGTGCTGCAGCTGGGCGTTACCATGGATTACTCCATCTTCCTGTGGCACAGCTACCAGGAGAATCAGTTGCGGTTCCCGGATGACAAGGAACGGGCCATGGCACATGCCATATCCAACACGTTTTCTTCGGTGGTCGGCAGTTCCATTACCACGGTGGCAGGGTTCATTGCCCTTTGCTTTATGAGTTTCACTCTTGGAAAAGACCTGGGTGTCGTTATGGCAAAAGGCGTAATCTTTGGAGTTATCAGCTGCGTGACGCTTCTTCCGTCCATGATTCTGATCTTTGACAAGGCAATTCAGAAAACGAGCCACAGATCGCTGATGCCAAAGATGGAAAAGCCGGCCAGGATGATTTCCAAATATTACGGCGTATTTATCGCTATCTTCCTGATCGTGCTGGGACCGGCGCTTTGGGGCTATACCAAGGCAGAGGTCTACTACAATCTGGATGCCACCCTTCCGAAATATCTGGACAGCATCAAGGCCAATGAAAAACTGTCCAAGGAGTTCGACATGAATGCCACCCATATGGTGCTGGCGGATGCAGATCTTGCTCCGAAGGAGGCCAAAGCCATGCTGGATGAGATGTCCGACGTTAAGGGCGTTAAATTTGCGCTGGGACTTGACAGCCTTCTGGGGCCTGCGATTCCGCGGGATATGATCCCGGATGAATTGACAGACGCGCTGCGGGAGGGAAATTATCAGCTGATCCTAGTGCAGTCAGAGTATAAGGTGGCGACAGACGCGGTCAATAAGCAGTGTACGAAGTTAAACAACATTATTAAGAAACATGATTCGTCCGCCATGCTGATCGGCGAGGCGCCTTGCACGAAGGATCTGATTACGATCACGGATAAGGACTTCAAAGTAGTAAGCGCCATATCCATAGTGGCAATCTTTATTATCATTGCCCTGGTATTCAAGTCCATATCGCTGCCGGTGATCCTGGTGTCAGTCATTGAATTTGCGATCTTCATCAACCTGGGGATTCCTTATTACACGGGAACCAAGATGCCGTTCATCGCATCCATTGTAATCGGCACCATCCAATTGGGGGCTACGGTTGATTATGCGATCCTGATGACGACCCGCTATAAGAAGGAACGGTGCAGAGGACAGGGAAAGAAAGAGGCAATCCGCATAGCGCTTTCTACGTCCATCTCATCCGTCATCGTGTCAGCCCTTGGATTCTTCGCGGCTACATTCGGAGTAGGGCTTTATTCGGACATTGATATGATCTCAGCCTTATGTACGTTGATGGCCAGGGGAGCGATCATCAGCATGTTTACGGTTATCTTCATACTCCCATCCATGCTGATGGTATTTGACGGGGCGATCTGCAAGACGACTCTGGATATGAGAGGCAAGGTAAAGAAGACGAATAAAGTAAAAGATAGCGTAGTAAAAGCTTAATCAGGAGGTAGGAATCATGAAGAACAGAGAATATAGAGCATTGTTGACATTCGCTTTGATGATGTCACTGGTAGTAAGCAGCGTGAAAGGGACGCCTTCCTACGTGTACGCAAAAGAAAATAGCGCAGTGGTATCTGAGGCCAAGACAGCGTCGGATCAAAAAGAGGAGTCGGCTTCTGAGAACGTTTCTGGCGCTAATGCCAGAAAAGATGAGACCGTATTCGCTAAAGTGGACGGCAGCGGGCAGGTGACAAGCGTCACGGTTTCGGACCAGTTGAAAAATGTCAGCAGCCAGAAGCAGATCCAGGATGTGTCTGATCTTAAGGAAATTGAAAATGTGAAGGGCGATGAGAAGTTCAAGCAGTTGGGAGATAGCCTGGTATGGTCCGGGGATCATAAGGATATCTGCTATCAGGGAACAACGGATAAGGAACTTCCGGTAGGCATCCGGATCTCCTATAAACTGGACGGAAAGGATATCAGCGAAAAAGAACTGAAAGGAAAGAGCGGACATCTGTCCATCCACTATGAGTATGAGAACACCACGGCAGATAAGAATCAGGCATACACGCCGTTTCTTATGGTGACCGGCCTGATGCTGGATACGGAGAAGTTCTCCAATGTGACCATTGACAATGGAAAGATCGTATCCGACGGAAGCAAAGACTTGGCTATTGGCATGGGAATTCCAAAGATGAAGGAAGAATTGGGCGTAGAGGATCTGGATATTCCGGATTCCTTCGTGGTGGAGGCGGACGTGACGGATTATGACACCATAGAAGGGATTACCGTCGCGACCAATGACTTATTCAACCAGCTGGATACAGACCAGTTTGACAGCCTGGATGACCTGAATGATTCCATGGGACAGTTGAAAAGCGCTGCCGACCAGCTGGTCAGCGGCTCCGGCGAACTCAAAGCCGGGCTTGACACGCTGCTGGCCTCCTCCGGGACATTGATTGATGGAATAGACCAACTCTCAACCGGCAGCAAGACATTGAAGGATGGAACCAATACGCTCCAGACGGGAGCAGGCGCATTAAAGGACGGCGCAGGCCAGGTGGCCGCGGGAGCCGCCAATGCTGCGGACAGCACGGCGAAGCAGCTGGTTCCGGGCGTACAGGCGCTGGACCAGGGCGTATCCGATATGCAGAACCAGTTAGGTCAGGGGATTCCGCGGTTATCTGAAGGCGTGAAGCAATTAAGCCAGGGCGCGGCCCAGGCAGGAGACGGGGCTAAGAGTCTGGATGCAGGCGTTGATGCGGCGGCCCAGGGAGCAGGACAGTTAAAGAATGGCATTCAGGACGCATCCAATACGGCAGGCCAGCTGGCAGGAGCGGCGCAGCAGGTTGCAAATTATGTAAAGAACAACGGCCAGGTTACCGTTAACACGGAGGTTTCTGTGGCGGCTTTTAATGACAACAGCAATGCCATCGCCCAGTTAAGGGCGCTTAAGACGGAGGAAAATGCGCAGGCCATTGAAAATATCATCAGCCAGTTAGAGGCACCGCAGCAGGTGCCGGTAACCCAGAGCGTATCTTTGGAGGCGACTATAGGGGATACTGCACAGAAGGTCGCAGATGGACTGTCTGGCCTAAGCGCAACCCTCAAAACTCCCAGCCCAGAAAACCCAGAAGCGGGAGTAATTGGCGCAGGAATTGCCAATTTGTATGGAACCTTAAGTTCAACGGCAGGCGAGACGGTAAAAGCAGGCTCCTCCCAATTGAATGCGGCGCTTAATACCAGCGTGGAAGGCCAGTTCACATGCTTAAGGGATGGCACGGCAGCCCTGGATGCCCAGGTCAATGGCGAGGGCGGCCTGGTAGAGCAGTTGAATAATGGCGTGGCAAGCCTCAAAGGCGGCACAGGCATGCTGCTTCGCGGCAAAGATGGAAAGAGCGGCGTACTGGCGCTGTCCAAGGGCCTGAATGACTTGTCAGCCGGAGCGGGAGAGGTTGTGACAGGAACGACAAAACTTTCCTCCGGGGCAAAGGATCTAAACAGCGGAGCAGGAGCGCTCGCATCAGGAATCGGCGCGTTAAAGTCCGGGTCCGGCGCTTTGGTAGACGGCGTGACACAGCTGGATGACGGAGCAGGAGCCTTAAGCGAAGGCATGATCCAGTTCAACGAGGATGGCATTAAGAAACTGGTCAGCGCATTTGACGGAGATATATCCGGAATGCTTGATAAGCTCAATGGCATGCTGGATGCCTCCAAGGAATATAAGAACTTTGCCGGTATTTCTGACGGCATGGACGGAGAAGTGAAGTTCGTATTTGTCACAGAGAAATAATCATAGCACGCAGGCAGGATGCCCGGGGAATCACTCTTGATTTTCCGGGCATCTTCTGTGCATAATTCTATACACTTTTTGGATAATTCTGTTATACTATATATGGTGTGGGAGTGTCAGGATAAAAGGAGTGAAGGGATGGAAGCATATACGAATTTTGCCGAAGTATATGATACGTTTATGGACAATGTGCCTTATGACGAGTGGGCAGATTATATAGAAAGAATGTTGAAGGAGTACCAGATAAGTGACGGGCTGGTGCTGGAACTTGGCTGCGGAACAGGAAGCATGACAGAGTTGCTCTCAGCAAAGGGCTATGATATGATAGGCGTGGATAATTCCGAGGATATGCTGGAAATTGCCATGGAAAAGCGCCTGAACAGCGGCCATGACATCCTGTACCTGCTGCAGGATATGCGGGAGTTCGAACTGTATGGCACGGTGAGGGCGGTGCTAAGCGTCTGCGATTCCGTGAATTATGTGACGGATGAAGAAGAATTACAGGAAGTATTCCGTCTGGTGAATAATTATCTGGATCCCCAGGGTATATTTATCTTTGACTTTAATACAGAATATAAATACCGGGAAGTATTGGGAGATGGAACGTTCGCGGAAGAGCGGGAGGAATGTAGTTTTATCTGGGATAATTATTATGATGAGGAGCAGGGGATCAATGAATATGAACTGACCTTGTTTGTGCAGAGCCAGGAAGATCCTGAACTGTACCGGAAATACCAGGAGGCGCATTACCAGAAGGCGTACACTTTGGAAAAGATAAAGAATCTGATCGAGCGGGCAGGGCTTAGATACCTTACGGCTTATGATGCCTATACCAGGGATGTGCCCATGTATGACAGCGAGCGCATCTGCGTGATTGCCCAGGAATATGGAAAATAAAAAAGGAGTATGAGAATGGAAGATTATATTGTAAGAGCGACAGCGGCAAATAACCAGATCCGGGCATTTGCCGCTACAACAAGAGAAATGGTAGAGACGGCAAGGGAGCATCATAACACCAGCCCTGTGGCTACGGCGGCTCTTGGACGTCTGCTGAGCGCTGGCGCTATGATGGGGAGCATGATGAAGAATGATACGGACATGCTGACCCTCCAGATCCGGGGGGACGGGCCTCTGGGCGGGATAACCGTTACAGCGGACAGCAAGGCCAATGTAAAAGGCTATGTCAATAATCCTGATGTGCTGCTTCCGGCTAAAAACGGGAAGCTGGATGTAGGAGGCGCTGTCGGCATCGGACTTTTACAGGTAATCAAAGATATGGGGCTCAAAGAGCCATACTCCGGACAGACGATCCTGGTCAGCAGCGAGATCGCGGAGGATCTGACCTATTACTTTGCCAATTCTGAGCAGGTGCCGTCTTCTGTGGGACTTGGAGTGCTGATGAATAAGAACAATACGGTGCGCCGCGCCGGCGGATTCATCATCCAGCTGATGCCATTTGCGCAGGAGGAGACGATCGCCAGGCTGGAGGAGAATCTTAAGAATATCACCTCCGTGACTGAACTGCTGGATCGAGGCTATACGCCCCAGCAACTGCTGGAGGAACTTCTGGCAGGCTTGGACCTTGAGATTACGGATACGGTTCCGACCCGGTTTTACTGCAACTGCTCCAAGGAACGGGTAGAAAAGGCGATCGTAAGCGTAGGCAAAAAGGAGATCCAGAAGATGATCGATGACGGGGAAGAGATTGAAGTAAAATGCCATTTCTGTAATGCGGCATATAAGTATTCAGTGGATGAACTGAAAGAAATTATAAAACGGAGCAAATAAGAAAGCGGGAGGATGAAGATGAGACATGGATTTGTAAAGGTAGCGGCAGCCACTCCGGATATCAGGGTGGCGGATGTTACCTATAATACAGAAAAGATCTGCGGCCTGATTGACGAGACTGTCAAGGAAGGAGCCAAGGTGGTGGCATTCCCGGAATTGTGCGTGACGGGATATACCTGCGGCGACCTGTTTACCCAGGAAGTACTGCTTCAAGAGGCTAGGGCAGCCCTCCATAAGATCGCGAGCCATACAAAAGGAAAGGACGCGCTGATCTTTGTCGGCGTTCCTGTGGCGGTGGAGGGAAAACTGTACAACGTGGCGGCTGCCCTGAACCAGGGAAAGATCTTAGGCCTGACCACCAAAAGCTTCCTTCCAAACTATGGAGAATTCTATGAGATGCGCCAGTTTACCGAGGGACCGTCTGTGGCAAGGGAGATTCTGTTTGATGGAGAGAAGATGCCCTTTGGACCACAGCTTCTGTTCGTGGCAGATTCCATGGAATCGCTGGTGGTTTCCGCAGAGATCTGCGAAGATGCCTGGTCCAGCGTTCCTCCCAGCATAGAGGCCGCAAGGGAAGGGGCAGTGATCATCGCAAACTGCTCCGCCAGCGATGAGACCGTCGGAAAATCCACCTACAGAAGAAATTTGATAGAAGGCCAGTCCGCCCGCCTGATCTGCGGATATCTCTATGCAAATGCGGGAGAAGGGGAGTCTACCACGGATCTGGTATTTGGCGGACATAATCTGATCGCCGAGAACGGGAGCGTGCTGAAAGAAGGCAGGCGCTTTGAAAATGGCGTTATCTACACAGAGATTGACATCAAGCGTCTGCTTGGGGAGAGAAGGAAGAATACCACCTTCCAGACTGCGAAAGAGCCGAAGCTGATCCGCGTACCATTTACGATCTGCAAGGAGGAGACCGCGCTTACCAGGACGTTTCCTTCCAGGCCCTTCGTGCCGGAAGAAGAAGGCGAGCGAGCGCGGCGCTGCGAGGAGATTCTGATGATCCAGGCCATGGGGCTTAAGAAGCGGATCTCCCATGCAAGGGCGAAAAGCGCGGTAGTCGGAATCTCCGGCGGCTTAGATTCTACCCTGGCGCTGCTGGTGACTGCAAAGGCATTCGATGCCCTCGGGATGGAGCGAAAAGACATCGTTGCGGTGACCATGCCCTGCTTTGGGACAACAGACAGGACGTATCAGAATGCCTGCAAGATGTCCCGCAAGCTGGGAGCCACATTGAGAGAGATCCCGATCGGAGCATCCGTCGAGCAGCATTTTAAGGATATTGGCCATGATCTTGACGATCACAGCGTCACTTATGAGAACTCCCAGGCAAGGGAGCGGACCCAGGTGCTGATGGATGTGGCCAACCAGGCAGGCGGAATCGTGATCGGTACCGGAGACATGTCGGAACTGGCCTTGGGATGGGCAACCTACAATGGAGATCATATGTCCATGTATGGAGTAAATGCATCCGTTCCCAAAACTCTGGTAAGGCATCTGGTGCACTACTATGCGGACTCCTGCGAGGATGCGGAACTAAAAGCCGTGCTCTATGATGTGCTGGACACGCCCGTAAGCCCGGAACTGCTTCCTCCAAAGGACGGAGAGATCGCGCAGAAGACGGAAGATCTGGTAGGGCCATACGAATTACATGACTTTTTCCTGTACTATCTGCTCAGATTCGGATATGAGCCGGGAAAGATATACCGGATTGCAAAACGCTCCTTTGAAGGAGAGTACGATGAGGAGACCATCTATAAGTGGCTTCACACTTTCTGCCGGAGATTCTTCACCCAGCAGTTCAAGCGTTCCTGCCTGCCGGATGGCCCAAAAGTGGGAACCGTGGCCCTCTCGCCGAGGGGAGACTGGAGAATGCCAAGCGATGCCTGCTCAGATGTATGGCTGGAAGAATTAGAAAAGGAACGCAAGAAGTAAAGGAGATGAATGGAATGAAGGGCAATAAAGAACTTGCTGTCAAAAAGTTTAAGCAAGGTTACAATTGCTGCCAGGCAGTGGCCTGCGCATACTGCGAGGAACTGGGCGTCAAGGAGGAGGATGTCTTCCGGCTGACCGAAGGGTTCGGCCTTGGCATGGGAGGCCTTCGGGATACCTGCGGGGCCGTAACGGGAATGTTCCTGGTGATAAGCCTGGCAAACAGCGCCGGCGATATGGAACATCCTCTGAAGACCAAGATGGATACCTATGCCAGATTCCGGGAGGCTGCCAGGAAGTTTACGGAAAAGAACGGTTCCATCTATTGCCGGGATCTTAAGAACATGGATGGGCCTCAGCCGCTGATCTGCTGTACCCAATGCGTGGAGGACGCGGCTGCGCTGATTGATGAGATGGAATTTGGACAAGAGTCGTAGCAGAATAGAAAATTGACAAAGGGCAGGCAAAAGCATTTTAAGAAAATAAGACCGGGATCTGACGCCATGGCAGGCGCGGATTCCGGCCTTATTCTTTTTCTGTTCGTTTCTTAGAACTTGAGATCCTTGAACAGATCTCCAAGGCTGGTTCCGATGTTCTCAGATTTAGGAATCTCCACTTTTTCTACCGGTTCTTCCTGTACCTCTTCCAAAGCCTTCATGCTGAGGCTGATCTTGCCGTCTTTTACGCCAATGATCTTAACGCCTACTTCCTGGCCTTCCGTCAGCACGTCTTTCGGTGATTTCACGCGCTTCTGGCTGATCTGGGAGATATGCACCAGGCCGGACAGCCCGTCTTCCAGGCGTACGAATGCGCCGTAGTTCTGCAGGCTTTCTACCTTGCCGGTCAGAACGCTGCCTACTTTGACATTGGCAATCTTTTCTTCCATGGCTTTTTTCTCTTTCTCCTTGAGGATTTCACGAGCAGACAGCACGAGGCGGTTGTTTGCCTGGTCTACGTCGATGACCCTGACCTCGATATCCTTTAAAAGATACGTCTCCAGATCCTCGATATAAGATAAGGACAGTTTGGATGCAGGAATGAATCCTCTCAGTCCCTCTACCATGGCAATGGCGCCGCCGTTAACGATACCTTCTACCTTTACCGGAAGAACGGTCTTGTTGTCCATATATGACTGCACCAGATTCCATGGATTGGCATCGTCGAAATATTCCTCCAGATCTGCCATTGTTTCTTCTTGCTTTGCTTCTTCTTGTAATAATTCTTCGCTCATAGTATTATCCCTTCCTAATAGTAAGACTCATATGCTTTCACATGCTGTTTCTAGTATAGCATATAATGGCAGGTATGTTCAAAGAAAAAAACACATATTCTGGAATTTGTGGTTGACGAAACCCTAAAAAGATGGCACTCTTACTTTAAGAACTTATGATTAGGGGATGTTGAACTATGGGAAAGAAATCAAGCAAGGTATACATTGTGGGACATAAGAATCCGGATACGGATTCCATCTGCTCGGCCATTGCATACGCGCACTTGAAACGCGAAGTTACGGGGAATGAATACGTTGCGAAAAGAGCGGGGCAGATCAATGAAGAGACGCATTACGTGCTGCAGAAATTCAAGGTGGACGCGCCGGATCTGCTTCAGAATGTCAAACTTCAGGTCAAGGACATGGACATACATAAGATTGATGGAGTTGAGCCAAATGTGTCCATCAAAGACACCTGGGCAAAGATGAAGGAAAACAATGTAAAGACCATTCCGATCCTGAAGGATGAGGAACTGGTCGGCGTCATCTCGACAGGGGACATTGCCACGTCTTATATGGATGTCTATGATAACCGGGTACTTTCAGACGCCAAGACGCAGTATAAGAATATCATCAGGACCTTGGACGGCACCTTGGTCACCGGCAATGAGCACGGCTATTTTACAAAGGGGAAGGTGGCGATCGGAGCCTCCAATCCGGACTTGATGGCAGAGTTCATTGAGAAGGATGATCTGGTTATACTGGGGAACCGGTACGAATCCCAGGCCTGCGCGGTAGATATTGATGCCAGCTGCCTGGTGGTCTGCCAGGGAGCCAAGGTATCGGAAGAACTGGTGCAGAAGGCAGAAGAAAGAAGTATCGTCATTATCAGCACGCCTCATGATACATTTACGGCAGCCAGGCTGATCAACCAGAGCATCCCGGTCAAGCATTTTATGAGCAAGATGCCTCTGGTTACCTTCCGTATGAGCGACTACGTGGAAGATATCAAGGAAGTCATGACAAAGAAAAAGTTCCGCGATTTCCCCATACTGGACCGGCATGGCCGCTTTAAGGGCTTTATCTCCAGGCGGCGCTTCATGGATGTAAGCAAGAAGAAGGTGATCCTTGTGGATCACAATGAGAAGTCCCAGGCAGTGGACGGCATCGAAGAAGCTGATATCGTGGAGATCATTGACCATCACAGACTGGGGAATATTGAGACCATAGGGCCGGTGTTCTTTCGGAACCAGCCGGTTGGCTGTACGGCGACGATCGTCTATCAGATGTACGAGGAGGCCGGCGTTAAGATCACGCCAACCATCGCCGGGCTTCTGTGCTCCGCGATTATATCCGATACCCTGCTGTTCCGTTCTCCTACCTGTACTGCTGTGGACGAGAGGGCAGCAAAGAGGCTGGCCAAGATTGCAGGCATCAACCTGGAGCAGATGGCTCAGGAGATGTTCCGGGCAGGAAGCAGCCTGAAGGGAAAGAGCGCGGAGGACATCTGCTTCCAGGACTTCAAGCAGTTTACGGTCAATGACATCGTGTTCGGCGTGGGGCAGATTAACTCCATGAACCGGGATGAGTTAGAAGAAATCAAGAAGACCCTGATACCGCATATGCCGAAGGTATTGGAATCTCATAAGCTGCAGATGATCTATTTCATGCTGACGGATATCCTGGATGAATCTACGGAACTGCTGTGCTTCGGCAATGGGGCAAAGGCGTATATCATAGATGCCTATGATCTGAGAGAGGATACGGATAAGATTATCCTGAAAGGCGTGGTATCCAGAAAGAAACAGCTGATTCCGACTCTGGTGGGAGCGCTTCAGCAATAGGCATACAGGAAATATTGAAAAAGACAGGAAGGAATGAAAGAATGGGAAGACAGGTGTGGAGGCCGGGCAATATGCTGTATCCGTTGCCCGCGGTGATGGTAAGCTCGGCGGATAAGGAAGGAAATGCCAATATATTGACGGTGGCATGGACAGGAACAGTCTGTTCAGATCCAGCCATGCTCTATATCTCCGTCAGGCCGGAGCGGTATTCCTATCACATGATCAAGGAGACCGGCGAATTCGTGGTCAACCTGACCACAGAGTCGCTGGCCTATGCTACAGACTGGTGCGGCGTCAGATCCGGGAAAGATGTAGATAAATGGACAAAGATGCATCTGACAAAAGGTGCGGCCGAGAAACTGCGCTATGCACCGACTATACAGGAAAGTCCGGTGAATATCGAATGTAAGGTGACAGAAGTGAAGGAACTGGGAACGCATCATATGTTTCTGGCAGAAGTGGCAGCCGTCCAGGTAGATGAAGCATATATGAAAAAGAACGGGAAATTCGAACTGAATTCCACAGGACTTTTGACCTATTCCCATGGAGAATACTTAAGCCTTGGGAAGCCCCTTGGGAAATTCGGATGGAGCGTGAAAAAGAAGAGATAGCAAAAAGGATATGTCCTGCCACTTTGTGGCGGACATATCCTTTTTGCTGTATCAGCCTTCCAATGGCTTTACCTTTAGCCGGTAGATGCGCCGAAGGAGTAGGGTGGACAGGATAACGGAGACGATCTCCGCGATCGGGATGGACCACCATACCATGGAAAGTCCGAAAAATCTGGCAAACAGATAGGCAACCGGAAGGATTACCAGGAGCTGCCTGGCAACAGATACGATCAGGCTGTAAACGCCGTTGCCAAGCGCCTGGAAGACAGAGCCTACGATGATACAGTAGCCCGCAAACAGGAAACTGAGGCTGATGATCCGAAGCGCGGGCACGCCGATGGACAGCATGTTCTCGGAAGCGTCGAACAGATTCTTAAGCAGGAATCCAGAGCAGGTCTGGAAGATGATCAGACCTATGATCATAATCGTTACGGCGATCAGGACGCTTAACTTGGCGGCCTGCGTGATACGTTTCTTATTCCTGGCGCCGTAATTGTAGGCGATGATCGGAATCATGCCGTTATTCAGTCCGAATACCGGCATGAATATAAAACTCTGCAGCTTGAAGTACACGCCAAATACAGCAGCAGCCGTAGAAGAAAACATGAGCAGGATCTTATTCATTCCAAATGTCATGACAGATCCGATAGCCTGCATAATAATAGACGGAACGCCTACTTCATAGATGATGGCAATGGTCTTAGCGTGGGGACGGAATCCCTTCAGGCTGATATTGATCTCTTTATTCCTGGTAGCATTAAAATAAAAGGACATGGACACTGCCACCACCTGTCCGGTTATGGTAGCCAGGGCTGCCCCGGCGACTTCCATCCTGGGGAAGCCGAACAGTCCAAAGATCATGATGGGATCCAGGATGATATTGATGATGGCTCCGGTTCCCTGGGTAATCATGTTGTAAATGGTTTTTCCGGTTGACTGCATCAGACGCTCGAAGGTAATCTGCAGGAAGATCCCTGCGGAACACAGCGTGATGATGGTAAGATATTCCGTGCCATATTTGACGATGGTCTGGTTATCCGTCTGCAAGGCAAAGAAGAAGTGGGAGCCCAGAAGTCCAACTACGGCAAATACGATACAGCTTGCAATTCCAAGGAACAGGCCATTCTTGGCAGCACTGTCAGCGCCTTCAAAATTCTTTTCTCCCAGATTCCTGGAAAGCAGCGCATTGATGCCGACGCCAGTACCGGATGCTACCGCGATCATCAGCGTCTGAATCGGAAAGGCAAGCGACACTGCGGTCAGGGCGTCCTCGCTGAGCTGGGCAACAAACATGCTGTCTACAATATTGTACAGTGCCTGCACAAGCATGGAGATCATCATGGGCAGAGACATAGTGATCAATAGTTTCGGAACCGGCATGGTTCCCATTTTATTTTCCCTTTCGGGATATTCTTTCGTCTGTATATCTGACATATTTTTTCCTCCTAAATAACATTGGCTATTATAACATTCTCCAATATATATTGCAATGGCTTACATACTGCTTTGCATATCCTCATATACATGAAATGAAGCGCAGATCATCAGAGGTAGTGCCGGATGGAGAGAATCAAGAGGCATAAAATAAAGATATTATGCGGGCTGCTATATACCTTCTGCCTGTTCAACCTGCTGGGAATATCCATGCATACCGGGCAGAATGAAAACAAGCCTGCAAAGGAAGCCGCAGAGGAGAGAGCCGTGACGGATGCGGTGGAGTATGTAAGTTCTACTATGGTAGCGGAGGCTCCGAAGATCGCCATTACATTCGATGACGGGCCAAGCGTCCATTGTACGGGAAGGCTCTTGGACGGACTGAAGGAAAGAAATGTAAAAGCCACTTTCTTTCTGATCGGAAAGAATGCCAAGGAAAATCCCGAACTTGTGAAACGGCTGTTTGAAGAAGGGCATCTGATCGGAAACCATACATACAACCATGTGGATATCGCCAAGGTATCGGACGACGAGGCTAAAAAAGAGATCCTGGATACGGATGAGGCAATCTTCTCAATTACGGGAAAGCATGTGGAATACATGAGGCCGCCTTTTGGGATATGGCAGCGCAGGCTGGAATTAGACCTGGAAGTGATGCCGGTCATATGGAGCATAGATCCGCTGGACTGGACCACGGAGAATGTGGATGAAATTGTGAATAAAGTAGTGACGGAAGCCGAGGAAAATGATATTATTCTATTGCATGACTGTTATGATTCCAGCGTGGATGCTGCCCTTCGCATTGTAGATATCCTTAAGGAGAAGGGGTTCGAGTTTGTAACCGTGGATGAATTGATCCTGGATTAGATAAAATGAAAAGGTATAGATGGTAGAAAGAAATGATAAATGAATTTTCAAGAACAGAACGATTAATTGGAGAAGAAGGACTCCGAAAGCTTCGCAGAACCTGCATCATGGTGCTTGGCGTGGGGGGCGTGGGCTCCCACTGCATAGAGGCGCTGGCAAGAAGCGGGGTTGGCAGGCTGATACTGGTAGACAATGACAAGGTCTCGCTGACCAATATCAACCGGCAGTCCATCGCTTACCACAGTACGATTGGCCGGTATAAGACGGAAGTGATGAAAGAAAGGATTGCAGATATCTGCCCGGAAACGCAGGTGTCTACCTATGAGACATTCATTCTTCCGGGGAATCTAGAAGAGATATTAAAAGAGCGGCCTGACTATATCATCGATGCCATCGATACGGTGACGGCCAAGATTGCCCTGGCACAGAAGGCATTGGAATGCGGGATCCCGATCATCAGCAGCATGGGAACCGGGAATAAGCTGCACGGCGAGTTGTTTGAGATTACTGACATCAGCAAGACCTCCGTGTGCCCGCTTTGCAAGGTGATGCGTAAAGAACTGAAAGCAAGGGGAATCCGGCATCTGAAGGTATTGTATTCCAAGGAAATGCCTGTGGATGTATCAGACCGGGAGACAGAAGAAGACGCGGGATGCCGCAGAGCCCTTCCGGGGAGCATATCCTTCGTTCCGCCGGTAGCGGGGCTTCTGATTGCAGGCGAAGCCATACGGGATCTGCTTGCAGAATTGGAATAACAGGCGTTAGATTGTGAAAGAGGGAACGGAAGATGGATTTATTTGACTACGTTAGAGAAAAGAATTTGGACAAGGAAGCGCCGCTGGCTTCCAGGCTGCGACCGTCCACGCTGGAAGAGGTGGTGGGGCAGCAGCATATAATAGGAAAAGACAAGCTGCTTTACCGTGCGATCAAGGCGGACAAGTTAAGTTCTATCATATTTTACGGACCGCCGGGAACCGGGAAGACGACGCTTGCCAAGGTGATCGCCAATACTACCAGCGCCGTGTTTACCCAGATCAATGCCACGGTTGCCGGGAAAAAGGACATGGAGGAAGTGGTGGGCCGGGCCAAAGAAACCTTGGGCATGTACCAGAAGAAAACCATCCTTTTCGTGGATGAGATTCACCGGTTTAATAAAAGCCAGCAGGATTATCTGCTCCCATTCGTGGAAGACGGGACCATTATTTTAATAGGCGCAACCACTGAGAATCCATATTTTGAGGTAAACGGCGCATTGATCTCCCGCTCCAGCATCTTTGAATTGCATCCTCTGGACAAGGAAGATATCAAGACGGTGATCCGCCGCGCGGTCTATGACGTCGAAAAGGGCATGGGCAGTTACGATGCGGTGATCGAGGAAGACGCGCTGGAATTTCTGGCTGACATCTCGGGCGGAGACGCAAGAAATGCGTTGAATGCCGTTGAATTGGGGATTCTTACCACAGAAAGGAGCGATGACGGAAAGATTCATATCACGCTCCCTGTGGCATCGGAGTGCATCCAGAAAAGGGTAGTCCGCTACGATAAGACAGGAGACAACCACTATGATACCATCTCCGCATTTATCAAGAGCATGCGGGGGTCTGACCCGGATGCTGCCGTATACTATCTTGCGAAGATGCTGTATGCGGGAGAAGATATCAAGTTCATCGCAAGGAGGATTATGATCTGCGCTTCCGAGGATGTGGGAAATGCAGACCCCATGGCGCTAACTGTGGCGGTGTCCGCGGCACAGGCAGTAGAGCGGATTGGAATGCCGGAAGCGCAGATCATTCTGTCCCAGGCAGTCTTATACGTGGCAACCGCGCCTAAGAGCAATTCGGCCACCAATGCGATCTTCGGGGCTATGGAAAACGTAAAGAGCCAGAAGACCAGCGTACCGGCCCATCTTCAGGATGCTCATTATAAAGGGTCTAAGAATCTGGGCCACGGCATCGGCTATAAGTATGCCCATGATTATCCCCACCACTATGTGAAGCAGCAGTATCTTCCCGAAGAGATCAAGGATGCCAGGTTCTATGAGCCAGGGGACATGGGGCAGGAAAAAGAGATCAAAAGGTGGATGGAGTATTTGAAAAAAGGATAGAAGCATAAGAAGGTGGATGAAACACTATGGAACATACAGAGAAAGAGCAGATGACGCCCCACAGCCATGAGGATGGACTGGAAGATCATCAGCTTAAGCACCATGGCCATGTGCATAGCCAGCAGGAAAAGAAGGCGGTCATCAATCGCCTGTCAAAAGCCATCGGCCACCTGGAATCCGTAAAACGGATGGTAGAGAAGGATGCCGACTGCAGCGACGTGCTGATTCAGCTGGCAGCAGTGCGCTCGGCCATCAATAATACGGGCAAGGTGGTCTTAAAGAACCACATGAACCACTGCATCGTGGAAGCGGTGGAAGAAAATGACCTGGAAGCCATTGAGCGGCTGAACCAGGCCATAGACAAATTCATGAAATAAAATATCTGAAAGGATAGCTTAACTAGAGGATCGTGCCATTGATCCCGATGGTGACTACTTGGCAGGGGATGGATCTGCCGCTTGCCTTAAGCGCCTCTTTTGCGGCGTATTCGATGCCGCCGCAGCAGGGGACTTCCATGCGCACGACGGTAAGGCTTCGAATGTCATTGGATTTCAGGATTTCGGCAAGTTTTTCCGTATAATCGACGGCATCCAGCTTGGGGCAGCCGATCAAGGTAATCCGGTTTTTACTAAACTGCCTATGGAAGTCAGCATAAGCATAGGCGGTGCAGTCGGCTGCAATCAGCAGATCCGAGTCGTCAAAATAAGGAGCCTGGGTGGGAACTAGTTTGAGCTGTACGGGCCATTGGTTCTGGGTCTTCGCCAGATGTTCTTTTACGGCTGCCTGATCGTAGGCCGGGGCTTCCCTCTCTTCAAAGGTGATGGCGTTCGCGGGACAGGCCGGCAGGCAATCTCCAAGGCCGTCGCAGTAGTCCTCGCGGGTCAGACGGGCTTTCCCGCCTATCATCTGGATCGCGCCCTCGTGGCAGGCATCTGCGCAGGCGCCGCATCCATTACATTTCTCTTCATCTATTCGAATGATTTTTCTGATCATCGTCTTACCTCCTTGATTTGATAGGCTTAGTCTACTATAATAAAATCAGAAGATATGTTGTATTTCCAACAAAAGAGGTAAAATATGAAAAATGACATAAAAATTTTACAGATGTCTCCGTTATTTACAGGGGTAAACGAGCAGGACATGGAAGAGATGATATCCTGCCTGGACGGACAGATGAAGACATATGGAAAAAATGAGCGGATCCTTACAGAAGCAGAGACGCTTAAGAAGGTAGGGGTAATCCTAAAGGGGTGCGTGCAGGTGGAGAATGAAGATGTATTCGGAAACCGGAATATTCAGGAGATGCTGGAGCCGGGCGAACTATTCGGCGCAGCGTATGCCTGTGCGGGCATAAAGAACAGCCCGGTCAGCATCACTTCCATATCTGAGAGCAAGGTGCTCTTTCTCGAGGCTGGCCGCATCCTTTCCGTCTGCCCGACGGCCTGCCCCTTTCATCAGAAGATGGTTGAGAACATGGTATATATTCTGGCAAGAAAGAATGTGATGCTCAGTGAGAAGATTGGCCATATCTCAAAAAGGAGTACGCGGGAAAAATTGCTGTCTTATCTGTCGTCACAGTCCAAAAAGGCTGGAAGCCGGCACTTCTTTATTCCATTTAACAGGCAGGAACTGGCAGATTATCTCTGTGTAGAAAGAAGCGCCATGTCTGCGGAACTTAGCAAGTTAAGAGGCGAGGGCCTCCTGGATTATAAGAAGTTCGAATTCTGGCTGTACGGCCAGGACTAATCATTAGCATACTTTTTGACCAGTTCCCAGAATTTTGGATTGTCGTGGAGAAACGTTAGGCATTCATCTGTTTTCATGGAGTTTGCCAGGCCTGCGGGGAAGTGGTCCTTCAGGAATGCCCCTCCATTTTCCGGCAGGTGGCGGTATAGCGGGGAGGCACTTATATCCCAGCTGGTTTGAGACGCTTCTAAAAGTTTTTGGAGATATCTTAGCGTTTCCGATTCATCTCTTGCCGATACGGCCAGCTGGAAGCCTGCCACATAGGAGTTATAGGACCAGAGGTCATATAGATGAGCGGTCTGTTCAGAGACTTGGGCTATATAAGAAGCTGCGTGCATATCCTGTTCCTTTAGCGCAATGTCCAGCATCATGAGAAGCGTTGACTGGATGTTGCCGGCGCTGCCGAGCAATTCCCGCTCCAGCAGTTCGGAAGCTTCTTCGAGCCTGTCCTGCTGAAGGTAGAGATTGCTTTGCAGAAATACATGATGGAAGAGCGATTTTGAAATTTCTTTGTCCTCATCCAGCAGTTCCTGCGCCCTTTCATACTCTCCACGGGCCATGGATTTGCTGATGATCATGGATCTGGCCAGGCCCCGTATCGTTGCATCATCACCGTGAGAAGCCCGTTCGTAAAGTGCTTCTATGCGTTTCTGGTATGGTCCGGCATCTTCAGCAGACAATAGATATAGGCAGCCTTCCAGCGTGGCAGCAGCAAGGTAAGCCAGGGCATCGCAGTTGGGATACTGGGCAGTCCTATCCATAGCAGCCTCAAAGCCGGCCGCGAACCCTTTCGCCTCAATCATCTGGCAAAGATCAGCGCAGAACTGATCCACCTCCTGCCTGCTTAGATCCTCCTGAAAGGAGAGCAGGGTATTAAGGTCCGTGCCCAAAAGTCTTGCCAGGGCAGGAAGCAGGGTGATGTCCGGATAAGAGTTCCCCGTTTCCCACTTGTGGACGGCCGGAGCGGACACGCCAAGGCGGGAAGCCACCTGCTCCTGGGTCAGATTCATTTCCTTGCGTCTGGTACGTATCATTTCATTAATTTTCATATCATAGTTCCTCCTATTTATCTGTGCATCTTCGGGTTAAGAATATCATAGCAGAGCCTCCGACTTCAGACAATGGAGGGAAAGTTAACTGACGGAACAATAAATGAACCAGCGGTTAATTTTATTTGATGTCGCGCTTCTGGAAACTTAACATTCCAATCAGCATGGCAGCCAGGAAAAAGCCAAAAGCCACGCACAGGCTTCGTACAGCGATGGCTTTATTAAGGCCTGCCGTGATGGCGTTCATATTCGTGTCAATCAGATAATTGCTCAGGATAATTTCTTTTCCACTGATCTTTTTGATCAGCATCTCTCCCAGCATCACGATCAGCGACACAAACTCCAGAAAACAAATATTAGCGGCAAGCGAGCCTCCATTCTGGCGGATCAGCATGCTGAACATTACGAAGATAGATACAAAGGCACTTGTCAGCAATAGTTCCAGTCCGACAGACTTAAGGGCATCCGGCCAGAAGCCTGCGTTCACATCCCCGAATCCCCACAGGATAGTTGCCGCAGCCATAGAGACAGCAGCATAGATAAAGGTGAACAGGATTCCGCAGAGAACGCCGGCAGCCAGTTTGGAAGCATAGATCTGGGAGCGGCCATAATTCTTGGAGGCAATGTTCTTGATGGTACCGTGATTGAATTCGCTGCCTACGAAAAGAGAGATGAGAACTGCTAGGATCAGCGTGGTATTGCCTGCAAAAAAGGTTACCATCTGACGGGAGGCTGACAGTTCCTCGCGGCTTGCCGGAACGCCCTCGGTAGTCACGTTGATTCCGTTTTCATCCATGGCCTGCTGCTTTTGTTCCACTTGCTGGGTCATCTGCTCCCCGGCCATCTTATAGGCAAAGTCCATTAAGAAGACGGTCCCTGCAGCCAGGGCCGCGGTAAGGATCAGGCATACCCAGAAGTATCTTGCCTTCCCGAGTTTGTAGAAATCGCTTTTTAGTAAGTTCAGCATGCTATCTTCCTCCTATTCTGCTTAAGAAATAATCTTCCAGGTCCATCTGCCTGGTACCGTCTTTGGAACTGCAGCGTTCCCACAGTTGATTTTCCGTAAATTCTTCAATTAACTTTCCGTGATGGATGATGCCATAGCGAGTCGCGAATTTTGACAGTTCTCCCAGGATGTGGGAGGAAATCAATACGGTGATTTTACGATCCCGGTTCAGTTTCAGGATTAATTCGCGCACCTCTTTGATTCCTTCCGGATCCAGACCGTTGGTTGGCTCATCCAGTATCAGAAGTCTGGGACTTCCAATCAGGGCAATGGCGATTGCAAGCCTTTGGCGCATTCCCAGAGAGAAGTCTTTGGCTTTCTTATGTCCGGTATCATCAAGCCCCACCAGAGTCAGAATGGCATCTGCCTGGGATTCGTCACGGATGCCTTGCAGTTTGCACTGGACAATAAGGTTCTGCCTTGCGGTCATACCCGGATAAAAGGCGGGAGATTCGATGACGGTTCCGATGGCTGAGCGGCCTTCCTTAAGTTCGGGACTTCCGAACAGCAGGATATTTCCGTCGCTGGGAGATGCAAGTCCGGTAATCATACGGATGAGGGTGGTCTTGCCCGCGCCGTTCTTGCCGATGAAACCATAGATATCTCCTTCATGGATCGTCATGGACAGGTCATTTACGACCGCCCGGTTATTATATCGTTTGGTCAGATGATTGGTTCTTAATATTGCAGTCATGAGATTGCCTCCTTCTGTACTAATGTATTACTGTATTATAAACTTAGTACAATAATACGATAGAAAAAGCGATTTGTCAAGAGCGGATTCACAAGTATTGTTTTTTCCTCTTATTAAAGGTATAATCATACCGTAAGTTAATATGAGATTAGCGGAGGGAATGCTATGAAGATTTATGACAAAGTAAATAAGGTAGAAGTGGAAGTGGACGGAACCAAGGGACTGATTCAGCAGATGAAGGACGGACGCCAAGTGGATCTGTATCTGAAAGAAAAGAAAAGCGACGAGGACGGATACATGAGTTGGGACGTGGAGCACTGGTCAAGCGTGGACGGAAAGAGATTCATCCGCTGCTATTCTCTGGAAGGCAGAGTGCTCAGTGAATCTACAGGGCACAACATCTATGACTTGGAGAATGATTTTAAGCCGGAAGAAGCGCAGAAAGTCGAATTAAGCTAGCGCCGTTGCACAATGATGCGAAGGCCTAAATGAAAATCACATAATATTGCAGTTTTATCAGTCAAACAGCACAATGCATGGACATTGTGCTGTTTTTACCTGTACTATAATGCTGTTATACAATTGGAGAAAGGGCTGGTGAAGAGCAATAAGGACAGCATTTATATATAATAATGAGGAGGGAAAATATGAATTACATCATATGGGCAGAATCGAATGATCCAAGATACAATCTGGCAGTGGAAGCCCACTTGCAGACATTGGTAAAAGAAGGGGATGTCATTTTGTACCTGTGGCAGAATGAGCATACTGTAGTAATAGGAAAGAATCAGAATATCCTGAAAGAATGCAGAGCCAGGCTTCTGGAAGAGGAAGGCGGCTATGTGGCCCGTCGGACGACGGGGGGTGGTGCGGTCTACCAGGATATGGGAAATGTCTGCTTCACATTTCTTGCGTCTCCAGAGATGTATGACTTGAAAAGACAGTCCGGGATCATCGCGGATGCGTGCGGATTCTACGGAATTGAGACGCAGGCTTCCGGCCGGAATGATATACTGACCAAGGAAGGACTTAAATTTTCCGGCAATGCGTATTCTAAGACGGCCAGCTGCAATGTGCAGCACGGAACGCTGATGGTGGACGTGGACAAGGAGAGGATGACCCGCTATCTGACGCCATCTAAAGAGAAAATGAAGGCGAAAGGCGTCGATTCCGTCAGATCCAGGGTGTGCAACCTAAGGGACTTGAACCAGGAAATCACGACACAGGGAATTATGGAGCAGATGGCGGAAAGTTTCCAGAAGGAATATGGTACGGCGCAGATTCTGAAATTAAGCAGGGAGGATCAAGAGAAGATCCGGCAGATCTATGAATCCTATTGTTCCTGGGAATGGGTATATGGACAGTCTCCGGCGTGCGAGATCATCCACCAGAAACGGTTCGGCTGGGGAGAAGTAGAGATTCAGATGCACTTGGAAAACCTCGTCATCAAGGAGATAAAGGTATATACGGATGCATTGGACATAGGCCTGCCGCAGGCGATCGAGAAGGCATTCAGAGGCAGGCGTTATGATCTGTCAGACGCCGCCACGGACGCGGCAGAAGGAGAATCCGCCATAGAAAGGCAGAAGCAGGTGAAGGAGGTAATCGATTGGATTGCAGAGATATCTTAATCCGGCAGGTAGACAATGCAGGGGTTCTGATCCGTTTGGGAGACACTTGCATCTGTACGGACATTCGCTGGGAGCGCGCCGGGTATCTGCAATCCATCTGCCCGCGGGCGGGAAGGATGGGGCGCGCTTTCGGGAGATTCTGAATGCCGCGCAAAATGAGGTGGGAATTCCCCAGGTCATCTATGGAAACGAACTCAGCCAGGAGTTAGTTATAAAAATTGTATAAATAGTGTTGACAAAAGAAAAAGGGAGTGCTAAATTAATAATCGAAGATGTTAGCACTCGAAAATGTAGAGTGCTAACAGCAAAATCCGAAAGGAGGAGGATAGATGGTATCAGAACATGGACTTAGTGACCGCAAGCTTAAGATCCTTCATGCGATTATCCAGAACTATCTGGAGACAGGCGAGCCGGTTGGTTCCAGAACCATATCGAAGTATACGGATCTGAACTTAAGTTCTGCAACCATCCGTAACGAGATGGCGGACTTGGAAGAGATGGGCTATATCATGCAGCCTCACACGTCGGCCGGACGCATTCCTTCGGATAAAGGCTACAGACTCTATGTAGATATGCTGATGGAAGAAAAAGAACAGGAACTGAGCGAGATGCAGGAACAGATGCTGGATAAGGCAGATAAGATGGATCAACTTCTAAGACAGGCAGCAAAGGTCCTGGCTAACAGTACGAATTATGCAACGATGGTATCTACGCCCATGAACAATGAGAACAAACTTAAGTTCATTCAGCTGTCCATGGTAGACGATGAGCAGATCATCGCGGTAATCGTGCTTGGAGGCAATGTAATCAAGAATAAGATTATTGACATTGACGAGCCAATCAGCAATGAGAATCTGTTGAAATTGAATATGCTTTTGAACACGACGCTGAATGGCATGTCTATCGAGGAAATCAATCTTGGATTGATCGCAAGGCTGAAGGAGCAGGCAGGCATACACAGCGAGGTGGTTGGAAACGTTCTGGATGCGGTGGCGGATGTCATCCAGGTGGATGATGATATGCAGATCTATACAAGCGGAGCCACGAACATCTTCAAGTATCCGGAACTCAGCGATAATCAAAGCGCCCAGGAGATTATCAGCGCCTTTGAGGAAAAGCAGCAGCTTAGCGAGTTGGTAACGCAGACGTTATCGCAGGAAGATAATACTGGCATTCAGGTTTACATCGGTGATGAGACGCCGGTCAAGACCATGAAGGATTGCAGCGTTGTCACCGCCACTTATGAATTAGGCGACGGCATGAAGGGAACCATAGGTATTATCGGGCCAAAGAGAATGGATTATGAGCATGTATTAAAATCCATGAAGCGGCTGCAAAGCGAATTGGATGAAATGTTTCATAGAAAAGAATAGGAAAGGTGGAAGAACCCTTGGAGAATAATCAGGAAAAGAGCCAGGAAGAAATGGTAAAAGAGGCTGTGGAAGAAGCCAAAAAGTCGGCCGGGGAACTGCCGGAAGGCGAGCCCGGGGAAGATCAGGCAGAAGAAGAGAACGCCAAAGAGGCTTCCGAAGACGAAGAGGTCTCCGATAACGAGGAAGAAGAGCCGGATGAGGAACAAGAGCCGGATGAGGAAGAAGAGCCGGATGAGGAAGACGAAGATAAAAAATCCGGCAAGAAGTTATTTGGCAAGAAGAATAAGAAAGATAAAAAGGACGAGAAGATTGAGGAACTGACTGACAGGCTCACTCGTCAAATGGCAGAGTTTGATAACTTCCGCAAGCGTACGGAAAAGGAGAAATCCCAGATGTACGAGATAGGAGCGAAAGATATCATAGAAAAGATGCTTCCGGTAGTCGACAACTTTGAGCGAGGGCTTGACGCTGTCAAGGAAGAAGACAAGGAAGACCCATTTATCCAGGGAATGGAGATGGTGTATAAGCAGTTAATGACCGTGCTGGGAGAATTGGGCGTTAAGCCGATCGAAGCGGTAGGCAAAGAATTTGACCCGAATCTCCACAATGCAGTGATGCATGTGGAAGATGAGAACTTTGGCGAGAATATCATAGCCGAGGAATTCCAGAAAGGTTATATGTACCGTGACTCCGTAGTGAGGCACAGCATGGTAAAAGTAGCAAACTAATTCCAGATAATTTAGAAAATAAAACAGGAGGTCTTTATAATGGGCAAAATCATTGGTATTGATTTAGGAACCACGAACAGCTGCGTGGCTGTTATGGAAGGTGGCCAGCCAACGGTCATCGCAAATACGGAAGGCGCCAGAACGACGCCATCTGTCGTAGCATTTACAAAAACAGGGGAACGTCTTGTGGGCGAGCCTGCAAAACGTCAGGCAGTTACAAACGCGGAGAGGACGATCTCTTCTATTAAAAGAGAGATGGGCTCTGATTTCAGAGTGACGATCGATGATAAGAAATATTCTCCACAGGAGATTTCCGCAATGATTCTTCAGAAGCTTAAGGCAGACGCGGAAGGATATCTGGGAGAAAAGGTAACAGAGGCGGTTATTACTGTGCCAGCGTACTTTAATGACGCTCAGCGCCAGGCTACAAAGGATGCAGGCAAGATTGCGGGCCTTGATGTAAAGCGTATCATCAATGAGCCTACTGCGGCAGCGCTTGCTTACGGACTTGACAATGAGAAAGAACAGAAGATCATGGTATATGACCTTGGCGGAGGTACATTCGACGTATCCGTCATCGAGATCGGCGACGGCGTCATCGAGGTATTATCTACCGCAGGTAACAACAGGCTGGGCGGCGACGACTTCGACCAGAAGATCACGGATTATATGATTGCTGAATTCAAGAAGCAGGAAGGCGTAGACCTGTCTGCCGATAAGATGGCGCTTCAGAGACTGAAAGAAGCGGCAGAGAAGGCAAAGAAGGAACTGTCTTCTGCAACGACCACAAATATCAACCTTCCATTTATTACAGCAACAGCAGAAGGCCCGAAGCATTTTGATATGAACCTGACAAGGGCAAAATTTGATGAACTGACGCATGACCTTGTGGCAAAGACATCCGAGCCGGTAACGAGAGCACTTTCTGACGCAGGCATTACCGCTTCCGAACTGGGCCAGGTACTTCTGGTTGGCGGTTCCACACGTATCCCTGCTGTCCAGGAAGAAGTGAAGCGTCTGACAGGCAAAGAGCCAAGCAAATCTCTGAACCCGGATGAGTGCGTAGCGCTTGGTGCATCCGTTCAGGGCGGCAAGCTTGCCGGAGATACGGGTGCAGGCGATATCCTTCTTTTGGATGTAACTCCGCTGTCACTGTCAATCGAGACGATGGGCGGCGTTGCAACAAGACTGATTGAAAGAAATACGACGATTCCTACCAAGAAGAGCCAGATCTTCTCCACAGCGGCAGATAACCAGACAGCCGTAGATATCAATGTCGTACAGGGAGAGAGACAGTTCGCCAAAGATAACAAGTCTCTGGGACAGTTCAGGCTGGACGGAATCCCGCCGGCTCCACGCGGAGTACCGCAGATCGAAGTTACATTCGACATTGATGCGAACGGCATTGTAAATGTATCCGCAAAAGACCTTGGAACAGGCAAAGAGCAGCATATCACCATCACGGCAGGCTCTAACATGTCTGATGACGAGATCGACAAGGCGGTAAAAGAAGCAGCGGCATTCGAGGCGCAGGATAAGAAGCGCAAGGAAGGCATTGATACAAAGAATGATGCGGACGCCCTGGTATTTCAGACGGAAAAAGCCCTGGGCGATGTAGGAGATAAGATTGATGCTGCAGATAAGGCTACCGTTGAGGCGGACTGCAAGGCATTGAAGGAAATCCTTGAAAAAGTAAACATGGATGACATATCAGACGCGCAGATTGCCGAGATCAAGGCAGGCAAAGAGAAACTGATGGAGAGCGCGCAGAAATTATTTACTAAGATGTATGAACAGGCCGGAGCAGCAGCCGGAGCACAGGGAGCAGACCCGAACATGGGAGCAGGCCCGAATCCGGGAGCAGGCCCTGCACCGGACGGCTTCCAGGGAGACGATGTTGTAGACGGTGACTATAAGGAAGTATAAGCCCAGTGCGAATACTGTTCCGCGAAACTCAAGCGAGATTATATATTCTTAAGCTTAGTCTCGCGGAACTTCCTTATGTACATGAAAGAAAGGGATAAAAGATGGCAGAATCAAAGAGAGATTACTATGAAGTGCTTGGCGTCAGCAGAGATGCCGACGACGCCACATTAAAAAAAGCATACAGACAGGTTGCCAAGAAATACCATCCTGATATGAATCCCGGAGACGCTGAAGCAGAGAAGAAGTTCAAAGAAGCGTCCGAAGCCTATGCAGTCTTGAGTGACCCGGAGAAACGGCGCCAGTACGACCAGTTCGGCCATGCTGCCTTTGAAGGAGGCGCTGGAGGCGCCGGCGGATTCGGCGGATTTGATTTTGGCGGGGCGGACTTCAGCGATATATTTGGCGACATATTCGGCGACCTGTTCGGCGGCGGCAGCCGCAGGGGCCGTGCAGGCCAGGGCCCTATGAAGGGCATGAATATCCGCAAGAGCGTAAGGATTACTTTTGAAGAGGCAGTATTCGGCTGTGAGAAAGAGATCGAGGTCATCTTAAAAGATCCATGCCCGAAGTGCAGCGGCACAGGCGCGAAGCCGGGAACCTCCCCGGAAACCTGTCCAAAATGCGGAGGCAAAGGCCAGGTAGTATATACGCAGCAGTCCTTCTTTGGAACTGTGCAGAATGTTCAGACCTGTCCGGACTGTCACGGAACCGGCAAGATCATTCGGGAAAAATGTCCGGATTGCAGTGGAACGGGATATGTATCCAATAAGAAGAAGATTGCGGTTACGATACCGGCCGGCATTGACAATGGACAGAGCGTGCGTATCCGCGAAAAAGGAGAACCGGGCGTAAACGGCGGCCCAAGAGGGGATCTGCTGGTAGAGGTTAACGTATCCAGGCATCCGATATTCCAGCGCCAGGATATGCATATCTTCTCCACTGTGCCAATCTCATTTGCCCAGGCGGCGATCGGCGCGGATATCCGGATCAAGACGGTAGACGGGGAAGTTCTGTATAATGTGAAGCCAGGCACGAAGACGGATACGAAAGTGCGGCTGAAAGGAAAAGGGGTTCCATCCCTTCGCAATTCCCAGGTACGGGGCGATCACTATGTGACATTGGTAATCCAGACCCCGGAACATCTAAGCCAGGAGGCGAAAGAAGCGCTTCGAAGATTTGACGAGCTGACCGGCAATACGCTGGGAACCGCGTCTGAAAGCGATTCCGAGCCCAAGAGCGGCAAGAAGAAAAAAGGATTTATGGATAAAGTAAAGGAAGCCTTTGATGATTAAGTTCATCAAAGGCTCCTTCTTTCTCTTGCTAATTCGCGCTTTGCCGCCGGTTGTGGATGATCACCAGGGCTATGAATAAGAATGCCAGGGCGAACAGAATCTGGATGACGTACCCTGTATACAGGGATTTCAGCTGGGTGCTGCTGAACGTGTGGTTGTTGGCGATCAAGTTGTTGCCGGTCTCATACCAATAGATCGGAAGGAAGCGTGCAACGGTCTTGATTCCTTTGCTTAACACCTCCAGGCTTACCAGCACCCCGCTGATAAAGGACAGGCCAAGGGAGACTACGTTGACCACTGCGCTGATCATCTCCTCCTTGCGTACCAGGCTTCCCACCAGGAATGAGATCGAAAGGGATACCAGCATCAGCAGGAAACTGTTGAACAGATAGTGGGGCAGGTGCGGATCCTTTAAAAATTCCTTTCCATACATGAGAACCGGAAGCATGTTGCACAACACCCAGACTGCAAGGCCGATGACCGCATAGCCTAATATCAGCTGGGCGTTCTGCCGTTTGCCGGATACGGCGGAACACAGCATCCGCCTTTTGACATCCGGCTTATTAAAGGCGATCATGATATAGGTCAAGGAATAGCACAGGATGGACAGGAGGATATAAGGCATATACTGGTACATGAAGGAGTACATCGTCCGTCGGCCCCCATGCCCATTCTTATCGATCAGCGTTATGTCCGCCGGCTCCTTTGCATTCTCCTTCACTTCGGCAATGGCTTCGGGAAGAGAGAATCCGCTGGCAGTCAGGACCCGCACGTTATTCAGGAAGGTGTCGATCTGCTGGTCTACATAGTAGCCGGTAGTGCTCCCGGGAACCTTGATGACGGGAAGCGTCTCTGTTCCATTCAGGCATCTGCTTTCAAAATCCTTCGGGATCGTCACTACATAATTGACTTCCCGGTAGAAGAGGCGGTCCTGGATGACCGACTTGTCATCGGGCATGTCTTTAATGGTATGGTACTGTTCCAGGTAGGAGGCCATTCCCTTAGCCAGTTCCCCGCCGTCCCGGTCGATGACCGCGATATCTAGGCTTTCCATGCTGTAGGACTTGGCGGTGTTCTGGACATCCATCTTCTGGATGGCAAAGCATATGGCCAGAAAGATGGCGATATACAGGAATAAAATATTAAGATTGCGTTTGGTGATAGTCATAAAACCTTTAAATACTGTCATATCGTTCCCTCCTTATGCCCAGGTATGCAATGAGCAGAAACAGCGCGCTCATGATGGCAAGAATGCCGATGCTTCTTGCAAAGCGATGCGCGTCATTATATACGCTCATGCAGTAAAAGGCATCGCTTAATACGGCGGCCGGATTCAGCCGGTTGATGATTGGGCAGTGAAGTTCGATGATATTCTTCATATTGCCGAACATCAGCCCAGCCAGGAATCCCGGAATCAAGGTGATGGCGACCGTAAGTCCCAGCTTCATATCCGTAGACAGTTTGCCGAGGCACCCGAAGGCGATTCCTAAACTTACGCCGATCATGCTTCCCATGAAGTCCACGACCAGCAGCGCGCCGATATTATCTCCAAGGCTGATTCCCAGCACTTTTATAAGATACAGGTTGAGAACCAGGATGTTAATGAAATGGATGATGAACAGCACCGTCATGTCTATCAGGATCAGCTTCAGTTTATGGGTAGGGGTTATGCTGCGCCTGGCGCCAAGCGCAGACAGGTTGGCCTGGCTGTCAAGGCTGGAGCGGACGCCCAGAAACGCTCCGGAGAGGCACGCGTAGGCAATCAATGCGAAGAAATACTGCACATTAGGGTCCAGCGTTTTTCCGCCCAGGGATTCGTTCCTGGTCTCCGGATGATAATCCTTCATTGCCTCAATAGCCGCGCCCATCTTTTCAGGATGAGTCATTGCGATCTTCTGGATCATGGCCGCGTTCTGGTTATAATTTTTCAGAAGGGAAGACAGGATGCTTTCATTGATCCCGTTTTTCCCTACGGAGAGAGAAGGGATATCGTCTACGTAATAGATTCCAAGGATGGTCTCTTCTTTCAAGGCTTTGATTGCGTCAGATTCGGAAGAAATATCCTGGATGTCCAGCGTGTCGGGCTCCAGTTTCTCAAGGAAGGCCTGGAAAGATTCGGCATTCTTGGAACTTAAGTCTTCCTCGATTATGGCCACCTTGATAGGATCCCACTCGTAGTCTCCGGTTCCATCAAGGCCGGCGCTGCCGAAAGAGAAGTAGAAGAAGGTTCCAAGGATCAGAGGAAAGGCCAGCGCCCAGAACATGATGGGATAGTCTCTTACAGTCTGTATGAATCGGTATTTCAGTAAGTGTAGCATAGCGTGCCTCCTAATCTCTTAACTCTTTGCCGGTGATTTCAAGGAATACGTCATTCAAGGTGGGGAGTTCGGAGAATACCCGGCCGAAGGAGACGTCGTTTTCCTTCAGATAATCCAGTACGCGCACCAGGTTATGCTTGGCGCTGCTTAAGCGTATCTTCAGTATCTGCTCCTCGTAAGAGAGATCGAATACATGAGGCAGCTGGCGAATCTCGGCCAGTTCCAAGTCAGTCAGCGAGATGGCCTCGATGGTGATGGTCTCCCCGGTCTTGATCATCCTCTTTAATTCCTCCGTCGTTCCTGTGGCGAGGACCTTTCCGTGGTCAATGATGGCGATGCGGGAGCAGATCTGCTCTACTTCTTCCATGTAGTGGGAAGTGTAGATGATGGTAGAACCCTGGCGGTTCAGTTCCATAATGCCTTCCAGGATCTTGTTCCTGCTCTGGGGATCTACGGCTACGGTAGGCTCATCCAGGATGATAAGCTTAGGCTTGTGCACGATGCCGCAGGCAATATTCAGCCTGCGAAGGAGCCCGCCGGATAGTTTCTTCGGCCTCATTTTCTCGAAGTCTTCCAGGCCGGTAAACGCGATGGCTTCCTCCACCAGGCTTCTTCGTTTTTCCTTGTCTTTGACGTACAGGCCGCAGAAGTAGTCGATGTTCTCCCGGACGGTCATCTGTTCAAAGACTGCCACGTTCTGCATGACTACCCCGATGTCTTTTTTGATGTCATAACTGTTGGGACGCATGGGCTTTCCGAATATGGTGATGGTGCCCTTGTCATATTTTAACAGCGCGAGCAGACAGTTGATGGCGGTAGTCTTGCCGGACCCATTGGGACCCAGCAGGCCGAAGATTTCTCCCTCCTGTATATTAAGGCTTAAGTGGTCCAGCGCCACCAGGTCTCCATATCGTTTTACCAGATTTTCAATGTGGATCATGGGTGTTCCTCCTTATGGATCTTTCTGTTTTGTGATTTGTTACTTGTAGTATAAAGCCCTGGCGTTTATAATGTAAGTGTCAGTTGTCAGGATGGCAAGTGACAAATGTCATGCCCATCCGGGCATTTATGAGGAAACGTATATTTATGAAGAGAACGATCGACCAGACAGTCTTGCTGATATATTGTTTTGCCACCGTATTGCTGGTGCCGGCTGATACGGCATTTCTCGTCGCCTTTCTTGCGGCCATTATCTATGGGGCATCCAATCTCTATCGGGATTCCCGGAAGTGGAATCTTGCATCCGCCATCGTTTTTCTTGCAATATCAATCGTAATCCCGCAGTTCTTGCTCTTCACCCCGCTCGTATTATATGGCCTGCTGGATTACCGACAGTATATACTGATTGCTGTCCTGGCGGGGCTTTATCTGAATTCTTATGGACCAAAGGAGCCAGACATTATGTGCTTTATAGCGCTTGGATGCGCGGTGGCTATGCTGATCCAGTATCAGACCGGAAAGTTTGAAGAACTGGAGCATAAGTATCGAAAGACCAGGGATGACGGCGCAGAACTGAATCTTCTACTGAAGGAGAAGAACCAGAATCTGCTGGAGAAGCAGGACTATGAGATCTATACAGCCACCTTGAGGGAGCGCAACCGGATCGCGAGGGAGATTCATGATAATGTGGGCCATATGCTGTCCAGGTCGATTCTTATGGTGGGAGCCATGAAGGCCATCAGCAGGGAAGAGAACTTAAAAGAACCGCTGCTCCAGCTGGAGGTTACCTTGAATGCCGCGATGAGCAGCGTGCGTCAAAGCGTCCACGACCTTCACGACGAGTCCATCAATATGAAGGAAGTTCTGGGGGAGCTGGTGGGCGATTTCACCTTCTGTAAGGCCCATCTGGAATATGATATGGGATACGATGTCCCAAGGGAGATCAGGTATAGTTTTATCATGATTGTAAAAGAGGCGCTTAACAACGTCATAAAGCACAGCAACGCTACCCGGGTGAGCGTTCTTGCAAGAGAGCACCCGGGGCTGTACCAGCTGGTAATCGAGGATAACGGAAGCGTCAGCGGTTCGGAAGAAGTAAAGGATGGTGCCCGGGGAATCGGGATACAGAATATGAAGGAGCGGATCGAGGCGCTGGACGGAACCATACAGATCCGAAAGGAGCGGGGATTCCGAATCTACATCACGGTGCCGAAGAAAGAGGAGGTAGGGATTTGAATATTGTAATTATAGATGATGACGTGCTGGTATCCAGCGCATTGAAGACGATACTGGAGTCCAAGGAAGAGATCCGGGTATCTGGCATGGGACAGGATGGAGGCGAGGCGCTAAGATTGTACCGGGAGCACAAGCCGGATGTGCTTCTGATGGATATCCGCATGAAGAATGTAAGCGGGCTGGCTGCCTCCCGGGAGATACTAAAGGAGTATCCCGAAGCAAAGATCTTGCTTCTTACTACCTTTTCCGACGATGAATACATTGTAAAGGCGCTGAAATATGGCGTGAAGGGCTATCTGCTGAAGCAGGATTACAACAGCATCCTACCGGCACTGCAGGCGGTAAAAACAGGCCAGACGGTATTTGGGACTGAGATTATCGCCAAGATACCGGGCCTTCTGCAGGAGAAGAAGACCTTTGACTGGGAGGCGCATGA